>JBHENG010000037.1:0-26222 GCA_046262195.1 Pyrinomonadaceae bacterium | reverse complement strand
GGGTATTGCGCCCCGCCTTCCGCCGATCGCATCACCGTCGGCAAACGCCAATAAGGTGCCTGAACCCCTGCCCGGCTCGATCATGCGAGCAACGGTAGATCGCACAACCTATCTGACCTACGGGGTGGACCGCAACGAAATGCCCGTACTGCTGGCGAGCGGATATTTCTTTAGGTACTCCAAAGAAGGCACAAACGCATTGGTATTCGACGCCAACCCCAAAAAGCCTCTGACCATCTCAGGTTTCGTGTGGGAAGGCAATACCGAGCGGCTTTTAAGCGGCACAGCTTACGTCATCGACGAGTCCATGGGCCGCGGACACGTTGTCCTGTTTGCCGAAGACCCTTTTTACCGCGGAATGACGCGGGCCAACACAAGACCATTCTTTAATGCAGTAGCTTTTAGCGGAGTATTCTAGTGTTCACGATCAAGGCGGGTTATACAAACGATATTGAGCTGAGAACCAGCGCCGAGAAAGCTCGCGAGTTCTTTCTGGACGTCACGAATTTTGCCGAGCTGATGCCCGGCATACGGCAGATATACACTGATGCGAAAGGTGTCGCACATTGGAAAATTCAGGCCGAGATCCCGTTCATCGGCCCGATGCTGCAAAAATTTGCGGTCGAGCTAGCCGAGAACACCGACGAGCGGGTCGAGTGGTCGCCCGTAGCGGTGGAAACACAGAACTTTCTGCGTTACTCAGCCGAATTCCTTTCGAAGGCAAAAAACCATACGATCGTCCACTTTACGCAGATGGTCGAGCTCCGGCGTAAATCCGCTCGCGATCTTCATTACCTCGCCGGCCTCGCCGGTGAGACGCTCATCAGCAATGAGATGAGTAAAAAAATAGCCGAGATGATAAAGGTGTTTATCGACCGGGCCAAGGAAAGGCTGGAGAAGTAGCTGTAGGCGTACAGAGGGTTTAACTTCCGTTCAATAAGAAGGACGACAATTCTAGGAATCTGGGATCGTCGAGCAGGTCTACATGTGCCGGGTCTGCGATCAGAGAATAAAAGCCGAAATCGCGGTTATCGTAACACCGCCTGAACCATCGGAACGCTTCGTCCCGCTCACCTAACCGCAGCTGCTGTCTCGGGAGCCTGTGGTTCGCGACGGAGAAGTATTCAAAGCCGAGGGGAGAATATCAGTCTATCTGAGTTCCATAATCCAAATGTTGCCTGTCGTTTCGGTGTGCGCATAGACGATTCGGTCTCCCAAGGGTGACCACACGGGAGTGCTCACACCAGACAAACCTGAGCTCGCGTAATTCGTCAATCGCTTTTGTTCTTTTGTTGAACGCGAGACCCACCACAGGTCCCACTTGCCGTTCCGGTATCCGGTAAAAGCGATCTTATCGCCGTCAGGTGACCAACTGTACGGGGAACTTTCGCCCGCATCGAAGGTCAACTGCTGAGGTTCGCCGCCGCTGCTCGGCATAATGAAGATGTGTGTGTCATTGCCACGCTGGACCTGGAAGGCGAGCCACGCGCCGTCCGGCGACCAGGCTGGGTAAGCCATCGATCCCCGGTCAAATGTTAACTGCCTTGGCTCGCCGCCTCCGACCGGCGCTACCCAGATGTTGAGGATGCCATCGTCTGGATGATGAAAGGCGATCTCTTTTCCGTTCGGCGACAAGCGCGCATATTCCAGACTACGCCCCACATCTACGAGAAGTTTTTCTTTCCCGCCCTTGCTCGGCACGGCCCAAACACTGTAGTGGCCCTGGATGTTGGATCGAAAAGCGATGTAATCCCCCGTGGAAAACCACTCGGGCTGAAGCAGAGCGAATTTGGGGATATCGGTCAGTTGCTTTTGATTCTTTCCTTGCACATCCATTAACCAAATTTCAGACCCCGCCGCTGGTCCCCTGACAAATTTTCTGAAAGCGATCTGCTGCGCATCCGGAGAAAAAGCAGGTTGCGTATTGACAACGTTTACGTCATCGGTGAGCGGCACTGGCTGTTCACCCGACTCAGCAGCATCGCTTGAGGTAGAAACGCTCCAAAGGTTACCTGACATTGACTGTGCGCTATACGCGATCCTGTTTCCATCACGCGAAATGGCTAAGTGACTCATCGTCACACCCCCCAGATCTGCAAGTTGAAAATGTTCACCGGTGGCTTCGCCGTTTGCGTCAAGAAGTGCCCTCCACAGCACATTGCCACCGCTGAAATAGACGCCTTTGCCGTCGGGTGAAAATACCGGATACATGCGCGGCGGACTGGTAAAGGGCAATGAATTGGAGATAGAAATCAACGTGTCCCCTCCCACAGTTACCGCCCAAAGTTGGCTGCTCGCTTCGTCGGTATGAAACGCGATGCGATGACCATCATGAGACCACGAGGGAAAAACGTGTCCGGCCGCCGGCGTGATGTTCTTTCCCACCTGCGCCCCCGGTCGGGTAACCTGGCGCGGCGGGTCGCCATTTATGTCGATGACCCAGATGACCGAGGGACGAGAGGATGATTGGAACGCGATTAGAGTACCAACAGGGGACCATGCCGGGTTCGAGCCGAACTCGGTAAGCTGTTTCGTAACGCCTCCAAAGGCCGGCATGACCCAGAGTCCCTGGCGGTTTCTTGAGTGATACGCGATCAGTCGACCGTCGGACGACCACGCCGGCTGAATATTCTCTTCTCCGTCATCCGTGATTTGAACTTCACGACCGCCGGCAGACAGCGACTTGATGTACAACTCAAATTTTCCGCTGCGGTTTGAACTGTAAGCGATGTGACTCCCGTCTGGCGAAAAAGCAGGGTCAACATCGATGCCTTTTGACGCGGTGATCTGTGTAGTTCTCAGAGCACCGGTCGGCGGGGCCGCGGAGGCAGTTCGAGGGTCTTCCTCAGTGGCGTTGCGGTCGACGAACTTGTAAACGCCAAAGACCGCGACCGCGATAATAACGCCGAGCGCTGCTAAAGCAATCGCAAGCATACGTCGGTCGGGATGTAAGCCTTGGTTTCTCAAATGAGACTTGGTTTGCAATGGCCCTACCAAATCAACATCTTCGTCAACAACCGCAGCAACAGGCGCGACAAATCGGTAACCGCGCTTCGGCACCGTCGCAATGTATCGCTCCCCGTTAGAGCCCTCACCGAGCGCCTTCCGCAGCACAGAGATGTTGTAGCTCAGGTTGTTCTCTTCGACGAACGTGTCGGGCCAAAGTCGTATTATCAGATCGTCTCTGGAGAGGACGTTTCCCCGGCTTTCTACAAGCAGCACCAGCAAGTCTATCGCTTTGGGCGGAAGCGGCAATGGCTCTCCGGCGCGCAGCAGCAGATGGTTCGATGCTTCCAGGCGAAAGGGGCCGAACTCATAGAAACGGTTTGATCGCGTGTTCAAAGTCACACCCACGAAAACCTCACCAAAATCTAATCTTTTCCAAAGGTCTTTCAGGCCAGTTTTGGACCATTATTATCCGCCACCGTGTGATAGGGAGCTTCGGCAAGCCGGTAAGGATTTGTCAGCGAACATATCACAAATCGATGGCCGGAGCAATATGCATAAGCTGCCCCGAATACGCATACGCGGCTATGGAATATTTGAAGGCGAAACCATGAATACATTTTTGAAGGAGAAACAAATGAATACATCGATGAGAAAGGCTCACTCTAAATTTCGCATGACAGGCTTGATGCTTTGTCTGCTTTTCGCCGTTGGAAACGCAGCGGCCCAGAAGGGGAAGCCCAAGCCGGTCATTTACAAGGTTGACGTTGCCGCGCACAACTATGTCTTCACGTCCCCCACGTACTTGCCTACCTGCTCTGCCGAAACCAAAGATGGCACTTACAGCGCCTGGTTTCCACGACACGACCCGTGCGCGATCGTCACCCTGGACACGGGCTATAAATTAACCGACGACATCATGCTTCGGGTGAATACCGACAGCAACGGCAACATCGTCTCGGTTCAACTGCGCGGTCAAGACGTGATCGGGACAGAGGGCATCATGCATGAGACGGAGGTGGTCATGATCGCTCCCGTTTCCCCTGCGGCCCTGGGCTTCACCCTGCACGTTGATCAAGACGTCATACCTGTTTGGAAACTCTCGCGGCACCGTGACGGCAGCCGTGTAGAGATCGTCGGCTACATTAGCCTGGGTGACCTGGTCTATTCGCGCAAGCCGTAGCCGCGATGGCTGCGCGAGTACGATACAAAGTTGGTTTTCTGAGGCTGAGATTTTCATCGTCGGTGTTCGACATCTGTTGGAAGCTTAGGCGGCAACCTCAGCCGTTAAGAAACACTAGTCGATTCAAGTTCAGGCGCCTTGTCTCGACGGCGACCTATAAACTAACAACCGGAGAATTCTCCGAAACCAGAAAGGCAGTCTTAATAAAATGAAAAAACTTTTGTTCTTAGTATTAACTATTATCTGCTCACTACTAACTGTCCACCCCCAATGGCAGCCGGATGTGCGGCTGACCAATGACCCTGCTCGTTCATTTACATCTGGTTCCAATAGTGCGTGGTGTATCGCAGCAAGCGCAAATGTGGTCCATGTTGTATGGTTTGACGAGCGTGACGGGAACTGGGAGATATACTACAAACGCTCAACAGACGGGGGCGTAATCTGGTCTGCAGATACGCGACTGACGAATAACGCTGCTGGTTCATTCTCTACTTCTATCACAGCATCCGGCTCGGTTGTGCATGTTGTATGGCATGACAATCGTGACGGGAACGATGAGATATATTACAAACGCTCGATAGATGAGGGCGTAAGCTGGGAAACAGATACACGGCTGACGAATAACGCGGCTCAGTCAAGGTTTCCTTCTGTCACAGTTTCCGGCTCGGCTGTGCACGTTGTATGGAGGGACGACCGTGACGGGAACCGGGAGATCTACTCCAAACGCTCAACCGACGGGGGCGTAAGCTGGGAAACAGATACACGGCTGTCGAATAACGCTGCTTTGTCAGAGTATCCTTCTGTCACAGTATCCGGCTCGGTTGTGCATGTTGTATGGTATGACAATCGTGACGGGAACGATGAGATATATTACAAACGCTCGACAGACGGGGGCGTAAGCTGGGAAACAGACACACGGCTGACGAATAACGCTGCTGCTTCACAGCTTACTTCAGTCACAGTATCCGGCTCGGTTGTGCATGTTGTATGGGTTGACTTTCGTGACGGGGACAGGGAGATATACTACAAACGCTCACCAGACGCAGGGGTAAGCTGGGGAGCAGATACACGGCTGACGAATTACGCCGGTGGTTCATGGACTCCTTCTATAGCAGCATCCGGGTCGGTTGTGCATGTTGTATGGTGGGACCAGCGTGACGGGAACCCGGAGATATACTTCAAACCCTCGACAGACGGAGGCGTAAGCTGGGGAGCAGATACACGGCTGACGAATAGCTCTGCTAATTCATGGAATCCTTCTGTCGCAGTATCCGGGTCAGTTGTGCATGTTGTATGGGAAGACCATCGTGATGGGAACTCAGAAATATATTATAAACGCGACCCTACCGGCAGTCCGCCTGTTACGAATGTAACAGTGTCGGGACGCGTAACAACCCCTGACGGCCGCGGCGTTCGAAACGCGATTGTGTCGATCACCGATTCGCTCGGCGTCGTGCGGAGCGTTACGACCAGCTCGTTTGGGTTTTATTCGTTCGACGAGGTGCGGACGGGCGAGACGCACACCATCCGCGTTTCTTCAAAACGATATCGGTTTGCGGCACGGGTGGTGCAGTTGGTCGGCGAACTATCCGAAGTAAACTTCGTTGCGGCGGAATAGCTGTGAGCGGGGAAGGGGGTGCTACCAGGAACTTGCCTTATGTGACACCTCCGCCGTCTACAATGACTACCTCGCCATTCATAAAGCTGTTGCGATCGCTGGCCATAAAGGCAGCATATTCGGCGAGTTCCTCGGGTTTTCCAAGTCTTCCTTTGGAAACCCAAAAATCGTGCATTTGCAGCAGCCTTTCAGGCAAGGTATTGGCAAGATCGGTATCAAAGATACCCGCCGCGATCGCATTGACCGATACGCCAAAATTAGCGGCTTCGCGAGCTAGGCATTTGGTAAAACCGATCATAGCCGCTTTGGACGTGGCGTAGTGTACCGATGTGGGCAGGCTTCGGATCGCGCCAACAGACGTGATGTTCAAGATCGACCCGCCCCGCTCTCGGATCATCTGCTTGTAAAAGGGCTTGGTCACGGCAAAAAGGCTGCCGACATTGGTGTCGACGACCCAATCCCAGCTCTTATCGGTAGTGGTGGCAAAGTTGTCGGCTTTGTTTACAGCGGCATTATTGACAAGAACGTTTATGGAACCCCAAGCCTCTTTGATCTCTCGGGCAATGTGCTTCATGCCATATCGATCGGTAACCGAGGTCTTGAAACTAAGGGCTCGGCGGCCGTGGGCTTCGATCTTTCCGCGTACGATTTCTGCCAGGTCGTCACGGGAGTTGTAGTTAAAGGCGATATCGGCGCCTTCCCGGGCAAAGACCTCACACAGCGCAGCACCGATACCGCGCGTTCCGCCGGAGATAAACGCACGTTTTCCGTCTAATAATAAGGTCAAATCGTATTTCTCCGCTGAGTTTGAAACGTCGATGACAAATGAAAAGGTTAAATAAAACCAAAAGGACTGACAAGCGCTCGCGAAAGAAAAGGGATCAGGCAGCCGCCCGGTTCTCGCGGAAGGACTGCGGAAGCATGGCGTTTATCTCGCGTACGATCTGCTCGGTTGAGTTTGGCATGGTGAGGCCGATGGTTGCGGCTTTCATCCGCGAATAATCGCCGTTGTCACGAAGAAGATTTTGAATGGTAGGAACAATGTCTATAGAACGTTTAAGCAATACACCGGCACCGCGGCTTTCAATGAGCTTTACGGTACCCGCTTCCTGCGGCATAGGCTCGGTGGTGCCATCGGCAATGATGGGTAAACGGCAGGCTAATGCTTCAAAGGTCGTAAGCCCGCCAAGCTTGGAGATCATGACGTTTGCCGACTGCATCAGCTTTTCGATCTCGTCAGAATATCCAATGACCTTTACGGGGAAATTGGCACCTTTGGCGATCTCTTCCGCCTCGCGCCGCAGCTCATCGTTTTTGCCGGCAAGAAAGATCGCCTGAACATCAAGCTCCCCGCGTACTAGTTCTTTGAAAATTTTAGGTATATTCCCGCCGCCCATCAGGCCGGCGTTGACGAACACGGTGAATCTGTCTGGATCGAGCCCAAATATCCTTCGGGCGTTCTGAGCATCCTTTTCATCCACCTCTCGAAACTTCGGGTTGACGGGCATTCCCGAGACCTTGATCTTTTCGGGGAGGATGCCATAGTCGAGCAGCTGCCGACGGGCCTCGTCATTGGCCACAAGGTACAGGGATACATCGTCGCATGCCCACCCTTTCCAAAACCCGTAGCACGGATCGGTCACCACCGTAACCAGCGGCACCTGATCGGCGAGATTAAGTTCTTTAAGAATACGTGCAATCAGGTGCTGGGTAAGCGGGTGAACGCTTACGACGATGTGCGGGCACCATTTATCAAATTGTGCCCTGACGTATCCATAGCAGCGTTTATAAAAAAACTCGCGTGTTTCCGGGCGGATCTTGTTCATGGCCCAGTATATATACTTCATCCAATGCTGCTTGTTTTGCAGCGTCCAGTTGTATACACGGACGAGCTTCCCGGTGATGTGGTGCGATTCCTCTACTGCCTTTATCGTGCGAACAGCGGCCGATTCACCCTGCCAAAATTTTTGCAGGCCATCGGCAATAGACTTCGCAGCCGAGCGGTGTCCGCCGCCGGTATCCGAAGAAAGGATCAGGATTTTAGGAGTGTTTGGCTGCATTAAGGATTTGGTACTTCGAGCTGCTGACAGATCTTGTTCGCCGTGTATTCGTTTATCTCGTTGTGCCGCGGATTGCGGCCCGCTTCTTATTATTGGGATTCTGCCAGATCGAATGACTTCCGCCTTCTCTCAGTAATCGACAGCCTTGCTGGTTCAAGTGTCGCAAAAGCTTACGCCGCTTCATGGATGACGTCGGGCACCACGGTAAACCTCGACGAGGCGCTAAGTATCAGATGGATGGGTTCCTCCAGATCCGAATCGGCACTGGAAATTGACGCATCGGGCACCCGGAGCTTTTCGCCGAGTAACAGGTTCGTTTCCGCCATGTCGACTAAGGCTCCCGCGAGCAGCTGCCTCGCTTCGTCGACGTCCTTTCCGCAAGTGATCGCGCCCGGAAAGTCCAGCACCTCTCCATGGACACCCTCCTCCATAAATTTGTAAGCCGCGGTGTACGTCAACATTGTTATGCCTTTAGCGCAATCTCACGTGCCGCTGCAAAACCCGCCATTTCCTTCGCGGCCTTTTTCATCTGGCCCTCGAGCCTCTTGATCTTGATGAGATGACCCGGGTTCAACGGCAGCGATGGGTAGAAACAGTTTGACTCATGCGTACAATAACAGCCGGCGCTAGCCTCCTTCCGGCGGACTTTCATCAGGTCCGTTTTCCAGGCGGCCTGGAAATCCCAGTCATAGTCGCGAAGGCTAAGCACGTCCGGCTTATTCTCACACGAGGATAGAACGCCGTTATCGTAGATCACGGCACCCGCACTGCCTGCATAGCATTTCAGCTGGGCTTTGTTCTCTTCCTTGGTTTTCGCGATGACATCATGCATGTAGATATCGACCGCAGCTTTAAAGAACCCCGACTTTCCGCCGTAATTGTTTTTGAGCACGGCATTCTTAGTGTCATCGAGGATCATCTGCGAAAGCTGGCTGTAACGCTGATGGTCAAAATTAAGCTCGTTGGGGTCTGCCGACGGCGGGCGGATATAATTGATATTCACCTTATCCGGCTTCAGGTCGTATTTAAGGAAATCGTACCAATCGAAGATCGTGTCTTCGTTCGAGCGCATGACGCATGTGCAGGTCTGGATATCAAGCTGCGGATATTGCTCACGCTTCATTTGCTGCAGGGTTCGAGCCGTGTGGATCGCCTTGTCCCAGCTTCCCTCTTTACGTCGGATCTTTTCATGAGCATCCTTCATACCGTCAATGCCGAGAGCTACGCTGACGTTCAGTTTCGGACATTCGTCCATGATCCGGGCCACGTCGGGAAAGATCCGCGGATGGATCTGGCCATTCGACATGAGGTATACCGAGTCGAGTTTATTATTTTCGTAAAAGGCTCTAACTATCTCGGGCAGATCCTTGCGGGTAAACGGTTCACCGCCGGCGAGCACGAGGACACCAAGATTTCCGCCGAGCGTTTCCGAGATGCGGGCGATTTCGTGGGTCTTCATCTGCAGCTTTTTACGGGGCCGGTCATCCAACTCCTCCGTGAAAAAGCAATGTGTGCATCGCATATCACACACGCTGGTAACGAGTATGTTAAGAAAAACGGGTGAGATCGGTTTGCCGACCAAAATGCTCGCGTAACGCTTGAAAATTTCTTTTGTCGCAAAATCCATTGTTTTATGCCTGGCGAGATCGCTTAGGCTTTGATGCAGAACCGATAAAACGAGTTTAAATGTATCTCACAAGCTTTGTTTTCGGCAACATCATAACGAGTTAAGATACCTGTATGTTCCGCCGAGTTTATCTGGATAATAGTGCTACAACGCCGGTCGCTCCGGAGGTCGTCGAGGCCATGATGCCTTTCCTGACGGAGAAATTCGGCAATGCGTCGAGCATTCATTATTTCGGACAAGAGGCTCGCGCAGCAGTCGACAAGGCGCGCCATCAGGTCGCGGACCTGATAAATGCAAGTCCAAACGAGATCGTTTTCACTTCCGGCGGCACCGAGGCCAATAATCTGGCGATTCGGGGCCTCTTGGAAGCAAACCCTAAGCTTGGCAGGCATATCATTACCTCTTCCATTGAACATCCAGGTGTGAGAAACGTCTGCGAGGACCTGGAAAGCCAACGCTACTCTGTGACCTATCTGCCGGTCTATAGCAACGGCATCGTGAGGATGGAAGACATCGAGGCGGCTGTAACCGACGAGACTGTGTTGATATCGATCATGACCGCTAATAACGAGATCGGGACGCTCCAACCCGTTCGGGAGATCGGCAGCTTCGTTCGGTCGCTTCGCGAAACGGGAAAAAAGATCTGGTTCCATACCGATGCTGTTCAGGCGGCGGGAAAGGTCAAAATCGATGTTAAAGAGCTTGGTTGTGATCTGCTGACACTATCAGCCCATAAAATGTACGCACCAAAGGGTGTCGGTGCTCTCTATGTTAAACGTGGGGTACGGCTGCATCCGCAAAATATCGGCGGGCATCAGGAGCGTGAACGCCGGGGCGGTACAGAATCGGTTCCGCACATCGCAGCATTTGGAAAGGCTTGCGACATCGCCCGGTTCGAGAACGAAACGGTCCAGGAACGGGTTCGCCGCTTGAGAGATCGTCTTGAGGCCGAGGTATTGGCATTGATTCCCGGTGTGGTCATTAACGGTGATCGACAAAGCCGGTTGGCCAACATCTCCAATATTTCTTTCGGATCGATCGAAGGCGAAGGGTTGCTGATCAATCTCGATTTGCAAGGTGTCGCCGTCTCGACCGGGTCGGCATGTTCGTCCGGGTCTCTCGAGCCGTCACCGATCATAAAAGCCCTTGGCCTTAACGACCAGATGGCTCGTGGAGCGATCAGATTCAGTTTCGGGCGTTTTAATTCGGAAGAGGATGTCGCCCGGGTGATGGAAGTGCTTCCGCAGGCAGTTGAAACGCTTCGGAGGTTGTTAGACCGGCATGACAATAAGGGAAAAGCGGCCCCTCGGTGATTCGAAAAGGCCGCCTTGCTTCCCCCCGGTTGGAAACTCTTAACCAAATACGATGATGCCATTCTTGGTAACCGTGCTTTCTGTACAGGTGGATGATTCTTTAGCACCAAACACGATGATCCCGGTTATGGCTTGGATTGCGGCGCCGAACACGATGATGCCGTTCTTGCCGAAAACTATGATTCCGTCCGTTTCAGCACTTTGACACGTCTGGACACGTTTGTCCGAAACCCGAATGCCGCCGTGTGCAAAAGTTGAGCTGGCCGTTAACATAAGAGCTAATGTGATGGCTGTGAGTGTTTTTTTCATTATTCTTCTCCAAAGTTTATTCAATTTTCTAGCTGACCGCCTTGTTATGCCCTAGTATTACAACCGGCATGCCATGCGATGCCAGAGCCGATGCGGCCTTGTAAATACATTTAATTAAAAGGTTTATGTCCGCGCCAGCTTTTTTTCGCGGAAGAGAGTAGGGGCGCGAGCGCTTTGGATACCTGGTACTCACTTTCACGTATGTTCGCCGTTAATTCGTGACGTTGCAGTAGTTTGCGAAAATGAATACTTTTTATACACAATGCCTGTGTATAGTTCGTATCCATCATGCTTTTCTCGACGCCGTTTTTTTATTTACATTTTATTCGTTTAACGTGTTAAACTATTGTCGTAGGTACATTTGTACTTGCGCCCCCCGCCTGGCACCTCCTCCTTCCGTATGAGCAGAGAAACGCTTTCCAAGTACACCAAAGGACTCGTCATCCTTACAGGAGCCATTGCTTTTACGATAGCAACCGCTAACCTGCCCGAAAATGCATTTAGCTGGGGCTTCCTCATGATCCTGGTGTTTGCTGGCGTGGTATCGCCGCGCTTGAGCATCGCCTTGCCGCGTTCACGTTTCGCCATCAGCTTCGCCGACGCATCCATTTTCCTTGCCTTCCTGCTTTATGGTGGTTCGGCCGCCGTTGCGGTAGCGTTTGTCGAAACGCTTGCTAATTGTCTTTATCTGCGTTCTCGGGGTCACTCGTTCGGTTCGTTGATGATTCCCACAAATGTGTCGATCAACGGAATCTCAACGGCGTTGACATACTTCATTTGGACAAACATTCCACACGTTTGGTTGTTAGCTTCACCACCCGAGAGTACGCAGCATTTGATCGTAACGTTGGGCAGCGTGGCCATTGCGCAATTCACGATCTCTTCGATTCTTGCCGCAGTCTTTCTATCTCTCAAGGATGGATCCAATGTCTGGGCTACTTGGCGGCGAGACTGCTTTACAAGTTCCATGACCCAGATCGTGGGGGCCGGCCTTGCCGGACTGGTATTTAAGCTGATCAACTTTGGCGATATCGTAACCGGGGCAATAGCTTTTCTGGCTTTAAGCATTGCCTACCTCAGTTATCGTCAATCCATCGGCGAAGTAAGAGATGCGATGCACTTAGCCGAGGCCGCGGAACGCGAAAAAGCCGGGGCCGAGCGTGAACGCAGACGGGAGGCCGAGAAGCATGCCGCGCAGCTTGCCCTAACCCTCGAAAAGGAAGAGCGAGCCAATGAGGCACTGAGAAAAAGTGAAAAGGATCTTCAGCACGCCGCTTTATACGATTCCCTCACTGACTTACCAAACCGCAAGCAGTTTGGCGATATGCTTCGGCAGCTTATCGATGACTACAAAGACGATCCGAAAGCAACGTTTCACGTACTGTTTTTGGACATTAGAAAATTCAAGAACATAAATGACAGCCTGGGCCACACGCTTGGTGACAAGGTTCTGATGGTGGCAGCGAAGAGATTTGTCCGGATGATAAATCCGACTGATCTGGTTGCGCGAATCGGTGGCGATGAATTTGCCATAATTCTCAAGAACTTAACTTCGGTAGGTAAAGCGCAGAAAGTTGCAAGACGTATCTTTGAGAGCATCGCTCAGCCATTTTCTTTAAGTGGTAATAACATTTCGATCAGCGTTAATATTGGGATCGCCCCGTGCGATGCCGAATACACCACGCCCGAAGAGGTTCTCCGCGACGCCGATATTGCGATGCACTATGCAAAAGAGAAGAATTCCGGTGTCGCGGTTTTTACTAAGGAACTTCGAGTAAGATTTCTCGAGAGAGTTCAGTTCGAAAACGATCTTCGGCATGCAATCGACAGGGGCGAATTGTCGATGCACTATCAGCCTCTGATCTCGCTGCAGGACGGCGGATTACTTGGATTTGAAGCCCTTTTGAGATGGCATCATAGCGAATTTGGCAACATTCCACCGAATAAGTTTATACCTATCGCCGAAGAGTCCGGATTGATCCTTCCGATGACCATTTGGATACTCCAGCACACGGCCTGCCAGCTCGCTAACTGGCAAAAGATCAGCCCCGCTCATAAAGATCTGATCGTGAGCGTCAACATCTCCGGTAAACATCTTTCTAATGATGACCTGATCGATGACGTTGAGAACGCCTTAGCTGTTTCGAAGATATCCCCCGCAACGCTCAAGCTTGAAATAACGGAAAGCGCGGCCATGGAGAATGCTGAACACACGATCAACGTTCTCAATCGATTAAAGCAACTGGACGTGCAATTAAGCATTGACGATTTCGGAACCGGATATTCATCACTCAGCTACCTTCACAGGCTGCCGTTCGACACGCTTAAAATCGATCGCTCGTTTGTATATAGCGTTGGTGAAAGCGGCGAGAATTCAGAGATCCTCCAGACCATCGTCTCGCTTGCAAAAAGTCTAAAAAAGAAAGTCATAGCGGAAGGCATCGAAACAGAAGCTCAACTCTCACTCTTGCAAAACCTTGGCTGCGATTACGGCCAGGGATACCTGCTGGCACGACCACAAACTAAGGAAAACATCGAAAAGGCGCTTTACGAGCGTAAGAGCTGGCTTCCCTCCGGTGTGACCTCGACGATAGGCAGCGGCAGCTCCAAAACAGTCGTTGAAGATAACTTGCCGGTTTTCTAACCAGAAATGTAGTTCAAGGCCACGTTTCGCTTTAGTTTTTATAAACTGCGTTCTATACTCGTCTGCAAACCTTTGTTCAGGAGTACCCAGTTTATGCTTAAGAGAACTATCGCCTTTCTGATCGTGTGCGCTGCTTTGTCGGCTACCCTGTCGGCACAGTGGAAATTCGAGTATCCCAAGCCGCGCAAGTCCGACCAGATAGATGATTACCATGGCACGAAAGTGGCGGATCCATACCGTTGGATGGAAGAAACAGATTCTGCTGAGACCAAGGCATGGATCGCCGCTCAAAATAAATTAACGGATTCATATTTGGCATCTATTCCACAGCGGCAGGCCATCAAGGCACGGCTGACGGAGATTTGGAATTACGAGAGGTATTCGGCACCCTCGAAGATCACCGACAATTTCTATGTTTATTCAAAGAATGACGGCCTGCAGAATCAAAGTGTCATATACAAGACCTCATCGATCAATGAGCCGGGAAAAGTGTTCTTTGATCCGAACAAACTCTCGGTGGATGGAACAGCCGCTCTGGGCGGTTCCTCGTTTACCGATGACGGCAAGCTGTGGGCCTATAGCGTCGCTATCGCTGGATCAGATCGGTCTGAATGGAAAGTAATGGAAGTGGCGACGGGGAAATTGCTGCCGGATACGCTTGCACCAAATCGATATGGGAGCTTTTCCTGGCTAAAGGATAATTCGGGATTCTTTTATGGCAGCTACGCTCCGGTAGAGAAAGGCAGTGAGCTCAAGTCGAACACATTTTTTCAAAAGCTGTACTTTCACAAGCTCGGCACCCCTCAATCTGAGGACCAGGTGATTTACGAACGGCCAGACAACAAAGAGTACTTTGTGAGCGGAAACGTTTCGGAAGACGGTAAGTGGCTTCTCATCTCGGTCGGAAAGGGCACCGAACGAATGAATATGGTCTATTTCAAGCGTCTAACTAATTCCAAATCCCCTATCACGCCTTTGGTTACCGACCTTAAGAATAGCTATTCATTCATAGGAAACGACGGTTCGGTTTTTTATTTTAGGACCGACAAAGGGGCTTCAAGAGGTAAGGTCGTCAAGGTCGATGTCCTGGGCAAGGGCCCCGAATGGATAGAAGTAGTGCCTGAATCCGTCGACACTCTGAATGGTGTTCAGTTCATAAATAATCAGTTCGTTCTCAACTACATGAAGGACGCCTACACGAGGATCAAGATATATGAAAGAGACGGTCGTTTTGTGCGTGACGTAGAACTGCCGGGCATAGGTTCGGCAGGCGGATTTGGCGGCCGACGAAAGGACACTGAGACTTTTTACAGTTATTCGAGTTTCAATGCACCGCCGACCATTTATCACTATGACATGCGGACCGGCAGCAGTAAGGTATTTCGTCAGGCGAAGGTCAAATTTGATCCAACCCAGTTTCAGGTCGAGCAGGTTTTCTATACAAGCAAGGATGGAACTAGGGTCCCGATGTTCATAACCTATAAAAAGGGGATGAAGCTTGACGGAAATAATCCCACGATCCTTTACGGGTACGGTGGATTTAACATTGCCTCAACGCCGGGGTTTTCCGTGGCACGGATCGCCTGGCTCGAGATGGGTGGTATTTACGCTTTGGCCAATATTCGGGGCGGCAGTGAGTATGGAAAGACGTGGTGGGAAGGTGGCTCACGGCTCAAGAAACAAAATGTATTTGATGATTTTATAGCCGCGGGCGAATACCTTATTAACAATAACTACACTTCTAAAAAGAAACTGGCCGTCCAGGGCGGATCGAACGGTGGTTTACTGGTCGGTGCGGTGCTGAACCAGCGGCCCGACCTGTTTGGGGCCGCTCTGCCGGCCGTTGGTGTAATGGATATGCTGCGCTTTCCAAAGTTTACTATCGGATGGGCATGGACATCCGATTACGGCTCACCGGACGATCCGACAGATTTCAAGGCTATGTATGCATATTCGCCGTATCATAATGTAAAGCCCGGTACTAAATATCCGCCCACGCTAGTCACTACAGCCGATCACGATGACCGTGTTTTTCCGGCTCATAGTTTTAAGTACGCTGCTGCCATGCAGGCGGCGCAGGCGGGCGATGCTCCCATCCTAATCAGGATCGAAACCAAGGCCGGTCACGGCGCTGGTAAACCAACGTCGAAACAGATCGAAGAGGTGACGGACATTTACGCATTCCTGGTGAAAAGCCTGGATATGAACTAGGTCAAACAAAAGGACGCCAAAAGGTAATACGTTTCGCGTCCTCTCATTACATGCGCAGGCGCGCCTACCGGTGAAATGTGCAGAATTCCTTAGGCTCGGCACCTGATCTAAACGATCTAGCTTCCTGATCCCTGCAATTAGCCGTAGCCCGCATTCCGGTTAGTGGACAAACCATCACGACTACGTTCCCGCGGGCTTGCGGTCTGGGCGTAGGCCCGGAAACTGGTCGATCTGGATCTCGCGCGGACTCTGCATCTTCCTGCCACGTGCCCGAGAATGGTGTTTGCGTAGGCGTCGGTTGAGGGGTACCATTGTCTTCATAAACGGTTTCATCCGGAACGGTGATCAGAGTGCGGTTCGGAACGGTCCCTGCTATAAAAAACTCGACCCGGCGAAACTCTGGCGGGACATTAGTAACAAATAACTCCCTGGGTTCTATATAAGGCTCTTCGTAGTACGCCGGCGCGTTTGGCTCCTTCGAACGGACTGGTACCGGCGTGGGCGTTGGTGTAACCGACGGATCAAGCTCCCTTATTAACGAGCCATTACGGATGTCTATTTCAGCCTTTCGCAGGTTGGCCGGCATCGGCCAGTCGCCACTCCACTCCGGATGCAGTCTCAATGCCTCTTGCATGAAATCAGCCCATATCGGCATTGCAGAGTCCGACCCTTTCATTCCCAGGTCATCACCATTGTCGAAGCCTACGTAAACGACGCAGATTAGCTCCGGGGTAAAACCTGCAAACCAGCCATCGCGAGACGTACCGGTCTTACCTGCGATGGCTGCCTTGCCGGGTGTATTGCGTAATCCCCATTCGCGTGCCTGCGCGGCGGTACCCCGATTAATGACATCCTTCATGATGTCATTCATCACATAAGCCACATCGGGACGGACCACGTTCTTTCTATCCGGTACTGGCGCAGAAATGATACGTCCATCGCCTGCCGCGATCGCTGTGATCGGTGTTGGAAGAACACGGTCTCCCAAGTTGGCAAACATCGTGTAAGCAGTAGCGACGTGAAGGGGGGTGGCCTCAGCCGTGCCAAGCGCCATCGACGGGTACGCCTTCTCAACTTTTGGTAAGCCGGCCTTAGTCGCCAGATTCATAACCTTGCCGATGTTCACCTGCATTGCAATGTCAACGGTGATTACGTTCTTGCTCTTCACCAGTGCGTCTCTCAACGTGGTTTCCTGGTTCGAAAAGAAATCACCATAGTTGCCGGGCGAATACGTGTCCTGATTAAAGGTGAAAGTTTTTTTCTCGTCTTTAAAGACGGATGCGGCAGTGAACTGACGTGAGCTCGAGTCGTACGCGGAGTTGATGGCGGCGGCATAAACGAACGGTTTGAATACCGACCCGGGCTGCCGCATTGCATCCGTAGCCCTATTGAACTGGTTGGCGAGGTAATCACGGCCACCGACCATGGCGACAATCTCTCCCGTTTTCGGCCTAATTGCCACCAGGGCTGCATTTAAACTACCCTTTGGCTTTTTGGGAAAATATCGGTCGATACTCGCCAGCCTTTTATTCACGATCTCATACGCCATTCTTTGTAGGTCTGGGTCTATGGACGTGTAAACGCGAAGATGCTGCAGAGCTTCCGGATCCGAGACGTGTTTGGGAAGCTCCTCTATAGCGTACTGGGTAAAGTACGGCATGCCCTGCAGATCTTTGGTATGGGATATCTGTCGCAGCTCAAGGGGTGCAGCGCGCCCTGATTCGAGCTGGGCCTCAGTTACTTCCCCGGCCTCAAACATGGACTCAAGCACTTGGTTTCTACGTTCCTTTACACGATCAGGATTCTTGTAGGGGCTGTAACGATTAGGGCTTCTAATGATCCCCGCGAGAAATGCCGCTTCCGGTAGCGTTAACTGTGACACATCTTTACCAAAATATGCGTTCGATGCCTCACCAACTCCGTAAATGGAAACGCCCGATTGTTGTCCCAAATATATCTGATTTGCGTAGAGTGTGAAGATCTCCCGTTTCGATAACCTTGTTTCCAGGATCACCGACATATATGCCTCTGGTATTTTCCGCTCCCATCCCTGCTCACGATTCAGGAAAAGGTTCTTGACCAGTTGCTGTGTTATCGACGAGCCGCCCTGATTGGCCAGCGGTGAATTTTCGTCCCCTTCATACCGTCGCCACGCCGCGCGAGCTATACCGCGAAAATTCACCCCGTAATGCTCAAAAAACCCCCGGTCCTCCGTCACGGTAATCGCCTTGATTAAGTGGGGCGGTAGATCGTTAAAGGAAACGGTTTTGCGTCGGCCGTCCCCCTCGGCGGCGATAGAACTTAACAATCGAGGCTCAAGCTTTGTTTCCCTGACTTCGATGTTCGTATCCCGATCTCCGATCGCCATTACAGATTTGCCGTCCTTAGAGAACTTGATAGAGACGGACGGGTATACTTTCTTACCGCCGATGATGCCCGTAATGCCCGGTTGGATGGCAAGCACGGCTCCATCGACGGAGTAACGGCTCCGCGACGAGTCTGCCTGAGCGTTCTTCTCAATATAGCCCGCGGATTTCAGATAATCTATCAGTGCCGCCATCGATGTGCCCTCTCCGACCTTAAGCGTCTTAGGCGCTGAGTAGATTCCAGCGGACGCTGTAAAAACCTCGCCACTCAATAAGCGCTGATCGATCCGGTCGGAAAACTCAAACCAAAAGTACGTAAGAGTTAAGAACATCACCAGCAAACTCAGCATCGTGAAGGACAATGTCCAACGATTACACAGCATACCTACACAACGGCGAGCGGGTGACGGTGGCGGAGCCTGGTAGGACGAAACCCGGCGCGATTTTGTCCAGCCTTTGGGAGGAAGTTTAGATCTGTTAGCTTTTGACACGCCTGGATCGGACATGGGGATGGAGCGGAGAGGATCGCTGGGGCAATGTAGATGTAGAAGCCCCTTCATGAAAATTCTATAGGTTGACCGGTTCTGTGTCTAGCACTTTCAAAGCTCTCACGCCGCATGTGACTACTGTCCGGCAACTTGTGAACATTTTTGCAGTGTCCCCGAGGGCCGACGCTTAATTGCATTGGTGCTTCTTGGAAGTTTATGCTTTGACGTATATGAATGTGCTGGTCACAGGCGGAACCGGATATCTGGGTTCTTGCGTCCGCCGCTTCTTTGCTGCCGACGATATGTCCCGGCGCTCTGATCTTGATATTTTGGACGCCCACGACGTTGTAACCGCTCAAAAATATGACGTGGTGATACACCTCGCCGCTATGCTGGATAAGTCACCGGATAATGCGGATCTCATATTTCGAACTAATGTCCAGGGGACGGCCAATCTGCTGCGGGAAATGAAGAAGGACGCAGTCTTCATTTTTGCATCCACAAAAGATGTCTACGGCCCATTCGCGGATAATTACGCCGAAGTTCCGGAGGATTGTTCCACAGCTTACTTAGGACAGTCGCCGCTGGAATGGTCAAAGCTCATCGCAGAACGCTACGTGGAATATTACGCCCATATGCGCGGGTTCCGGGCGTGTATTTTTCGCATGTCTACCGTATACGCTCCACTCACGACGGGAAACACTCCGAATTTCGTCGGTTATTTTGCAGACTGTATTAACAAAGGCGAACCGTTGCTTCTACCCGGCGATGGCAGCCCGCGTCGCGATCTGTTGCATGTGGACGACCTGTCGCGGGCTTGTAAAGCATTTGCCCAGTCCGTCATAGGCCACGGCCTTTATAACTTGGGGGGTGGAGTACGTAATGCAGTAACTCTCCGCGAACTCGTTTCAAAGCTTGAAGAGATTTCCGGCCTCCAAGCAGTAATTAACCACAACGCCCCATCAGAGCAACCCGTGCCTCTGAACTACATCTCTGACCTTCGGCGAGTAAATCAGGAACTCGGGTGGGAACCGCAAATCGACCTGATTACCGGCCTCAAAACGTTGTTCTGACCAAGCACCGATTTGCCCGCATGAAGATACTTGTAAGAGGTAACAACTGGATTGGCGACGCCGTGATGTCGATACCGGCGCTGCGTCAGATCCGACGCATCTTCCCGGATGCTGCTGTGACCCTGCTCACGAGATCGTGGGCGGTAGCTATATTCGACGACGTGGATTTCATTGACGAGCTTGTTACCTTTGATCCTGCTAAATCGAGATTAACAGATGTTATTCGCAATGCCCGTTTCCTGACCCATGACGGATATGACCTCGCGATCCTTTTTCCTAATTCGTTTGAAGCGGCATTAACCGCCTATCTCGCACGGATACCACGACGGATCGGTTATAACAAGGATCTTCGCGGGCTGTTGCTGACCGACTCTGTTCCTGTGCCAGAATGGAAGAACCGCCGACACGAGGTACTGTACTATCTTAACCTTGTTTGTGAGGTCGAGAGGCGTATGATCGGACAGGAGACCGTCCTTAACTCAAAGCCTGACCTTTCGTTATCGATATCTGATCGGCATCTGGCAGTCGCTGGATATTTGCTCACAGATCTTCGTCGATCTGACGGCAACCCTGTAGTAGCACTTGGCGTCGGTTCTACAAATTCACGAGCTAAGCGGTGGCCTGCGCCGTCATATGCCCGGTTGGGAATCCGATTGCAGACGGATGCGAACGCAACCGTCGTCCTTGTCGGTTCAAAAGACGAGGTGGAAGTGGCATACGAAGTCTCAAAATTAATGCCCCATCCGCCCATCAATCTGGTTGGAAAAACGGATCTTGTTCAGGCCATGGGTGTCCTCGATCGCGTGGATTTACTGGTCGCAAACGACATGGGTCTGGCACATATTGCGGCTGCGCTTGGAACGAAAACCCTGACGATCTTTGGTCCGACAAACGCGGACACGACAAGGCCGTTTCCTGAGGGGGCCGAAGTTCTCAGGGCCAATGTTGAATGTTCGCCGTGCATGCTGCGCAATTGTCCGATTGATCATCGTTGTATGACGGAGATCACGGTTGACGCCGTATTCGAAACAGCTGTTCGCCTACTCGGGGTATAGCAGATAAATATGTTCCAGAAACCGGCGATATTTCTTGACCGCGACGGAACGCTCGTCCAGGAAGTCAATTACTTGTCCCGAGTTGAGGACCTCAGGCTGTTTCCGTTCACGCGTGCCGCGATCAGAGCTATGAGAGAGGCAGGCTTTCTTCTGATCGTAATCACCAACCAGTCAGGTATAGGACGTGGCATTTACGACGAAGAGGCAATGCACTCTGTTCACCGCAGGATTCAATATCACCTTGAGGGCTCAATTGATCGTTTCTATTTCTGTCCACATTTGCCGTGCGACGGTTGCCAATGCCGAAAACCGGGACAGGGGATGATCGAAGCCGCAAGGAAAGACTTCGAGATAAACATAAGTGATTCGTGGATGATCGGCGATAAAGCCATCGACATCGAGACAGGCCAGGGGGCCGGCATGCGAACCGCCCTTGTACTGACTGGGTATGGTGCGGCACACAAAAACTTGCTTGTAAATCAACCAGATATAGTTGCTGATGACCTTATGGGAGCCACCCGGGCCATTGTTGATCAGCCGCAAATTTAACTATTCCCGGCCGAAATCATCGTCCAACCGTACAATGTCATCTTCGCCTAAATAGTCGCCGGTCTGTATCTCGACGAAGGCCAAAACTGTCGACGCGCTTTGGTTCTCAATACGATGTGCGTCGCCTACCGCTATATCGATTGACTCACCAGCTTTTACTAGTATTTCATTGCCATTTAGTGTTACTTTAGCTGTGCCGAGCACGACGAACCAGTGTTCAGCTCGGCGAGAATGACGCTGGTAGCTAAGGCGCTTTCCGGGAAGAACCTCAATTCTCTTTACTTTGTAATCATCTCCTTCGTCCAGTACGGTGAATCTGCCCCAGGGGCGCACGTCGAAGGGGGACGAGTCCGGATCAACAGTCGTCATAAAGTTTATTTACTTCCGTATGCTCAGTTTAGACGAAAAGACTGCCCCGGCCAATCCAATGCAGATACAGCGGGTCCAGACTCTCATCATTGGTCGCTTGATGGTGATCTTTCTGTTGTTGGTAGCCAGCTGGTACTGGTCTGGCGGTACTTTACGACTCTCGTTTGAAAACTTTCCACAGGGCCTTTTTCTTGTTTTTCTGATCTCGGTAGGATTGACTATCGTCTATTTCTTTCTGCTTCGGATGACAAGCACCTTTCGATGGCAGATTCCGGTCCAATTCTTCCTCGACGCGCTGCTGATCACGTGGCTTATATGGCGCACTGGAGATCTCACATCGCCTTACATCACCCTTTATATAGTTGTTATCAGTGTAGCAAGCTTTTTCTTGAGACCACTGTCCACACTTTTGATGTCGATCCTTTGCGCGCTTCTTTTCATTTCACTTTCGGTGCTTACTGTTAAAGGAATGATAGAGACGTTCGGAGCCGTACAGGAAACTGGCCGAATCGTTCAGATTGTCAGCTTCCATGTCGTAGCTGTTCTGGTTGTCGGTTTACTCGCATCTCGATTGTCGGACCGACGTTCTTCGGGCGCCGAACTCGAGGCAACCGCCAAGTCTCTAGCCAGTTTGCGGGCTCTCCACGAGCGTATCGTCGAATCCATTCGATCGGGACTTGTTACTACTGACCTGGATGGAAACATTTATACCTTTAACGCAGCTGCCACTGAGATCACCGGGTTTCGGCTTGACCAGCTTCAGGGAAGGTCTATTTATGACCTCTTTGGCGACATACGCGAGCAAATCGACATGTCGCTATCCGCCGCTGGGGGCGGCGAGCAGCTTCCACGATTCGAAACGGACCTGTTGACTCCCGATGGCTTCGCGGTGCGAATTGGGTTTAGCGTATCGCTTCTGTTTTCGGAACAGCATGAGGCTACTGGTCTGATCGTAACTTTTCAAGACCTCACCGACATCAGATCAATGGAAGACAGTGTCCGCCGAAAGGATCGGCTCGCCGCAGTCGGACGGGTGGCTGCCGGCCTGGCTCACGAGATCAGGAATCCGCTTGGTGCAATGCGAGGCGCCATTCAGGTACTCGAGTCTAGGACGCCTGCGGAATCGATGCAGGCAGGCCTGATGGAAATCATTCTCAAAGAGTCAGATCGACTTAATAGTATCATCACCAACTTCCTGGGTTATGCTCGTCCGGCGGCAGGTGATTTCGCTGAAACCAACATTGCCGAAACCATAAAGGACACAATCACGCTTTTGCGGCACAGCCCGGATGTGCAGGAACATCATGTGTTGATCGATGAAGTTACCGATAAACCTGTGGTAATGTCCGCCGACGCAAATCAAATGAAGCAGATCTTTTGGAATCTCGCTCGTAATGCAGTTCAAGCAATGCGCGATGGCGGCACTTTGCGTATCAGGTTAGAAAACATACCTAATAATCGGATAAAGATCGTATTTGCGGACACGGGAATCGGGATGTCACCGGAGCATGTTGAACAGCTTTTCGAGCCATTCTCAAATTCCAGATCCGGGGGCACGGGTCTGGGGCTCTCGATCGTTTATCAAATAGTCAAAGATCATAATGGCGTTATCAACGTACGGAGCACGGAGGGGAAGGGCACCGCTATCACCTTGGAATTTCCCAAGGACAACCGACAGGCTTCGTCGGGTCCGTTCAAAACCATGGATCGGCCGGAGCTCTCAACTGGCCTAAAACGTTTTCTGAAAGTTGAGTCGATCGAACGGCGAGATTCCGCTTGAAATCACCCGCACTATTCTGGACAATAACGACGGACTTACCACCGGCTGATGTTTTGCACTGATATTTAATGACAAACATATTAATAGTTGATGACGAGCTGAGTTATCGACAGCTTCTGAGCCTGGTTTTTGAAAGCGACGGGTACAATATCCGAACCGCCATGAACGGCCGTCAAGCGCTTGAACTGCTCAAGGATGAGCCGGCTGAGGTTATTGTTTCCGACGTTAAGATGCCGGACATGGACGGCATAGAGATGTTGCGTTGTGTTCGAGAAACACTTCCTGACGTAGGTGTGATTCTAATGACGGCGTTCGCATCTGTCGAAACGGCGCGAGAAGCGTTTAAGCTCGGAGCCGACGATTTTATTCAAAAACCTTTCGATGTCGAAGAATTAAAGCTCATCGTTAAGAAAACACTTGAAAAACAAGCCCTGATCGATGAGAACCGGGCGTTTAAGCGGGCACAACGAGAACGCGGCAGTGTAAAAAACATAATCGGCACCTCCGCTAAAATGGACGCGATCTTTCAGATGATCGAAACGGTCGCTGAAGTTCAATCAACTGTTCTGGTAACTGGAGAGAGCGGAACGGGCAAGGAACTGGTTGCAAGGGCAATACATGATCTCAGTCCCCGGGCTGAGAAACCATTTATATCAATAAACTGCGGTGCCTTTACGGAAACTTTGCTCGAGTCCGAATTGTTCGGATATGTGAAAGGCTCGTTTACAGGAGCCTATTCAAACCGCAAAGGTTTATTTGAAGCTGCCAACGGTGGAACAATCTTCCTCGATGAAATCGGTGAGATGTCGCCAGCGATGCAGGTGAAACTCCTGCGGGTGCTGCAAGAAAAACGGGTACGTCCGGTCGGTGCTCACGAGGAGTTACTTGTAGATGCACGCGTCATAGCCGCTACAAACCGCGATCTGAAAAAGATGACAGATGACGGGACCTTCCGCGAAGACCTTTTCTACCGAATATCGGTGATCCCGATTCATTTGCCGCCGCTTCGCGAACGTGCAGAAGATATACCCGAGCTTATTGATCACTTCGTTACAAGATTCTGCCATCAGGCGGGTAAGACCTTGACTATGTCTCCAAAGACAGCACAGATCCTAGAGAAATACGCGTGGCATGGGAACGTTCGTGAACTGGAGCACACGGTTGAGCGAGCTGTTGCCTTAGAGCGGTCGAACGAGATACAGCCCGAACGACTTCCGGACCATATTACAAACTACAATCCACAACGGATCAGCTTGGAGTTTGAGTTGCCTGAAGCGGGAATAAATCTTGTTAGTCATCTCGAGAATTTAGAGAAGACCTATGTCCTAGAAGCGCTTCGGAAAACAGGCGGAAATCAAACTCGTGCTGCGGACTTGCTTCAGATGCCAGTCCGTTCGCTGAGGCACCTTCTTGATAAATACAGTATTCGCACCCTGTCGGCCCAAATGCGGGGCGGCGACTAGCATCAGCCCATTTCCTTTCCGCCTTTCGGCACCCGCACATGATTCATTGTCCAGCCGCCTTCCGTGTGGCAAGCCATGACACTTTTTGTCATCTGATCCGTCACAAAAACTGTGAACATCTGCCCTGAATGTCATTTTCTTCGCTATCCCCATCTGAAAGCTATTTTCGCTAAATAGCTGATATTCCAATATCTTACGCCACTAAGCCTGTTCTAGATCGTTCTTGGCACGCCGATTGACAATAGTGCTGTGACCTGAGAAAGGTACAGATTTTAAAAACGCAGGAGATTGTGAATTAAAATGAAGAATCAGAAAGGTTTCTCGCTTATCGAACTTTTGATCGTGGTTGTCATCATTGGTATTATTGCCGCGATTGCTATCCCCAACTTGCTCGCAGCACGTCGTTCAGCTAACGAAGGCTCAGCAATTTCGTCCCTCCGCACGATCCATGGTGCTCAGGCAACATACTCTTCCACCTACGGCAACGGCAACTATGCACCGGCTCTTAGTGATCTTGGCGGAACAACCGGCTTGATCGACTCCGTTCTCGCTGGTGGACAGAAGAGCGGTTATAACTTCGCTGGCAGTGCAGTTGCAGCGTCAGGCGGCAACCCTGCGAAATTTGCAGCTCTGGCTACACCTGTAAATGCGACGGGACTTACGGCGACCGGCACGAGGCAGTTCGGCGTCGAGACCGACGGTGTCATCAAGACTGCCGCATCGGGTATGTCACAGGCCAGCGGTGTTCTCACCGGTGGTAGTCCTCTGAGCAACTAGACAACTTACCCAATCGGGTCTTATAAATGGGAGGCTGCAGGCCTCCCATTTCTCTTTTGTGTGCTTACGAAGAGATGCTCAAACCCCTTCCGAAATGACATATCCCGTCAGCTGATCTTGCCAATAACTGTCACTATACCTGTAGATATTGCCGATTGGCGGTTATGGCAGCTCACGTAACCGCTGATTTAACGTGGTTTAGCTGTGTAGGCCTCCTAAGTCCGTTTGGCACGCGTATTGATTATTACAACGTTGTTGAGCCCCGCGGCACACCGAATATCCATCCCCCAGGAGACTGTAAATAGAAAATGAAAAAGAATCAGAAAGGTTTCTCGCTTATCGAACTTTTGATCGTGGTTGTCATCATTGGTATTATTGCCGCGATTGCTAT
>JBHENG010000036.1:0-26727 GCA_046262195.1 Pyrinomonadaceae bacterium | reverse complement strand
GTCGAGAGATACTCGTCCTGCATCTTTTCGGCCTCTTTCTGAGCCTCCTGGAAAATGGTATTCGTACGCGAGCTGAAATACTGCTGCCCGCCGCTTACCTTTGGAAACTTTTCCAAGGCCGCCTGCAGTTCGGTCGCAATGGACAGGGCATTTGCGCCGATCTTGCCCAGGATCGGTTTCACGACACCTTCTTTCTGCTCCAGCATCGCGGCAAGCAGATGTTCCGGCTCGACCTGCTGATTCTGGGCCTTTTCGGCGACGCCGATGGCCTCCTGGACTGCCTCCTGTCCGCGGATCGTAAATCTATCGAATCTCATAACTCTTATTCTAAATGATTAGCGGTGAACGGCGAATGTTGCCATTCACCATTCACCGCCGAAAAAAGCCCGCTGACTAATTAGGCCTGAGCCGATTGGGACTTGTTGTTGGCCTCGATCGTCTTTGGCTCGGCGTCGCCGCCGGTGACCTCGATCTTGCGGGCCTTGGTCTCTTCTCGCTTCAACAGCGACACGCGGAGAATGCCGTTCTTAAATTCGGCCGTAGCTCCATCCGGCGTGACCGTCTGCGGAAGGGTGAACGAACGCGTGAAGCTGCCATATGCACGCTCGACGCGGTGATAATTGTCGCTCTCACTCTGCTTTTCGAACCTTCTCTCGCCCTTCAGGGTGAGGACGTTATTCTCGAACGACAGCTCGAAATCGTCGCGGTTCATGCCCGGAAGCTCAGCCTCGAGTACGAGGTTCTCCTGATTTTCAAAGATATCTACTCTTGGGCTCCAGGCTCCGTTGAGCATGTCCTCACGGTTTCCTCCGCCGGAAGTCGTGCCGGCAAACAAACGGGTCATTTCGTCCTGCAAACTGCGTAATTCGCGAAATGGGTCATGTCTAACTACGTTCATAATCATTCCTCCCAAAAATGTTCTAGATTAATGACTAATTACTTAGTCTGAGACCATAATAAAATATGAGTCTCTACCTGTCAAGTATTTTTTTTGGATGTTTTTTTATGGATTTGTGTGATTTTTTCCATACAAGTTGAGGTGACACTGATGCTAATGTCGGCTATATTTGTTGACGCGCCAATGAGTTAAGGACGCGGCCGCTGATTTTGGGCCTGGACTGCTTCAGGCGCTTCATGCGCTTCACGCGCTCCTGAAGCGCCCCTTAAAGATAGAGATTTTTAGAACAGAGAAATGAAAATTCTTCGTGAAGTCCTCTGGCCATTGACAGCTGTTTTGGCAGCTTTTGTGGTCGGCGGGATCATTGTTCTGCTGATCGGCGATAATCCGTTCGAGACCTATTACCACCTCATCGGAAACTCTTTCGGCTCTCTGAACGATATTGGCTACACCCTTTTCATAGCCACGCCATTGATCTTCACGGGCCTCGCCGTGGCGGTCGCATTTCGATGCGGACTCCTGAATATCGGTGCCGAAGGGCAACTTTATATCGCCGCCTTCGCAACGGCGTGGGTGGGGATAAAGTTCGGCGGCACGATCGTCAATATTTTTGGCAAGGAGGAAAACTGGTCATGGTTCAGCTTGCCGGCAATCCTCCTGGTGCTCCTCTGCATAATTACCGCCATTGCGGCCGGGGGCATATGGGGTGCGATCCCAGGTATCCTAAAGGCAAAATTCGGTTCTCACGAAGTGATCAACACGATCATGCTGAATTTTGTCGGCATTTCGCTCGTGAGCTACTTTACACAGTATTACTTCAAGATACCGGGCGATCCCATCCTGCAGACGGCCGAGATAGGAAAGGGAGCCCACATCCCGCGCATTAGTCAATACATCCCGGGAATGCCCGACTTCGTGCCTCTCAGCGTGGCATTTTTGTTGGCGATACTGATGTGTGTTCTGGTTTACGTATTTCTTTGGAAGACCAAATGGGGATACGAGCTGCGCGCTGTCGGGGAAAATCCGTCGGCCGCGGAATACGGGGGCATTTCGCCCAAAAAACAGATCATCATCGCGATGACGATCTCAGGCGGGCTGGCGGGAATGGTCGCGATTGGGGAGGTGCTTGGGTATAGATACCGGTATTATGACGGTTTTTCCGATGGGTGGGGCTTCCTCGGAATTGCGGTCGCGTTGTTAGGCCGAAACCATCCTCTAGGCATATTCGTTGCCGCGATATTCTTCGCTGTGCTGAAACGAGGCGAGATCTTTGTGGATATCGAAACAAAGTACGTGTCGAAAGATCTGGTCGAGGTCCTGCAGGCGATCATCATTATTTTTGTCGCGGCACTACAGCGATATACCAGGAGATAAATGAGCGAGCTTTTTACACCAACATTCTTACTCATTTTATTTTTCTCTTCGATCCGTCTTGCGACGCCGTTGATTTTCGCGGCATTGGGCGGAATGTTCTCGGAGCGAGCAGGGGTCATCAATATTGCACTCGAGGGGCTAATGCTTGCCGGCGCGTTCACTGCCGCCGTGGCGACGTACGAGCTTCAAAATCCGTATTTAGGATTTCTGTGCGGTATGGCGGTGGGAGCACTCGTCGCGTTTGTATTCGCCGTGGCGGTCATAAAATTCGAGGCCGACCAGGTCGTTACCGGGTTCGCGATCAGTTTGCTAATGCTTGGGCTCCCGGCGGTGATCAGCAGTCGTTTATACGACTCGGCCGGATCAACTGAGCAGATTGCCAAGGAATTTCTATTGCCGGACTTTTATAATCGCATCTCTTTAGCCTCGATCCTGGCATTCGTCCTGGTACCGCTTTGCTGGTACATACTTTATAAGATACCGTTCGGGCTTCGCATAAGAGCAGCGGGTGAGAATCCGGAGGCTGCGGATGCCGCCGGTGTAAATGTTATCCGCCTCCGCTACATAGCCGTGATCATTTCGGGGGTTCTGGCAGGGGCAGGAGGCGCTTACCTGTCAATTGGGCAGTCATCACTATTTACACGCGGTATGACGGCGGGCCGCGGGTACATTGCATTGGCTGCATTGATCCTCGCGAAATGGAAGCCCATACCAGTGTTTTTCGCATGTCTATTTTTCGGTTTTACTGAAGCTCTGGCTATCCAGCTCCAGGGTGTTGTGAAGATGCCGTCCGGTGAGGACATACCCGTTCAATTCATACAGATGATCCCATACATTCTGACGATAATCGTGCTCGCCGGCTTTATCGGATTATCTCGAGCACCAAAGGCTTTAGGGATCCCATACCGAAAAGAGAATTAATTCTGGTGCACAAAACACTCCGAAGAGGCCACTTAGGGTGGCCCTTTTCTCTATGCTACTCTGGATAATTCAATTGTATGTACTACGAAGACGCAGCTGCGGCCGCGGAGTTTATAAAGTCCAAATACTTCGACAATATTTCCACCGCCATCGTGCTTGGCAGCGGTCTTGGAAAATTTGCAGAGTCGGTTCAAGACAGTATTACCATTCCATATAGTGAAATTCCGGGCTTTGCCCGCCCGACTGTGGAGGGTCATGCTGGGCAGCTCGTTTTAGGTCGGATCGCTGGAGTACCCGTAGCCGTTCAGCAAGGCCGTTTCCACTTTTACGAAGGCTACGACATGGAGGAGGTTACGCACCCTGTTCGCACGTTTGGGCTGCTTGGAATTAAGAATCTGATATTGACTAATGCAGCCGGAAGTCTCAACGCGGATATGATGCCAGGTACCTTTATGGTGATCTCAGATCACCTGAACCTCCTGGGAGTTAACCCTTTACGAGGTAAGAACGATCCGCGATTCGGCCCGCGTTTTCCGGATATGACAGTGGTATATGACCGCGAATTCCAGCAGATCGTTCATGATGAGGCAAGCGACATCGCCCGTGAAAGATTCGAGAGGGGGTTGGATGAGAATCTCATAGACATTGTTAACCGCGGCGTATACTGTGCCTTATCTGGCCCGACGTATGAGACTCCGGCGGAGATTCGGATGTATCGGCTTCTTGGCGCGGACGCCGTCGGAATGTCCACAGTGCCAGAAGCTATAGTGGCGCGGCACCAAGGCATGAGGGTCCTAGGCATTTCCTGCATAACAAACCTTGCTGCGGGGATGAGCGATGAACCGATCGATCATGCGGATGTAATGGAGACGGGAAAGCGGGTGGCGGAGGTTTTCCAGGAGCTCCTGCTGCGCACCATAATAGCGATCCATAATCTGGGGACTAATTACCAATGATTATTGGAATTTGCGGAGGGACCGGCTCAGGGAAAACGACCATTGCTCGTGCAATTGTCGATACCGTCGGCGCTTCCAACGTGGTGCTCGTAGAACAGGATTCATACTATCGCAATCTTTCCGACATGCCCCTCGACGAACGGCATCAGGCAAATTTCGATCATCCCGATTCTATTGATAGCGACATGCTGGTGAATCATCTCAAACGCCTCAAGCAGGGCGCGCGGGTAGAGATGCCCTTATACGATTTCAAAAGCCACACACGCAGTGATCGTATCGAGATCATAGAACCGAAGCCTGTGGTCATCGTTGAGGGAATACTGATCTTTGCCGAGTCCCGTGTCCTTGATCTGTTGGATGTACGTGTATATGTCGACACACCTGACGACATACGATTCATACGTCGACTTCAGCGGGATATCGCTGAACGCGGTCGGACAGTTGATTCTGTCATCGGCCAGTACTACCGCACAGTTCGTCCGATGCATCACGAGTTCGTTGAATCATCGAAACGCCACGCCGACATAATTATTCCCGAAGGGGGACAAACAGGAGTGACAGTTGAATTTTTATGCGGGCTTGTCCGCGAAAAACTGAAGGCCGAAGATAGTAGGACTGTGGGATAATGAAAGCGAAAGAACAAGAACTTATCGACGCGGCCAAGGATGTTCGTCTGAACGCCCACGCGCCCTACTCAAACTTCCAAGTTGGCGCAGCGGTTGAGGCGGAGGGGGGCCAGATCCATGTTGGGTGCAATGTTGAATCAGCTAGTTACGGGCTAACGGTGTGTGCTGAGCGGGTTGCGATCTGGAAGGGTATATCGCACGGCGAAAAACGATTCACGCGTGTAGCTGTCGTCGTTGACACTGAAGAGCTAACACCACCCTGTGGTGTATGCAGACAGATCATCTGGGAGTTTTGCGGAGATGTGCCCGTGATCTTGTCTAACCTTAATGGGGAGACGGAAACCGTTTACATGAGAGAACTTTTGCCACGAGCTTTCGACTCGAAATTTTTGAAGTAGACATATCTGGAGATCGTTTCCGAACCTAACAAATTCTTGCATGCGACTGAAAACCGATGTAAATTCAGCTATGAATAAGCTGAAGTTTTTCTTCACGGCCCTTTTTTTGGTTGCCCTTCCCGCCGCTTCCTTCGCCATTCCTCTCAACAAAACCTCACCGAGGCAGGTCAATATCGACCTTCTGATCGTCGGCGGTACCATCGTCACAATGAATGGTAAACACGAAATAATCACCGACGGAGCGATAGGGATTAAAGACGGAAAGATCGCGATAATGCGACCGCGCCGAACCGCCTCGCGAAACGTTCGTGCCCGCCGAACGATAAGCGCCGCAGGACAGGTTGTTATTCCAGGTTTGATCAATACACACACCCATGTGCCGATGGTGTTATTTCGCGGTATCTCGGACGACCTGGACCTGAATGAGTGGCTTACAAAGTACATTTTCCCCGCAGAGGCAAAAAACGTCACTGAACAGTTTGTTAGAGTTGGCACGCGCCTGGGCCTTGCAGAAATGATCCGTGGCGGGACGACGACCTACTGCGATATGTATTATTTTGAGGACGCGGTTGCTGACGAGACGAAAAAGGCTGGAGTTCGCGGTGTTTTGGGTGAGACGATAATCGACTTTCCGGTTGCCGATAATAAAACCAACTCCGAGGCAATGGCATATACGGAGCGTTTTATCAAAAAGTGGCAGAACGACCCGCTGATCGTCCCGGCCGCAGGTCCACATGCTCCGTACACAGTATCGACTGATCATCTGAAAGCGATCAAAGCAATGTCAGACCGGCTTAATGCCTCGGTTGTCATTCACGTTGCCGAAACATCGCGTGAGGGAGAAAATATCTCCAAATTTCTTGGCCGTTACGTCGGAACGTCGGTCGGGTATCTTTTAGACATTGGCTTTATGAGCCCGCGTACAATAGCTGCACATACGGTGTTTGCCAATTCAAGAGAACTCGACGCATTGAAGAGTCAGGGAGTTGGCGTTGCGCACTGCCCGCAGTCGAACATGAAACTCGCCTCGGGTGTCGCGCCGATTCCGTTAATGCTGACAAAAGACCTTGCGGTCGGTCTCGGCACCGATGGAGCCGCCTCGAACAACGACCTCAACATGTGGGAGGAAATGGACACTGCCGCGAAGCTTCATAAACTCACCTCAGGTGATCCGAAAACTCTCCCTGCGGAACAGGCTTTCGAAATGGCTACGATAAGGGGTGCCCGGGCGTTGCATCTCGACAATCTTATCGGCTCGCTTGAGGTTGGAAAGCGTGCGGACATAACAATTGTGGATTTTGACAGCCTTAATCAGACCCCTTTTTATAATGTTTACTCTCACCTGGTTTATGCTACGAAAGCCGCCGATGTGCGTACGGTGATCGTTAATGGACGCCTGCTTATGCTTGACCGGCGTTTGCTGACCCTAAATGAAAATGTTATAAAGAATGACGCAAACGCATACCGCGAAAAAATCATCAAGAGTTTAGGTCATTGATCACCGAGTCATCATAGGCGCGTAAGTCAACTATTTTCTTTGAAGGTGATAAAGTATTGATCAGGTTGTATAATGTGAGTCTGTTTTGGCCATTGTTTCGCTTGACTTTACGGAGAATTGAAGTCGATATGAGGACTGAAATGCCGTTAAATGTCAGGAGGTTTTCCACTTCCGTTTTACTGGTTTTAGTTGGTTTTGCAGTTATATCATTAGGGCAGCCAGTTGCCCCGCCCGTCGCCGCACAGCCCCAGTTTCAGACATCTGGCGATGTTATGCGCGAACGCATCTCAAAGGCGAAGGCTTTTATTGTTGTTCGCAATTACAATGCAGCAATATATGAACTTGAGAACATCCGCCGTGAGACCAGCGATGTCGCGGTCCAGGGAGTCGTTAATGTGCTTTTGATGAACAGCTACCTTGAGCAAGGCGACTATAAACGTGCGCAAGATTTGCTCAATGACTTCTATGCTGCTCAAAAGACGACCAAGCCCAATGCGTCTGCTTCATATCAGGCAGTGGCCGCCCAGATAGTAAAGGGAGCCAGAAACAGAGTAGAGCGATACCGAGCTTTAGGCCTGAGCGTCTCGGACCGGGGGCTGCCGCTGGAGGCTACGAACGACCTGGAGAAAATGCGCGAAACGCTTGAGCTTGTCATAACCCAATCAAAAGAGATCGGACAAGACAAGGTGAAAGGTCGAGATGCCATGTTACTACTCGAAGAAGCCGGTAACTCTCGTGGAATGCTCGCACGCGACGATTACGATGCACGGCGATGGAAAGATGAGGTGGCAGACGCACGTGAACAATTGACCAATTCGCGGAGTATTGTCACCAGCGCGGTCGCCAATGAAGTTGTTTCGGACGTGACTGTCAGTGCACCACAAACTCAGAACGTAAGGACCGACGAAAAGGCGCCCACTGATCCCCCCGTCGTCAGCCCCGCTGGGGAAATAGGAAAAGCGCCCCAGTTACCGAACCCAATCAGTGGCATAGGTAATAATAACAGCACAGCACCTACAGTTGCAGCCACTCCGGTTTTCATACCTTCGGCCGCTCCGGCTGCGAAACAAGAGCCGCAACCACTGCCGGCTAACTCGACACCCACATCTGAAACACCGACTGATACTGGTCCAGTTAATGTCGGTTCGTTATTGGCATATGCGACACAGCAAACGCAGCCAGTTTACCCGGCGGCTGCAAAGTTGGTGCGCGCGTCGGGTGTCGTGAGAGTTGATGTAACGATCAATGAAGCGGGCGAAGTGATGCTGGTGCAGAAAGCCACGGGCCCATCCATGCTACAGTCGGCGGCTAAAGATGCGGTAAAAAAGTGGAAGTTTAAGCCCGTGATTCGTGCGGGCCAGGCAGTGAAGGCAAACGGCTACGTGAGCTTCAATTTCAGTCTTTAGGACCGACTATTCAAAGGTCCGCGGTCACGCGTATATCCTCATCTCCTTTTCGACGCCAGGCAGCTCGTATTTGCCTTCAAGTAGATCAAGATCAAAAAGCGCATAGTTACACGTTAGTTCTTCGTCTGCCTGAATGTCTCGTAGTGCTATGGTAACGTCTTGTTCATCGTCGGAGGTGTCCTCCGAGACGTATATATCTATACAGTTGGGGGTGTCAGAATGGTTAAAGAACCGTGCGTCGTCGCCGCATAGTACATAAAGGCCGGAATGTTTTTCCCGATAGCTGTATTTCTGTATCTGTGAAAGCGCGTGCTCGGATAGCTTCTGCAGATCGCCGGGCGGGAACCTAAGATCGATCAAAGCATTGAATCGCCAGGTCACCGTACCAGCTGGAATGAATTCGTCCGCAAACAACCCCACCCCGTGGATATCGCTGATATCAAGCTTGGTCTTTACTAGCAGCATGCACTCTTTATCAACTCAACCGCTCCCAGACATATGGACGGATATTATTGTTACCCCATTTAAATGAGTTCGACGCCGGGATATCATTACCGGTAATTCTAAGGGCGAGGTGGGATCCGTATCCATCTTTTGACGATGGGTCGATCCACCATCCAGCGCTTGAATCCCACACTTTGATTACTTGGTCGCGAACTTCAATAGCGCACCCTTCGTGATAGATCAGGTCGTTATGTGTCCAACATAACGGGCTATTACCGTTATTCCAGCTGTTTGCCCACTGGAAAGTTGAAACGTCGGAAAATCGCTGCACCATTTGTACCCGGTAACTTTGAACACCACGAGACTTAAAAACCCAGTCAGCCAGCGCGGCCAATGCGCCGCAGTCAAGTGTCGACTTGCGTACCGCTTCGCACCAATAAATAGGAAACGAGGACGCTCCCCAGTTGAATCTCTCACGCAGCCATCGAGGGCCGACCAGTAGGCTGGCGCCATTCAACTCCGCATAGTCCGTTGCCGTGATCCATTCGCGTGCCATATCACAACATGTTTTGCGATGGTGTGATATTTGCGATGGCTCCCAGTCTACCCACTTATCAAATACTTGAATTGACTTGTTCGAGTATCCGATCTCCGCCGAACTCGATTCGGCAGGTTTAACCACATCCAAATACATAACTCATACTCCTGTCATAAGCTCCGGCATCACAAAATACGAGAATATCCCCAACGGCGGCCATCGGTGGCAGATCAACGTTAGAGGCCACGATATCGTGCTCCATGCATAAACGTCCTAGAAGGTGAGACTTTCCTCGCTTCAAAGATCTCCACCCGCCCGTCGATCTGTCCTTGCACAGAACTCGGTGAGGATAAAAGAAGTACATCGGCAGCTCCGCGATTGATCCATCGACGACGACTTCTTTGGAATCGTTTTCTCCATTTCTGATCTCCAGGATCTGCATGGCAACGGCCATTGACGGCTGCGCCAGGGCTTTCCCTGGCTCAGAAAAGATTTGTTTCACGTTGGGAAGGAAATCCGGTACGAGCGAAATTGCTTTTCGGAACCGTTCGCCCGAGTCCGCCTGCAGGTCTTCAGGGAACCATCCGCCCCCCACATCTAGGATCTCGACAAGCCGTCCCGACAAAGCCTCTATCGTGCTGCACCAGCGCAGCATCGACTTAAAGAGATGCCACCATTGCTTGACTCCGATATTGCTGCTTGCCATGTGGAAATGAATTCCAAATTTACATTCTTTCGGAATTCCTTTTACTGACGTGACTAGCCAGTCAAATGTATTTGGGGTGTTAATAGGTATGCCGAAGCGGGAGTGGATATTGGGCGTTCGCAGACGGACCCCCAAGTACTGCGTACGAATAGTACCTTTTCTAACCTCATCAATAACGGCGTCGAGTTCCTCAAGTGAATCACAAAAAACGGCCAGAAACGAGGCGTCGGACAACGACTCTCGCCGCCACCACTTTCCCGGACCATTTAGGATAATCTGGTCGGGTCTGAAGCCGGCCGCCAGAGCTTTCTTAACTTCCAGCAGACTTATTGCTTCTGCATAAAAACCGGAGTCAAGTGCGATCCCGATCAGCCGCTGGTCCGGGTTCGTCTTGATGCTATAAGCGCTCGAGACAATGATCTCGTTCGTAGTCAACTCTCGCGAAAACTTTGCTGCCTTACCAAAATAATCGACCGCTGTGTTTTCCAAAAACAGACTTGCGGGTGTTTCCAACTCTGACAAGTTCACGCTTTCCAGATCGTCGATGATTGTAGCCGGGATCTCTGACGCGGCGGCCTCGAAACCATTCTTTCCGTTTCCGTTTCCGTTGCCATTTTTTGAAGTATCAAGCTTATGAAGTCGATCAGCAAATTGGAGCAATCCCGAGGGATGTTTCAATGAGTGACCTAACCGTCCGGCGAGAGGCTCCGGAAGCGGCGAGAGCGGATACTTGGATCGAACGGGTATTTCTAGGACTACGCGTGTAAATTCTTCAGAGATCTGTACCGGTGCCTGGGCGGGGACCCCGGACGCGCCTTCGACCAGCGCGGCTGGAATGTTTCGCCCGGTAATAGTGGCGCCATGTATCCATGCGGGGAACCGTGGATTCACTTCGAGCAGCCACAGCTGACCATCAGCGTCCCGAACCATCTCCAATTCAGCCCCTCCGGTCCATTTGATGTCTTTAAGCATCGCCCGGAGGGGAACAAGGAATTCTTCTTCGACCTCTGATATATCGCCCGCCCACGTTTTGCTCAACTCCGTCAGATCTCGTTTTCTCATGCGGACACAGTCGAGAAGTTCGCCCTGATATGCAGAAAGTGAAATGGACTCCTCATACCCGGACACATGAGTCTGGAGAAAAAGCTTTTCAGTGGCCCACGCGCTGGAGAGAACGTTTCGCATCACCTGGAAATCTGCCCAGGTACCCGTCTTGACCGCTTCGTAATAAGGGCCTTTGAGCCAGACCTTCCAGTCGTGTTCACGGCAGAACGAATGAAGATCCCAGTCGGAGATCTCAGTGCTTACGAAGCTCGGGATGCGGACGGGTAGGCCGGCATGCGCAGTTATGGCGGGCTTTGAAACCTGGTTCATGGCGGCTAGCGGCGGCACAAGTAGATTTGGGTGCCCCTCCGGAAACAGACTAGCGAACCAAATGATCTCGAGATCGATACTCGAGATCCAATATGATCCCGAGTCCAGCACCTTTCGTACTTCGTTCGCATGTACATCAAGATTAATCTCGTCCCAAGGCCTCTGGAGCCATATATCGTCAAAATCCTGCCAGTGGATGCCTGAGCAGCGATTGGAATACTCAACACCGACAAGCTCGGCATTAGGATAGGCCTGCCGGAGTGAACGGGCGATCCCGACACCGGGCTGCGGATTACTACCGCTATATAAGCCGCTTATATAGATCTTCATATTCCTTGTGCGCGCTCCTTTGGGTCACGAGAGGCCCAGAACGAAGGCGCGGACGCAGCGTTGTATGGTGGTTTCGGTACGCGGCTGCGGAACTCATTTGTAAATTTGCCATCCACTCGAATGCTGAAAGACAAGCCGTCATATCCGTCGCTGCCGTGATACTGATTTACCGAGTCAAACCATGCGCTATAGCCTTCGACATATTTCTTTTCCCCCGTTTCGCGATTTAGCATGTAAAACCGCTTCTTTAGATTTGTCCGGAACCATAGGAACTCATGGCAAATATCCACTTCAACATGATCTCGATGGGGTGGAACATCGCGCCGAATGTGGTCATACATGATCAACATTCGTCCCGTCGATTCGAAGGGCAGCGACGCTATATAATCCATCAACAGCGAGAATTCATCGGCCTCGGGCGTCGGACTCCATAACTCCGTTTTATCGAGGTCAAAATAATCGTCCGGCCTATCCGATCGCGACAAATAGATCATCCTGCTGCCTGGCCTTCCTGCCTTATCTTCGTTAAGCGTATACGGGCCGGTATAAAACTTTAGATCGTCATCGGTGTTGAGTCGACGTTTTATCCGCTGGATCAGGTATCCGTCGAGCGATCGAAGGCGCTCCACATCGATAAATTCGTCGAAGCTCTTATAGGATGGATAACAAATTGTTGGATGAACCTTTGCTCGCTCCGAGGACACGCCATCGGGCTGCCCGCTTTCCGTCACGGACTTTTGGCCGCCGCCTGCTATGGCTTTTGAATTGAGCATACTCATTGCGCTAAACACGCCCACAGCGCAGGCGTTGATGCTGCATTAACTGTAGGGCGTGGAATGCGACTCCCGAATTCGTCCGTAAACACACCGTCCACACGAATGCTGAATGACAAGCCGTCCGAAGCTTCGCTACCGTGATATTGATTTACAGCATCAAACCAGGCGCTGTAAGAAGATACGTATTCTTTCTGATTGGTCTCAGAATTCAAAACATAGAACGGTTTTCTGAGATTGGTGCGAAACCAAATAAATTCATTGCAGATACTGGGTTCGAGATGATCCCTATGAGCGGGTACGGCTTTTCCGCTCGCATCGTAAATTACTATCATTCGTCCAGTTCGGGCGAAGGGAAGAGTCTCGATAAATGCCATCAGGCCACGGAATTGGGATGCGACAGGTGCAATCTCCCAAAGCTCGGTGGTATCCACCATGTCAAGAGAATATTCCGGTGATCCCTGTCGAGTCTGCGAAAGCCATATTTCCCTCACCCCTGGCTTGTAAGGAGATTCAGGATCCAAGCGGTACAGATTTAAGAAAAGGTCCGCGTTTTGACGCCTGTCATACAGTCGTATCTGCTCAGTGACCTCACCGTCAAGTGATCGCAGCAAGTCAATATCAATAAAATCGTCGAAAGATTTATAACAGGGGTAAGTTATTCGTGGATCAACCACGAAAGACCTGGAATCGTCGGCACATGTATTCTCCTTTATAATGCTCATTGCGTCCTTTAGATAAGAAACAATGGGCACCCGTCAGTTCTGTATCTAAGATTACAAATTAAAAAATAATTGATTCTTATCATTTAATAGAATCGCAGCCAGTTTTTCGGCACTCTGATTAGCACCGTTGAAATAGCGGCAAGTTTTTGATCAAATCAGACGCCGACGTCACATCCCGAAAGTGAAGCGATAGAGATGCCTGTGAGCGATGCGAAGAAAATAATGACCAGTGGAACTCCAGACATTCACGATCGGCTATCAGCTCGAGCTCGTCCAGAAGGTACACCCGTCATGAAGCAGTCGTGGGACAAGCTTCTTTTTTTAAACTGGGAGATACCGGTCAGGGCTGTTCGGCCACTCATCCCGGAGCCGTTAAAGATCGACACATTTGCTGGCAACGCATGGCTGACCGTTACGCCCTTAACCATCTGGGATGCGGGTCCCAAATACCTTCCCACTGTTCCATATATCAGCCGGTTACACGAACTTAATGTTCGGACATATGTTTATTTTGACGGCGTTCCGGGTGTATGGTTTTTTTCCCTCGATGCTAACAATCTCCTTGCTGTCGAAGCTGCACGCCTATTATTTTGCCTCCCATATTTCACCGCAGACATAGAGCTCACAATCGAGAAACGTGTTCACTTTAGTTCGTCGCGTAAGGACCAGAAAGCCGAGTTCGAGGCTGATTGGACCATCGGCGATGATCTGCCATCTGCTGAACCTGGTTCACTTGATTTCTTTCTTTTGGAGCGCTATTGCCTCTATACCGCTGACGACGGAAAGATCTATCGTTGCCGGATCAATCACGAGCCATGGCCCCTGCAGAGCCCAGAGGATGTATCGATCGGCAAAACAAGTGTAGTAGCTGCGGATGGCATACAATTGCCCAAAACCCGACCTGTCGTCCATTGCGGTGGTCCTGTGCATGTCGACGTCTGGCCGTTGGAGCAGGTTGCGTAGCGGGCAGTTTGCTAAAATGTAGTCTATGAAAAACGCGATGTTGGCTGTCACGGCGACGCTTCTCTGCGGAGTTGGTTTCATAACTACCGATGCGCAAACCCGACGCGCCGTGAAACGCATTCCAGGGGTCAAGAAGGCAGGTTCTGCCGATTCGGCAAATGAGCATCCCTGGGCTGTCCGGACGCCTTCGGGCCTGATATATCTGATCACATGAAAGGGAACGGGGCCTCAGCCGGATCCAGGTCAAACGGTCTCAGTTCATTACGACACCCTCACCAATGGTGTGAAGTTTGACATCTCTCGAGACCGTGATGAACCTATAGATTTTCCTATTGGACAAGGCCGTGTCATCAAAGCTGGACGAAGGCATCGCTAAGCTTCGCGCTGGTCATCAGGCGATATTTGTGATCCTCCAGCGCTCGGTTATGGTGCGAAAGGTGCGGGGGGTGGAGCCATTCCCTCCAACGCAACTCTTATCTTTATCGTCGAATTAGTTGACGTAAAAGATCCATGAGATCTTGGCCGATCAGGAGGTACTTAGTATGACTTCCGCTGCGAAGGCGCAGATCGTGACTTGTTCAAATTGCGGGGCGAAAAACCGTATAGGTCCCGCTCGTAAGACCGCAGCTGTTTGCGGCCGCTGCCGCCTGCCGCTCATTTCGGACGCCGTGCCGACCACGGTTACCGATCAGAGCTTTTCTGAGAAAGTAGAGCGATGCTCTCTGCCCGTGCTCGTAGGTTTCTGGGCCAGCTGGTGCGGCCCATGCCGAATGGTGGCCCCAATAATAGAGGAGCTCGCGCAAGAGCTGAGCGATCGGGTCCGGGTCGCTAAGCTAGACGTGGATGCTAACCAAAGAACAGCCGCGAGGTTTCGTGTTCAGAGCATTCCATCGCTCTTGATCTTTAAAGACGGTCGCGAAGTAGACCGAATCGTCGGGAGCCAGAGCAAACAGGCTATTCTACAGCGCCTCAAACCCCTTCTCAGCTAGGTAGTGGGGGCCGTTTGGTAGGCGCACTGTAACCATGCCCCTAATCTTGACAAAAATATAATGTTTTTGAGAATATCTAAGTTGCGGCATTCGCGATAGGCGCTCCGTGTAACTATGAAGATCTCTGCACAAGAGGAATACGGCCTCCGTTGTCTGGTACAGCTTGCAAACCTGTCTGACGGCGAGGGCCTGACGCTGCCGCAGATAGCCCAGCGTGAGGGGATCTCGACAGCTAACGCGGGCAAGCTCATGTGGCTTTTGAACAAGGCGGGATTTGTACGATCCACGCGCGGGACAAAGGGGGGCTACGTTTTGGCGAGACCGGCGGGTGAGATCCGGCTCAGCGAGATCATTAGAGTGCTCGACCAGGACGTGCTAAGCAAACACTGCGACAGCTACACCGGGGTGCTTGATTCATGCGTTCATCATGGCGACTGTGGTATACGTCCGGTGATCGTGGGACTTCATGAGATCGTTGAGAACGCTCTTTCTCGCATCACGCTGGCACAACTCGTGGGTTCCGAGAGTTCTGTGGACGCTATGTTCCATCAGATCCAGGGCATTCACAGGACGATAGAGCCGAATAGAAAGGTGTTGAATTAAATGAGCACAGCAGCTGAATTACTAACAAACCGGGAATACAAATACGGATTTGTTACCGATATTGAGACCGAGACGATCGCCCGCGGATTGTCCGAAGACACCGTTCGCTTGATCTCTGCAAAAAAAAACGAGCCTGGGTGGTTGCTGCAGTTTCGTCTAAAGGCCTATCGTCAATGGCTTAAAATGCCGGAGCCGGGACACTGGCCAAATTTCCAGTACCCGAAAATCGACTTTCAAAACATTTCGTACTATTCGGCGCCTAAACAAAAGGCGTCGAAAAAGAGTCTCGACGAGGTCGACCCGGAGCTGCTTCGAACGTTCGAGAAGCTCGGGATACCGTTGACCGAGCAAAAGATGCTGGCGAACGTGGCGGTCGATGCTGTGTTCGATTCTGTGTCGGTCGCTACTACTTATAAAAAGAAGCTGCTGGAGGCGGGCGTGATCTTCTGCTCGTTTACCGAGGCTGTTAGCGATTATCCGGGGCTGATCCAGAAGTATCTCGGCTCAGTCGTGCCTACCGGCGATAACTATTATGCAGCATTGAATTCGGCCGTCTTCTCGGACGGCTCCTTCGTGTTTATTCCGAAAGGCGTTCGATGTCCGATGGAGCTCTCGACTTATTTCCGGATCAACACTCAGGAAGCAGGCCAGTTCGAACGCACGCTGATCGTTGCGGAAGAGGGTGGCTATGTTGCATACAACGAGGGATGTACGGCTCCGCAGTTCGACACGAACCAGCTGCATGCGGCCGTTGTTGAGCTCGTCGCACTGGATGATGCAGAGATCAAATACTCGACCGTTCAGAACTGGTATGCCGGCGATGAGAGCGGCAAGGGTGGAATATATAACTTTGTTACAAAACGCGGAGCTTGTCGCGGTGTAAATTCGAAGATCTCCTGGACGCAGGTCGAGACCGGTTCAGCCATCACTTGGAAATACCCGAGCGTGATCCTGCAGGGGGATAATTCCATTGGCGAATTTTACTCGGTTGCACTGACCAATAACGCTCAGATCGCCGACACGGGCACCAAGATGATCCATCTCGGTAAGAACACAAAATCGACGATCATTTCAAAGGGTATCTCAGCCGGTAGGTCGAACAACAGTTACCGCGGCCTCGTCAAGATCATGCCTAAGGCCGTGGGTGCACGCAACTACACCCAGTGTGATTCGATGCTGATTGGGGGCCAGTCAGAAGCGAACACTTTTCCGTACATAGAGGTCATGAACTCTTCGGCAAAGGTAGAGCACGAAGCCACGACTTCAAAGATCAGCGAAGACCAGCTTTTCTATCTGCAGCAGCGGGGCATCTCGCAGGAAGACGCCGTCAGCTTGATTATCAACGGTTTTTGTAAGGACGTATTTTTGCATTTGCCGATGGAATTTGCAGTCGAAGCGACAAAGCTGCTCGGTATGAAGTTGGAAGGCAGTGTCGGTTAATGGTTTTCAAGAATACGACGTGGCTGAAAACGCGGGGGTCGACGAATTCTGACTTTCTGTGGTTAGCGAATTAGATGAAGCCAATTCACCCACCCAGCCAACCTCCGCCTAAAGGTCACTACTCACCGGGGATCGAGCATAACGGCCTAATTTTTGTTTCCGGCCAATTGCCGATGGACCTCGTTACGCGAAAGCCCTTCACCGGATCGATCGAACGGCAGACGGAACTAGCACTTCGAAATGTCGAGACTGTCTTGCTAGCGGCCGGCAGCGATCTGCGGCACGCGGTGCAGATGACGATATATATCTCGGATATGGAGCTTTGGGGCGATGTCAATGCCGCCTATGCTCGCGTGATGGGTGACCATCGTCCGGCCAGGGCGATCGTGCCGGTAAAGGACCTGCACTTTGGCACAAAGATCGAGATACAGGCGATTGCGGCATTGAGGGAGGGTTGATGTCAAAAGGCAAGAGGTATCTTGTAATAGCACTGGCGAGGGAGTTGTATTTTCTTCGCAATGCACTTCAGTGGCTGGATAAGGTGGGGCCAGACGGCGTTTCGCTACTAATATGAGATTGCCGATCTTTCAGGTAGATGCTTTTACGTCGCGTCCATTTGGTGGGAACCCGGCTGCCGTCGTGCCTCTCGATGAGTGGCTGCCCCAGGAGACGATGCTCGAGATCGCCGCTGAAAACAATCTGGCGGAGACAGCGTTTTTTGTCGGCAATGGTGATAGGTACGACATCCGTTGGTTTACGCCAAAGATCGAGATCGATCTCTGCGGTCACGCAACTCTGGCCAGTGCTCACGTGCTCTTCAACGAGCTTCGACAGGAGAACGAGATCATCCGATTTCACTCTCATCGAAGCGGACCACTCGGAGTCCGAAGAGACGGGGGTCTGATCGTGCTTGATTTTCCTTCCTTTCCGCTGCGCGAGATAGAACACGTCCCCGAACTTGCGGCAGCCGAGGTTCCGCCTATCCGAAGCTGGGAAACCCAGGGAAAAATGCTGATGATGAGGCTCGAGAGTCAGGAGGCAGTGCAAACGTTGGTGCCTGATATGCATAGGCTTGCGCAGCTTCCTTATGACGAGATCATCGTTACCGCAAAGGGTGACGACTGTGACTTCGCTTCAAGAATGTTTGCGCCAAAGATCGGTATTCCTGAGGACCCTGTCACCGGAGCGATCCACTGTTCGCTGGTCCCATACTGGGCCGCGGAACTTGGTAAGAACAAACTTTTTGCCCGGCAGGTGTCCGCGCGGGGTGGCGAGCTGCACTGCGAAGTGGCGGGTGATCGCGTGAAGATCGGCGGTCAAGCCGTGCTGTACCTTAAAGGTGCGATATATGTTGAGGCCGAAAAAAGCGCAGGAGCTTGAGGTCCGGTTGGCAGGCCCTGGCGACGAGGAGACGGTTGCAAGGCTGCTATGTGAGGCATTTGAGCCGTTCCGAGAGCAGTACACCGCGGGTGGCTTTTCCGACACGACCGCGCCTCCAGACGTAATTCGCGAGCGATTTTCGACAGCAGTGGTCTGGCTTGCCGTCGAGGGCGGGGAAGCCGCGGGAACAGTATCGGCTTTGCCCGAGTCTGATCGCATCTACATTCGCTCGATGGCGGTGACGCCCGGAGCACAGGGCCGTGGCATAGGGCGAAAATTGCTCGAGACACTTGAGACGTATGCCCGTGAACACGGTTTTACGAAGCTGTACCTGTACACGACGTTTGTGCTGCCGGTTGCAAGACTGCTGTACGAACGAAACGGATTCTACGTGACTCGGGAAACGCCGCCGGAGGAGTGGTTTGATATGCCGGGGCTCGAAATGGAGAAGATACTCGATTAAATCATGTTACTGGAAGTAAAAGATCTACATGCCGGAATTGACGGAAAAGAGATACTCAAGGGGCTAAATCTACAGGTGAGAACCGGTGAGGTCCACGCCATCATGGGGCCTAACGGCTCAGGCAAATCCACCTTGTCCAAAGTTCTGGCCGGGCATCCAAGTTATGAGGTGATCTCAGGCGAGGTCCTCTATGAGGGCCGGGATCTGCTTGAGCTGGAACCGGACGAGCGTGCGCGAGAGGGTGTGTTTATGGCATTCCAATACCCGATCGAAGTACCAGGTGTGTCCAATTCGCAATTCCTGCGGCTCGCCTACAACGAAAAGATGAAGCATCTCCGCCAGGACGAACTGGATCCGCTCGAATTCAATGATTACCTGAAGGAAAAGGCAAAGATCGTTGACATGAGCCCGGAGTTTTTCAAACGCTCCGTAAATGAAGGTTTCTCTGGCGGCGAAAAAAAGCGGAACGAGATATTGCAGATGGCGGTGCTGCAGCCAAAGCTGGCTGTGCTGGACGAGACCGATTCGGGACTGGACATAGACGCGCTTCGCGTCGTTGCCGAAGGTGTAAATAAGCTGCGGGGACTGGACAATGCAATCATACTTGTCACCCATTATCAGCGGCTGTTGAATTTTATCGTGCCCGACATGGTGCACGTGCTGGCCGGGGGCAGGATCGTGAAGGAAGGTGGTAAAGAGCTCGCGCTGGAACTGGAAGAAAAGGGATACGACTGGGTCAAAGGCGCAGCCGGAACACGCTGACACCAATGGCTGAGCGACGGGGATTGCAGCGGGGTTCCGAATCACTAGTAGCGATACTGTTTGCTGCTTTTGCCGCTGCGGCAGTGATCGCGTTTTTGAGATACCGAGATAGTGACATCGGTCGTCTTCCGCAGCTCTTTGAAAACTTAACTGGCGGGCCTCTGTTTGGTCTCGGCGGAGTGGCTCATTCTGCAGCGGGTATGCTCACGGCCGGTCTGATAGCTATTTCGTGGTTTGGACTCGGTAGTCTGGTCGGATCGGCGCCTAGACTGAGCCAGCAAGAAGATACTTCCCCGGCGCTGAACATTACCCTCAGGATCGCTATCGGGGCAGCCATATGGTCGCCCGTATGGTTTTTCCTCGGACTCGCGGGCGCCTACAGCCCGATCGTCGCCGGGATCTCCGTCACACTGGGGCTCGCACTGGCGGCCTTACACTTTCGGCAGGTACCGACATCGACCAGTGAGAGCAAAAGCTCGGGCGCCGGGTCGATTTATTCATATGTTCTTACGGCTGCAATCGCCTTGGTGGTTTTGGTTGCACTTATATCCGCTTTGGCGCCCCCGATCGCGAAGGACACATTGCTTTACCACTTTGCATTACCAAAGGCCTTCATCGCTCAGCGTAGCAACGCGTTTATCGATGGCAATATCGCGAGCTATCTAGCGCTCGGCACGGAGATGCATGTGGTGTGGGCCATGCTGTTGGGCGGATTCCTCAGCCAGCGCGCGGCTGAAGCCGCTGCCGGTGCGTCAATGTTCCTATTTTTTCCGTTGGTGTTGGCGGCTGTCTACGGTTGGCTGTGTGAGATGAATGTCCCTCGGACGTGGGCGCTTATATCTGCTGCGGCTGTCGCGACAGTGCCAACGGCTTTTCAGGTGGCGTCGAGCGGGTACGGAGACCTGGCGCTCACACTGTTCGTCACTCTCGCGGTTTACGCTCTGACACGTTGGTGGAAAGAGCAAACGACGAGTTCGCTCGTCTTGATGGCGATCTTTCTCGGAGCGGCGTTGTCTATAAAGCTGACGGCGATATTTGTGATCGCTGCATTTGCTCTGATCCTCTTGCTAAAGGCACGAGGTGCCGTGAATACGGGAAAGGTTGTGGCGACCGGCTTTTCGACACTTTTGTTGGCGGGTTTGATCGCGTCACCGTGGTATATCAGGACGTGGTCCGCGACCGGCAGTCCAATCTTCCCCTTCTATATGAGCATTTTGGAGGGGAAGGCGGCGGGGTGGGATGTCGAGCGCTCGAACCTGTTTCAGGCGATGAATTCGCAATACGGAGGCGACGCAAAGAGCGTGGTGGATTATCTTACGGCCCCTGTCCATTTGGCGATCACGGCCCAGCCCGAGATGCCGCGAAATTTCGATGGAGTGATGGGCGTAGCCTTTTTGATCGCGTTGCCGATCCTTATCTGGGGCCTGTGGAACTTTGAACTGCCTGTTGAGGCAAAGATTTGTACCGGCGTGGCGGCAATCGTGTTTTTGTTCTGGCTGTTTTCCAGCCAGCAGCTGCGATATCTGCTTCCCATTTTGCCGATGCTTTCTGTCGCGATATTTCTGTCAACGGCATCCATCGCGCAAAAGCGTCCTTCGCTTCGGATCGTTTGGCAGGTCTCGTTCTCTGCGGCCGCTTTGGTCGGGCTATCTACCTCGGCCGCTTGGTTTATGCAAAAGGCACCCCTTCGTGTAGTGCTTGGTGGCGAGACACGTGAAGAATATCTCACGAGAAATCTGGACTACTACCCGTTCTACGAGTTGCTGAACGGCGAGTCTAACCCTGATGCAAAAGTATGGCTGATCAACATGCGGCGGGACACATATCATCTTGATCGGCCGGTGTTCTCAGATTATCTCTTTGAGGATTGGACGTTGAGAAAGATGCTTTGGGAATCGGGCAGCGCAGAAGAGTTGCGTCGGAAGGCGGCGACCTTAGGAGTTCAATACGCGCTTGTACGTCACGATTTTCTGTTCGACTACGATCGCTCGACGCTTGTCGATGACAAACGATCTAGTGCGGAGAACTCGACGAAATTACAAATCGCTAAAAGTTTCGTCCTCGATCCGATACGCACCGTGCGGTCGGACGACAAGTTTAGTTTGATAAAGGTTTTTTGAGATGGCATCAACTACCGCCGTGACTGAGACGCAGTTCGCGGAACAATTCAGAGAGTTTGTAAAGGACGAGAAGAATGCACACCTGCGGATCCTACGTGAACGCGCGTTTGAGCACTTCGCGCATAAAGGTTTTCCGACGACTAAGGAGGAGGACTGGAAATACACGAATCTTGCGAACGTCGAAAAGAGGTCCTGGACCGCACATCCAATGCAGTTTCAGGCAGCGTTTGGTCCATACGAAGATGCCTTTAAGTCGTTCGATTTTCGCCGAAACGGTTTGACCGCGCTAAACCTCGCATTCGCCCACATCCTTGTTGGAGGCATCGCTAAAGGCAGGAGGGAAACAGAGCCTGCAACATTTGCATATGAGGCGCCGCGTGGAACCATGTGGGCACCGCATCTAATGATCGTCGCAGAGCAGAATAGCGAGGGGACGATCTTAGAATCATACGCTTCGCCTGCAGATGGTTTCATAAATGCCCTCACGAGGATCATTGTCGAAGACAATGCAGCTGTCACCCATTACCGTGTTCAGAAGGATTCCGCCGAAGCATATCATTATGGTTTTACGGAGGTGATACTTGGCAGAAACAGCCGCTACGATACGACGAACATCAATCTCGGCGGTGCCATTTCCCGGCATGACATAGATCTGAAATTCACCGCTGAGGGGGGCGAGGCATGGGTCGACGGGCTCTACATGCTAAACGGCAGTCAGCACTCTGATACACACTCGGTCATTGATCATACTGTGCCAAACTGCACTTCGCATCAGAATTACAAAGGCGTTCTAAATGACAATTCGCGCGGCGTCTTTAACGGAAAAGTTTTTGTCCGTGAGAACGCCCACGGTACGGACGCCCAGCAATCGAATAAAAACCTGTTGCTATCGAATGAAGCCCGGGTGGATACGAAACCGCAGCTCGAGATCTTTAACGATGATGTGAAATGCTCCCATGGAGCCACCGTGGGACAGCTCGAAGAAGAAGAGCTGTTCTACCTTTTAACCCGCGGTTTGCCGGACGCGCTCGCCCGCAATCTGCTGACCTATGGCTTTGCCGAAGCCATCATTCGAAAGATCGGCATCGAAAGTATAAAGAATGATCTGGACAGAGCTGTACTTAACAGACTGTCAGTAAAGCTGGAGGTTTGAACATATGAGAGTTAGAACACAATTGATAATAGCCGACGATCTATTGGCACGAATAGATGAAATTGCCGGCGAAAAGCATCGGCGTTCGGTCGTGGTCGAGACCGCTTTGCGAGAGTACGTCGCGCGAGAAGACCGCAGACGAGCAACTAACGCAGCCCCGGAGGGAAACCGGGTGGCTCTTAGCTAGCATAGTTTGACAATGAGAGCTGAAAAAGCAATGAACCATTGGGACGTGGAAAAGATCCGTAAAGATTTTCCCGTGCTGTCGCAAACGGTGAACGGTAAGCCGCTCGTCTATCTCGACAACGCGGCTTCGTCGCACGTGCCGCAGGTGGTGATCGATCGTGGTGCCAAATATCTACAGGAAGAGCACTCGAACATCCACCGCGGCGTGCATTATCTCTCGCAGCACGCGACTACGGCCTATGAAGCTGCTCGCGAAAAAGTCAAACGATTCATCAACGCGCCTGATGTAAAAGAGTGCATTTTCGTTCGCGGGACTACGGAGGGGGTGAATCTTGTCGCTTCGTCGTATGGCCGCAAATTCATCAACGAGGGCGATGAGATCATCGTCTCGCAGATGGAGCATCACTCGAACATTATCCCGTGGCAGCTTATCGCGGAGGAGCGCGGAGCTACCATACGGGTGATCCCGATGAATGAGCGCGGCGAACTGATCATCGAGGAATACGAGTGTTTGCTCAACCCGCGAACAAAGATCGTCGCTGTTGCCCATGTGTCCAACTCGCTCGGCACGATCAATCCGGTAAAAGAGATGACCGAGACGGCACGCAAATTTGGCGTGCCCGTGCTTGTCGATGGCGCCCAGAGCGTGCCGCATTTTCCCGTGGACATTCAGGAACTCGACTGTGACTTTTTCGTTTTCTCCGGGCATAAGATGTTCGCTCCGACCGGCAGCGGAATCGTGTATGGCAAACGAAAATGGCTCGACCTGATGCCGCCATACCAGGGCGGCGGGGGAATGATCCGCACCGTGAGCTTTGACGGCAGTACGTGGGCACCCATCCCGGAAAAGTTCGAAGCCGGAACGCCGGCTATTGCCGCGGGAATTGGTCTCGGAGCTGCGATCGATTACCTAAACTCGATCGATTTTGCGGCTGCTGCGGCCCACGAACATGAGCTCCTCGAATATGCGACCGAGCGTCTCGCCTCTATTCCCGGAGTAAAGATCGTCGGAACCGCCGCGCAAAAGGCATCGGTGCTCTCATTTGCGATCGAAGATATACACCCGCATGATATCGGCACGATACTCGACCAGTCGGGCATCGCCATCCGCGCCGGGCACCATTGTGCACAGCCCGTTATGAAGCATTTCGACGTTCCGGCAACTGCGCGGGCGAGCTTTGCTTTTTACAACACTCGCGAAGAGGTTGATAAGCTCGCCGATGCGGTCGAAGACGTGATCGGGGTTTTTGCATAATGTCAGAATTAAGCGATCTATACCAGGAGGTGATCCTGGACCACAACAAAAATCCGCGGAATTTCCGCGAGATCGAGGGGGCGGACAAGACGGCCGATGGAAATAATCCGCTCTGCGGCGATGCATTGCGCGTTTACGTTGCCATGGATGGTGACGTAGTCAAGGATGTAGCTTTCAAGGGATCGGGTTGTGCTATCTCAAAGGCATCGGCGAGCATGATGACACAGACGGTCAAGGGGAAATCAAAGGATGATGCCGAGATGATCTTTGACGAATTTCACCGCATGGTCACCGGTGAGCTCGACGTCGAAAAAGATGAAAATCACCTCGGCAAGCTTAAAATATTTGCCGGTGTGCTTGAGTTTCCCGCCCGCGTAAAGTGCGCGAGTCTTAGCTGGCATACCCTTCACGCCGCTCTTCAGGGCGAAGAGGTGGTCTCGACCGAGTAGAGCGCTTCAGAAGCGCGCGAAGCGCCTGAAGCAGCTGAAGCGCCCTTGCTAATTTCCCACATCGCGCGGACAATCGTTGCTGCCAATGACCGCTCGCTCACCCGAACAAGATCGTACATTTACAAAGACGACCGCTGTGCTGTTCGCGGTTATCCTCGTCACGACGGCGGCCATTCTGTGGTTTCAGGGCCGCGTGTCGTGGTGCCAGGTTGGCGATCCGGTGCCATGGTCGTGGGACATCTGGTCGACACATAACTCACAGCACATCATCGACCCTTACTCATTCACGCACCTGCTTCACGGGGTGCTTGAATTTTGGCTGATCGGGCTCGTGTTCGGGCGGATGCCGTTCGCGTGGCGGCTGGTGCTCGCGGTGTTTACCGAGAGCACGTGGGAGGTGGTCGAGAATTCCAGTGCGATCATTGAGCGCTACCGTGCCGTGACGATCTCGCTCGATTATTTTGGCGACTCTATCGCGAATTCCGTCGCCGACATCCTCTGCTGCGCAGCCGGGTTTATGATCGCGTCAAAGCTGCGTTTTTGGCAGTCTCTGGCCCTGTTCCTCACGACCGAGGCGGTCCTGATCGCGTGGATACGCGACAGCCTGCTGATAAATATCGTGCAAATGATCTACCCCATCGAGGCGATAAAGCTGTGGCAGCTGGGTGCCTGACCTCCATGAATGGTGAGAAAGCTTTGCAATCTTTGACCTGCCGCGCGCGTCAGATGCCTATACCACGTCTAAGAACTCTCGACGAGGTCTGCCGCTTTTTCCCAACGCTGCTCACGCGGCGCCAGTCGGCGTACTTTCTCACGGTTCGCGCTACCGATCAATCGAGTCCGGGATACCGGTCCAGATAAATAAGGATAAAAGCAAGCGTGTTTGAAATTCCGTGGGCGACGATCGGAACTACGAGGTTGCGGTTCGCGAGCAGGAACAACGCCCCGAATCGGCGAAAGAGGCAGGGTGATCCTACCCATGACCTCGTCCACGAGGGGCAGGGGGTGGTCCATCAATCGTAGAATTCGCCTCTACGGCCGATACGGATTACCGTGACTTCGTGCGACGCGTCGTTTATCTCGTAGCCGATACGCCAATCACTGACACGGATGCGCCAAAGACCTGCTTCAGATAAGACCTTTCGACATCCGAGCGGACGTGGTTCTGAGGCGAGAGCCAGGATCTCACTGACTATACGATTCTTTATCTGACGGTCGAGCTTCCTGAGATTTTTTTGGCGGGCCCGGTGATCGTGACCTTATACATCTATCTCGCCATCGCGACGCATTTCTTCGACGAGTTCGAGAAAATCCCGGTTGGGTTCTTGCTTCGACGCCCGATAGGCCTCGCCAAGATGCAGGTCCTCGATCAACTCTTCGTATTCGTCGATAGGCAGGACCACCGCGGTCTTACGGCCATTCGCATCAATGAGGTATTGAAGATTAGTCACGTGTGGATTCTAGCACAGCTGGCCGCTGCCCTTATAAGCCATCCAAAAGACTTCCGCGGCGCCTGCGGCCCCTGTCGTCGCCCTTGATCACACATGACATCGACGCTCGATCTTTTTGTTCCTCATTTTCATTTTCACTTGCCACTTTCCCTTTTTTTCATTGGCTCAGAAGGAAGGTTGCTCGGGCCGGTGGAGGAGAATCGGCAACGCATGCTTGGCCCTTCGACGTCTCGCAGCCTTCAGCCTCCATCCCTAATGATTGTGCGTTAGAGGTGAGACACACAGCCATCCCAGATTGATGGAGAATCGTAAAATCGTAGGCCAGGCCCCATAGTTCTACCACCATAGTTCTACCATGGCCCGTGTACCGCCCTTGCTCACGCGCGGGCCTTTGCAGTTGGACGGACATCGTTGCCAGGTCTTCGTTGATCGATGGCCCGTGTACCACCCTTGTTGACGGAGCTTCGACAAAACATGCACAGGCCCGACCATGAGGGAGGGCGGTATGAGACTTCTATTTTATGAGCCTTCGTCTCGACGCTTGCG
>JBHENG010000035.1:419-27175 GCA_046262195.1 Pyrinomonadaceae bacterium | reverse complement strand
GGGCAAGGCGGTGGGACGCGACAGACTCGCGCGTCGAACATCTCTTGTAATGTCGTCGATAGAAGTGGTCGGGCAAATCTTAAAGCTCGATGCGGTGAAATAGATTGCGACAAAGATGCCTCAAGCGTCGTTAGTAAAATCGCAAGCGGGACAGTTGTAACGACTACAGGCAATGCAATTACTTCATATGTAACCGGCGTAGGTGAATGGACCGAGGTTCTGGTAAATGGTCAGCCGTTCTATATCGCATCAACACGGCTTAGCTGCCAATAACTCCATCCCCGAATGTCAAACGAAAGAGTATTCGCAATGAGTTAGGACGGGGTCTATCCGCATTACGTGGCGAAGGGGAGAAGAAGGGGCGCACCAGGCAGGAGGTTCACGAGTGTATTCGTTGGCTGACGGGTTATACGAAAGCGGGCCTCGCGAAGCAGATAGGGAACTTCTTCCGCAGCCTGCTAAACTCGTAATCACTTCTAAATTTTGCTACGATTGCTACTGGGATTAGTGTGTCTAATCGATGAGAAACATTATGTTTAGCGATAATTTTAGACGTGGCGAAGGTAAGGGCGGGAGCCGAAAGGGTTCAAAGGTCGTCTCCAAAATGGCCGACGTCGGGTGGAAAGCCTTTCAGACGGTCAATAAAGTCTTGCCGGAGGGACAGTCCATTCAGCCGAAATGGGCTGCCGAACCATTATTAAAATCTTACGAGCGAACGGCTCCCCCGCTTGGGTTTCCCCGTGAAACGGACAGCCTTTGCCCGGCGTGCGTTAAGAGCGTGCGCGAGGCAGTGATTTCGGGTGATATACCGCTGAACATCCTAATGGATTCCCATCCTGGCGAGATCAAAGCACAGATCGTCGAGGAACACGGACAAGTCGTAATGAAAAAAACTTGTCCCACGCACGGTGAATTCACCGACGTGATGGCGACAGATCCTAAGTTTCTCGAGCGTATCGAGTCGCTCTTTTACGGCCGTGATTTTAAGGCCGCCGAGGACAAGCACGTTCATCACCACGGTACCAGCGATATCAAATTCGGGCGAGGAGCGGTGCTTACGGTCGACCTGACCAATCGCTGCAACATGATGTGCAATCCATGTTTTATGGACGCAAACCAGGTCGGTTACGTGCACGAACCGACGTTTGAGGACACCAAGGCGATACTCGACCGGGCTGTTTCTTTCAAGCCCAAACGCCAGATCATCATCCTTTTCTCGGGCGGCGAGCCAACTCTGTCACCGTACTTTTTAGACGCTGTCGCTTATGCCAAGAAGGTTGGATTCTACCGCATTCTCGCCGCGACCAATGGCATCCGTTACGCAGAAGACATTGAATTTTGTAAAGCCGCAAAGGCAGCCGGACAGCACGGCGTCTATTTGCAATTCGACGGCACGAACGAAGAAGACAATCAGCATCGCGGGGTCGGTAATCTGTTTGACGTGAAACTGAAGGCGATCGAGAATCTCGCCTCGGTTGGCATCAAGGTCACGCTGGTCACGACTATTGTCAATTCGTGGAACAACAACGGAATCGGCTCGATCGTTAAGTTTGCGGCTGAAAATATTGACAAGGTGCAGACGATAGCGTTTCAGCCGGTGTCGTTCACGGGCCGAGATGAGGACATCTCCGATGAGAACCGCATCAAGCAGCGTTACACGCTCGCCGGGATGACGCATGACTTGAAGAATCAGCTCGGGGGCGTGCTTGAGCCGCTGCGCGACTGGTTCCCGCTTTCGAGCTACTCGGCGTTCACCAGCGTGATGGATATGCTGCAGGGAGCTGACGCGCCATGGGGGTGGTCATCGTGTAACTGCCATCCAAATTGCGGTATTTTTACACTGATCGTCGTCAACAAAGAGACAAACCAAATACGCTCGCTGTTTGAGTTCTTTAACTACGAACAGTTTATGAAGGATGTAGCGACGATCACCGACACTGCCCGCGGCAGCAAGCTCACGATGGCCCAGCTCGCCATGGCCATCATGCGCAACTACGACGCTGCAGCAGCCCCGGAGGGTTTTCCGATCTCTCAGATCATCAATCTCTTTAAGCCATCGTCAACGACCTCCAACAGCGACCGCAACGATAGAATGAAAGCCGAACGTGCCAATGATGATGTGTGGCGCGTGTTGTGTGTGGAAGGCATGTGGTTCCAGGACCTCTTCAACTATGATTTCAGGCGCACAGAGATGTGCGTTATTCCTTATGGGACGCAAGAGGGCGAGATATCATTTTGCGCCTACAACACCGGGGTTGGCTGGCGCCAAATCATCGAAGAAATGCATAAAACAGCCTCCCTGTCTGAGTGGTATCAAGAGCACGGCCGTCACGCCGTATACGCTAAGGGTAAAGAGGTGCCAGGGATTCAGAAAACGCGCAGCCTGAGTTTGCCGGTCATTGCGAAGGTTCTCGAACCGGACATTGATAGAGCGGCAGTCTCGCCATATCTTGTTGAGGAAGATGCGTTGGTTGGCGTTTAAGAACGTCACTGGTACCCGGTTCCGACTATTGCCACTAGCACCAGCTGGTGGCATTTTATTAATTACGCTCTGATTTTATCGGATGAATAGCCTCGTTTTCTCAAATATGCTGCACCGGCCCGCCAGGACGGTCGTAAGTAGCATCGGTATCGGCATCGGAATTCTGCTGATCGTTTTTACCATTGGTTTAGCCAATGGGACCATGCGCGAACGCGCGCAGCGAGAGTCGAACGTGGGTGCCGAGATCCTGTTCCGCGCATCAGGCGACATCAGTCTTGGTGGGGAGGCACTTCGCCTGCCAGTTTCGCTTCAATCTGACATCGAAGCCGTCGAGGGTGTCGCCGCGGCCGTGCCCATTGCCCAAAACAGCGTGGCAGCAACCGATGGATTGACGGGGAGCCGCTTGATCGACGGTGTTCCATTCGATGGGTACGCAGCCATTGCGGATCTTCAGATCGTGCGCGGCCGTAAGTTTACCGATGGGCGTGACGAAATGATGTCAGATACGGCGTGGATCGAACGCCGAAAGCTAAAGATCGGTGATAAATTCAGCATTTACGAGCGTGATTTTGAGATCGTTGGCACTTATGAACCAAGTGCAGGGGCACGCATCAAAATACCTTTGTCGACGATGCAGTCCCAGCTCGGTTCCGAAGATAAGGCTTCCGCGTTTCTCGTCAAGATCAAAGAGGGTTTTACGCCGCAGGCGGTCGGAGACAATCTTAAAAGCAGGTTTCCCGAGAACCAGATGATATTAACGAGTGAACTAGAAGAGCTTTATATGCAGGGTATTCCCGCTCTAAACGTTTTTCTCGACGTAGTGATCGGTGTTGCGGCTGCGATCAGTGCTTTGATAATCCTGTTGACAATGTACACGACGGTTACCGAGCGTACTCGTCAGATCGGCGTTTTGAAGTCCCTTGGCATGTCCAACACCCGCATAGCGTGGACGATCGTTCAGGAGGCCCTAATCATCAGCGCCGGTGGAGTAATTTTTGGCGTAGCGGCCACTTACCTACTGAAGTTCTTACTCTCCAGATCATCAACGCTCACAGTAGTGGTCGAGCCCAAAATCGTTGCAACGATCATAATTGTGGGGCTTCTGAGTGGAGTTGTCGGTGCCCTCTATCCAGGACTCAGGGCCGCGCGGCTGGATGCCGTCGAAGCGCTTAATTACGACTAGCCTGTCGTGCAATTTCCTGTATCCTCAACCTGGTTGTCTCATCCAATTTATAGATCCAGACTGCGGGCACTCCTCCCAGATCAATGGTCTCGACGGGCGAGCCGGTACCTTTCAGCATGTCAATATACCCACTATTGCTCACATAGCGGCGGCCGGCCGCTACCACGATAAAATCATCTGCCCGAAGTCCGGCTACCTTTGACTCGTCCGAAAGGGAAACAAAGTGAAGATCGTTTCGACCCCTCTTTCGTGCGTAGTACTCGAAAAGGTCCGGGGTTTCGCAGGCCACTTGAGCGCCGTCGACCGCCTCACTTGATATATGGTCTACGATCTCGCGAGTGCCTGCATCGTAGAACTCATCGTGTGGAAAGAAGGACCCGGGCTGCCGCATAGTCGAACCGAGCGAGTTTGTGAACAAGCGGAAGTGCGGTGTGACTGCAAGCGAGTTGAAGAGGGGAAACGCAAGAAAACCGGACATCAGGACAAGCTGCAGTATTGCGGCCGTTTTTTCACCAATTCGCCGCACCGAAAGCATCCATCCCATGGAGCTGCAGAAAGCCGCCGCGGCCGCGACAAATATCAGCGGTTCTACGAACGTAAAGTACCTCGTGAATTTTCCGCCCAGGAAAGTGAACGGCAGGAACCACATGAATGCCCAGAAAAACAGAAAATATCGTCCGTCGCCCATCCCTCGTCTAAACAGCAGAGGAATACCAATCAGTGCCAGAAGCAATGTTATGGTCGAAGTTTTTACGAGAATGAATACGTAATAAAAGGTCCAGGGCACGCCGGAAAGCCACGCGGTCATCTGATTTCGATAAAGCGTGCCTATGAACTCATAACTGTCATGGCCTATTCTGTTCTCGCCTGAAAACTTCAGCATTTCCCGCCAGGTTTCGGGAAGCAGGATGGTCGGGTTGAGGATCAGAAACGCCAAACCCATAACCAAAAAGAAAATGATCCATCGTTTTGCCTCGAGGTTCCATAGCTTGCCCGGAATGTGTTTGAAAACGTTGTAGTACGCACCGCCGATCGCTAAAAGGTGCGGATAATATTTCGAGGCCATCAACCCCGCGAATCCGACTCCGGCGCCCCAGGCGAGCAACACCCAGTTCTTTTCACCTCGTTCCGCCGCAGTTTGTGAGCGCACCCACAAAAGGTTTGTCAGTAGGAAAAAGAACAAGACCAGGCTGTCTTCCTTAGCGATCCGGTCAAATCCGATGGCCGCTGGTTCAACCGACCACAATGCAGCCGAAACGAGACCGAGACTTCGGCCGAAAAGCTCTGATATAAGCAGAAAAATAAGCAGACCCGTAAGTGTTCCGAAAAGACAGATCGGAAATCTAAGCGCTGCCTCGTCAGAAATGCGTGCGTTTGGGATCCACTTATTAAGCCTTTCAGCTCCTGCGATACTCAGTGTTTGCAGGCCCTTCATCAGAAATGGGTGTTCACCGTTCTTGCCTGTCAATCCGTTGGTCCGGTATTCCTGAACCGTCTGGAGCTTATTAAGCTCGTCTTCGCCCAGGCTTTCAGCTCCAAGGTTGTGAACTCGAAGGATAAAACCTGCAAACAGGAAGATCAAAAGCAGAATGACAGGCCACCGCTTGCTCTTCAGAAAGTACAGGGTTTCCGGAAACCGTTTGGGGTCTAGGGCTGCTGTGGTCGGTGGTAATATCTGAGATGACAATGCGTTATCTGTAAACTTTCGATAGCTCTGAATAATCGAGTTACTGCAGCGGTCGCGGATGAAATCTGAGATTATCTGATTGCGGCTTTGGCTGTCAAAATTATGGAAAGCGAATTAGGGCCGTGATATTATCGTGCACTAATTGGGTTGTCCGCGTCGGAGACACTTGATGGTTTTGCGGCTTATCGCGGCGGTTTTGTTTGTTATCTGGCTGATCCTGGTCATCCTCGGGAAAGGCGGTTTTGTACATTTGCTGCTTCTGAACGCGATCGGTGTCGCTTCTGTCGAGGTGATGACCGTCCTCCGTGGGCGACTAAATGCGTAAGGCTTAGCGAAACTTTGCTCGACGCCTCGCATCAGAAAAGCTATTGAGTATCAAATAATCGCTGACGTCCCTCTCTTCCCTGACCAATATCCGATATGCCAATTTGAGTATGATTTTTGATCCGACAAAATCCTTCCAAACATTGTTCCGACAAATCACTGTGCTGGGGTGGCTTTATTGTTTGCTCATTTGTGTGGTCAACGTAGGCGGTCAGTCGTCGAATGACGGCTTAACTGTCGGTGGCGCCGTTAGAGATGCACGGCTTGACAGCGGCTTTCGGATCGAAAAGCTTGCGGTTGCGGGTGGGGCCGAGCTCATAACCATTTTTGGTAAACACGACCTGCAGCAATCAGTACAGGGGCCGGTTTCAGAGATCCCCCTCGTGAGTATTCTGCGAGATACGCTTGGCGATGATGTTCCCGAAAACGATCGGCTTAGATATGTATGGATGCTGACCTTTACCCGCCCCTCGGCTTCTCAGAAAATTTCCGCCGTCGTACCGTTCCTATACAACCGAACTTCGAATAAAGGTGACGTGGGCACCGACCCACCGCCGTCGATCATCGATGTCCAGTCGCCGAGTAAGGTCGTTTGGAACAAGGTATTTTGGCTCCTCTTCAAAAAACTCATTCTCGGCGAGTTTTCGATCAGTATGCGGGCGTCGGCGTCGCAGTTTCGACAGAATGCTGCCGATTATCGTCGTTCCGCCGTTGTGGCGGCAATGGCGGTTCTCTCTATGTATCACGCGGTCGAGGGCGATGTGGTGCTGTCGGAAACAGAGCTCCGAGACCTGCAAGCCAGGTTGTCTTTGACCGATAAGACATTCGGCTGGCACATGCAGAATGAGAACCTCGGTCGTACCTTTGAAAAGGACATTACAAAGACGAGGGATTTTCGGGGACATAATTGGGAACTGCTGCGTCAGTATTCTGAAGCACAAGGTTTGTTTTTTGAACCGCTGGAAATGCCGGACGGTTCCGCAAGACATGCCATCGTGTGGGCAGCCACGTCGGATATCGAGCGAAACAAAGGGCGAAAGTTCGATGGACGTTTTCTTAACATTAAAAATCCCTGGAATGACCCAAAGCTACTCGACTGGAACGGTTATTCTCAAGTGCGTTGGTACGACGCCGACGATCGTGAGGTTGAGCCGGAAACTCCGAATGCCCGTCCACGGACGCTGATCCCCCTGGCAATATACGGGCTCGATCATCCAAAAATACCGGTGCTGCTCGTCGATTTTCGAGATAACAGCAATGCAAAAAGACGTGAGCTGTCCAAACGGGTTCTCGACGACCTGACCGGAGGGGTCTTGTCCCTGTCCAAATTTGGCGGCCTGCCGTATCTCTTCGGAAGGTTTATTTTTGATTTTGTTGTAAAACGCCGCGGCCTGGATCTGAATTATGAATCAAGGCTCCGATCATACTCTCAGCTCAAGCTCCTGCTTTCTCTTGAGGCCTCGCTGGAGCCGGAGTTTCGTGACGAGATAGCTCGTCGTATAGAATCTGCGACCGTAAATCCTCTGCAAAATGATGTAGACGTTGAAACGCGTCTGGCTCACACGCAGTATAAAAATCTGGTTGATTACGCAATGCGTCCCGATGGTCTGCCTAAAAAAATCTACAACGACAGGCGGCAAGAGATGGCACGACTAAAACATGGGACTGCCGATAGAGCGTTTTTTGCCGCGGCACGATTCATCTCTTTCGGAGCCTTTACCCATCGCGAAAAAGAAACACCGGCACTTTTGGCCCAGATGAATATTCGTCGGCAATTGGACTACCATGAGCGTTTCTTGAGAGAAGTGGCTCACGCATCCGCCAAGCCGGAGATCGATACGGACATGACGAAGCTCAAGCGATCGCTTACGTTTGTGTCTATCAATGGCGTGGATGCCGAGGAGAAAACAACGCGAGCACTGGCCAGGATCTTTGAGATTACAGATGACCAGGATGTTCAATCACTTTGTGTAACAAGTCTCTACCGCATCAACAATGCATCGGCAAAGCAGGAGCTGCTCGCAATCTACAGTCACGAAACGATCGCCGGCCGGTGGAGAGACATTTGTGCACATTATCTGAAACTAGCGTTAGAGGAACGCCAACGCATCTCCGCGCGTGATGCTCAAACCATCTCTAACATTACAGCTAATTAACCCTCCAATAACAAAAGATAGATGTTTTCAAAATGTTTACCATTCGCGGCCTCCCTGGTGGTCCTGGCCCTGTGGCTCCTGGCAGGATGGGCCGATGCGCAGGGCGTAAAACGCGTAGTAGTGATCAAGATCGATGGTTTACCGGCGTATTATGTGGACCGTTTTGTTAAAGAACGCGACCCTGTAACCGGTAAGTCTGTGCTGCCCTGGTTTGACGAGGTGTTTTACAAGAATGGGACACGGGTGCCCAATTTTTACACGCGAGGCATGAGCCTTTCGGGCCCCTCGTGGGGGCAACTGGACACGGGCCAGCACCTGCAGATCAAGGGCAATGTTGAGTACGATCGATACACATCTCACGCATACGATTACCTGAATTTCCTGCCGTATTACATCGGTTACGCCGGCAAAACAAAAATGGATATGCCGGCGGTTGAGGTACTTGATCAACTCAAGATACCACTGCTGGTGGATATGTTTCCTTATGAGCGACGCTATACAAGCAATCAGCTTTATCAGAGAGGAAATCAATGGGAAGTTTTGGCCAGCGGAGTCGCGAAATTGTACCCGGGGAATGTCAGCGACTTTATTGACGAATGGACGATGGGGCTTGATTTCAGGGGCGTCACAATACATCAAGCCGAGCGGGACATTGTCGGAAAATTGGTAAAGCGGCCGGACATCGATTACTTCGATTACTACGATGTCTCATTCGATCATGTCTCCCATCATAATAACGACGCTCTCTCGCGCTTAACTGCATTAAAAGAGTTAGACGGTGTTATCGGCAATTTTTGGGTTGCAATTAATTCATCCTCCCGTGCAGACGAGACCGCCCTGGTGTTGGTGTCGGACCATGGTGTGAATTCGGACACCCGTGCATATAGTCAGGGATATAATCTGGTCCGGCTGCTCGGGTCCCAAGCGGGCGGTGGGCATCACGTGGTGACCAAACGACGGTTGATGCTTGATTACTCTGTCAAAGGCGTATACCCGCTTGTTCCTTTGATTAAGACATCGTCCCCCGAATCGTTTTATCTGCAGGGCCAAAGCAAGGATTACCCAACAGCCCTTCTCGATTTCGACGGCAACGAAAGGGCCTCCGTCCATCTTCGGAATAGCGATCTAAACCTGCTTCACATTCTGCTGCAGCAGATGAAAAACAAGAAGCTTTCTTCCGTGCAGAGATCCGCTGTAGTGAACACATTTTTCCGCGTCATTGACAAGCACCGGCCAGCATGGTCTGAAACCCGAGACCGGTTCGGCGAGGAACTGGATGTGATAGGAAAATGGCGGCGGGAGCGCGAACGGTCCGCCGGAGCGAAGCCGAGAGTGTTCGATGCTGATGAACGTCGGCTCGGATTAGATAAGGAAGACCTGAGACAACGATCGTTGACGCAGCTCGATTCCTCATCAGAAACGGAATACCGCGAGTATCTAGCAACCGTTAATCGCCTCCTAGCTTTGGAGAAGCGTTCCTTTGATCCGAATAAGATCGAGATAAACAGTTTGATCGCCCCGGAGGCGATGGGTGAGCCGAACTCACTACACCAGCTGCAGAATTACATTGTTGGAATGTCGCCGCGCGGGCTGATGGTTGGGGCTGACGATCATCTTGACGTGGAGAGATCATTCATAAAAGTAAATTATTTCGACCTTTTGACCAGCCAGAGAGTTCGCAACAATGTCCAGGCAGACGTCAGCTCGAGGCCCGTGGATTTTGTTGCTGTTCGGCTGCCGGCAAATAATATGTCGACGACCGTGACAGACGCGGGCCGATTTGATGACGCTGTTTGGTTAAACGGGGGTAATGGTAAAGAGGCTGTCATACTTTCCAGAAACATCGACGGGGTAACCAGTTACCGATACTTGCCAGTCTCAAATTTACGACAGCATGCCGACGACAGCGTCACCTTTGAACCTCAACAATGGTCTGCAGGATTTCCGCTAAGATACTGGGAAGATAAGGATCTGGAAATTTCTGCCGCCGAACGAACTGATTGGCTCCGGAATTGGCATACCGAGCTGGAGTGGCTCAAAGCGATCCATAAAACCAATTACTCGATCGGATTGATCTCCTTGAATGAACAGCTGATCTCTCATCCGATCTTTCGCGACGAGAATGCGACCGGTAATTTGGAAAGTGTAATTATGGACCGATTCCGCCGGCGTCAGCGGAGGTTGACTGAGCCTGATCTCTTAATACTAGCCAACAACCATTGGAACTTCGATGTGCGGGGTTTCAACCCGGGCGGCAATCACGGGTCCTTCCTGCGTGTCTCTACCAATTCGACACTGATGCTTGCTGGCGGTGCGCGGACGGCCATCCCCAAAGGCCTGGCCGTCGATCAACCTTATGACAGTCTCAGTTTTGTGCCGACCATTCTAAAGCTCATGGGCGAAATAGATGATCAGAATCGCTCGCCAGACAGCTTTAATAGATTTCCGGGGCGAGTTATTAAAGAGGTCACAGAAGCCGTCAACAGCCGGGAATGAGCGCTGACTCAGCGGCGTTGTGACAAATGTCTAGCGCCCCGTCCCGCTGTTCGCCACACAAGAATCACCATTCCAATTGCGGTGGAAAAAAGAATGGCGCCCCGTCTCACCAATGCCAGTGCAACGCCTACGGCCGTCGTATATCCGAGCGTGCGCAAGATCAATCCATTACCGCCCTCGTAAACACCTATCGTGCCGGGAATAAAACTAAAGGTCGCATTGATCACCTTTGTCAGGCTTTCAATAATGAACGCCGTAGACACAGTGGCCTGATATCCGAGAAACCACAGCGCGACGAAGACCTCGGTTACGCTGATCGCGTGGACGCTGAGACTGATCGCGAACAACGCGAAAAAATCACGGCGGCGAGCGTGGTAGAAACGAAATACATTGTTCTCTACTTCGAGAATGTCCTTTTGTTTTCGCAGGATGAATCGGGGCGCCACATTCCGCCGTGAGAACAGCTCTATCGTGTGGGACAACGGCTTTACCTGGTACAGGATGGCCATTATTATCCCCGAAAAGACCAGGACCGCAACGATGACGATCGCCAGCAGCACGCGGCTCATGGTCGAGCCGCTGCTGCCATAATTCAATAGTAGAATCGCCACTCCCGCGAGTACCACCAGAATAACGGAGACATAATACAAAATGTTGTCGATTATGACCGCAGAAGCGCCGTGAGTCAGGGGGAGATTCCTCCGAAGCAGAACAGCTTTTGTAGCATCGCCAAGAAACGGCCCGGTAAATGTAAAGAAGGTTACGGCTTCGCCGCCAAAACGGGCCGCCGCAGCGCTGCGATATTTAAAAGTTCGGTGTTCGGCTGGGACCGCCAGGTACATGCTCGCGGCCCTCAGTAGGTGCCTGCTCAGATTGAGCGCAATGATCACTACGAATCCCCATCCGACGCGACTTACGGATTCAAGGACACTCTCGTAACCTATCCGGTAAATAACAACCGCGAGCAGCGTCAATCCCAACAGGAATGTCATCCCGTGAACCCATATAAGCAGATTTCTCTTCGAACCTGATTTCGAGCTCCGAGCGTCAATTTGTGGCCTGTCAGGCAGAGGAGCGTCGTCAGTGTGCATATGAGTTACGCTGTGCTGTTAACGATAAACTATTCAGTACATCTGCTCAAAGATCATGATTATCGTTGCCGGCGGCGAGGGCCGGAACAGTACTAGACGGAGTTGGAAGCGACATCGTGGCTACGGTGTGGAACCAGCCCGCCAAACGGGCCTTTAAATTATTCTTTGTGCGAGAAAGGAAACGAGCCGCTCGAGCCCGTCGTCGATATCTGCGCCCAGATGTATGCGTAATGCTCTACGCCCCCTATCGATCAGGACGTGAAAATCTCCCCTCGCCTGCGCAGCTTTGATCACACCGAAAGAGTATTTTTGTCCCGGGATCGCCAGATCTATTGCATCGTCCGACGTGATCTGGAGAAACACGCCGTTGTTCGCGCCGCCTTTGTATGCCTGGCCGGTTGAATGAAGGAAACGCGGCCCGAAACCCAAGCATGTTGCAGCGCCAGTGCGCAGCAGAACCCGTTCCCTTATCGAGGTGAGGGCGGCCTCATTCTTGTCATTCATCTCAACGTACGCAAGCAATGCAAAGTAATCATTCTTGCCGATCTGGTCAAAATGCGCGTCGATAACGGCTCGCAGCGTACATTCACTTGTGCTCGCTTTTAATCGCTCGGTGTAAGCGGCACCAGAGAACAAAGAGATCCCATTGTCGTGATAAAAAGCCTCTTCGGTTGGCAGCTCACCGGTTCGTTCATACTCGTCCGTGAGTTTCCGCGCCTCGATCTTGGCTGACTCGACATCCGGCTGATTGAAAGGGTTAATGCCCATCACGGCGCCCGCTACGGCGGTGGCGAACTCCCATCGAAAGAATTCCTGTCCGAGTGTCCCGGCAGATGGAAGCTCGATATAAACGGATGGATGTCCGTAGTCGGAAAACGATGCGTGAGCCGAATCGATACCCTCGTCCGCAAGCCCAACAAAAACAAAAACGCGGTCATTACCGTAGCTTTTCGGCTGTTGCCTCGGTTCTCGATCAACGGGAATGATGGATATACCATCTTTCCCGGTTGACTCTGCGACAAGCTGTTCAAGCCACGCGCCGAGATCGTAAACGGCCGGCGATGTGAAAATGGTGAGTTTATCGCGGCCGGACCGGTGGGCAACACCTAGAAGGAGACCGAGAAGCGCGCCGGGGTTATCGATAGGATCCTGAACCTGACATGCTGAGGCCATTGCTTTGGCGGACCGGAGGAACTTCTCCACGTCTAAACCCATTGCCGCTGCGGCGGCCATCCCGAAAGGAGTAAGCGCGGAAAATCGGCCACCGATATCGGGCTTGCCATGAAATATACGACGAAAGCCGTCACCTTTGGCGACCCGCTCCATTTTTGACCCGGGGTCCGTAATGGCGATGAACTGTTTACCCGCATTATCGCGGCCGACAACCTGAACCAGCCGTTCATAAAAATACTGTTTGAAGCAGTTCGGCTCGAGCGTCGAACCCGATTTACTGGCGACGATGAAAAGGGTACGCGCCACATCGAGTTTGGCTTCAACAGATCTGACCTGAGCGGGAACAGTCGAGTCGAGTATGTGAAAGTTGCTTTTGCCAAATGTAACAGCCAGGACCTCCGGCGCAAGCGATGACCCGCCCATGCCCATCAGCAGCACGTCGGAAAAGTTGCCGCTTTGCACATCCTCCTTGAGCTCCCGGTATTTATCGAGCGTTTCCAATTCTTCGTCGACTATATTTAGCCACCCGAGCCATTTGGCCTCGTCATCGCCGGTCCACAAGGAGGCGTCCTTTTTCCATAATCTGCTTATGCGATCCCCTGCTTCCCATTCCTTCGCCTCAGCCGCCAGCAAATCATTCAATTCCACCGGCAGTGAGTACCTCATCATATTTAGCATGTAAACATCTTCTGCAATGCTCATTTAGCTGTCAAACGATGTCGTTTGCGCGTATTCTCGCCGATATGAAAACCGTGAGGATCCTGCTTTTAGTGCTGGGATGCACCTTCGGAATCGGAGCCAAAACGTGCCCGGAAACCGCAAATATTCCTCTGCCGCCCCCCGCATCGAGCGAGCTGCTGCAGCGTTTGGCTAGCGCACACAGCCAATACCAGCAAACACCAAACGACGCCGACGCGATAATATGGCTCGGCCGGCGAACAGCATATACCGGCCGATATAGGGACGCGATAAATATCTTTTCTGAAGGGATTCGTAAATTCCCGAAAGATGCACGCATGTATCTCCATCGTGGGCACAGGTTGATCTCTATTCGCTGTTTTGATGACGCGATAAAAGACCTGCAAAAGGCAGTTCAATTGATAGAAAAGCCCGGGAATAAAGATGAGGTGGAGCCCGACGGCTTGCCAAATGCCCGCGATATTCCGACGAGTACGCTTCATACCAACATCTGGTATCACCTGGGATTAGCGCAGTATCTGACGGGCGACTTTGATCGCGCCCGCGCCTCTTTCATGCGGTGCTATAACACCGCGAAGAATGACGACATGCGAATTGCCGCGGCACATTGGGCTTATATGAGCGGCAGGCGATTCGCAGCTCTCAGTACGACGCCAAAATCGACTGGTGACCGGATCAAAGCAGATCTCCAACAGCTGCTCGAAGGAGCGATAAAAGATGACCTCGACATTATCGAAACCACGATTACTACACACTGATAAAACTTTATAAAGGTAAGGTAAGCGGTCAGAAGCTGATCGATGAATTTGAGTCGGCTATCGACAGCGTAAGCCGCGCCTCTCTTGGCTATGGCCTCGGAAATAGGCTCGTCTACCACAACAAGATCGACGAGGCGGTGGACATTTTCAAAAAGATCGTGTCGGGAAAACAGTGGGCGAGTTTCGGATATATCGCAGCTGAAGCCGATCTCAAACGACTAGGGCGTCTGAACAAGTAGCTTAGCAAGCTCTCGTTTAAGCAGCTTTCCCGTCGGACCCTTAGGGATCTCATCGACAAAGTGGATCGTTTTTGGACATTTATAGTCGGCAAGGTGCTTTTGACAGAAGGCGATCAGATCATCCTGCGAGGGTTTTTGGCCCGGCTTTAAAACGACGAACGCGGTGACCTCTTCACCATATAATTCATCGGGCACGCCAACCACGGCCGCAGATTCGACCGCACTGTGCTGGTACAGAAGGTCGTCGATCTCACGCGGATAAATGTTTTCGCCGCCGCGGATGATCATGTCCGATTTTCGGTCCGCGATGTAGAAAAATCCGTCCCCATCGCGATATCCAATGTCGCCCGTGTGAAACCAGCCATTAGCAAATGCTTTGGTGGTCGCACCCGGATTCTTAAAATACTCTTTGCAAATATTAGGGCCGCGCAGGACGATCTCGCCTAGCTCTCCGTCGGCGACTTCAACATCATTTTCGTCCACAACCTTTATTTCATTCCCGATCGGCATTCCGCAGGATCCGGGCCGGCGAGCCTCGTTCGGTGGGTTGAACGTCGAGCGGCACGTCGATTCCGAAAGACCGTATCCCTCGATCACCAAACAATTAAACGCCTGTTCGAACCGATTCAACACCTCCACGGGCACCGGAGCAGAACCGCACATCGCAAATCTTAGTGAAGACGCGCCGGCCGGCCTCTTGGCCTCGCCGGACTCGTACCTTGCCAGCAGCATCGACAGCATTGTCGCGACTGAGCCGAAAGAGGTCACCTGGTATTTCTGAATGATGTCCCAGAATTTTGACACCGAAAACTTTGGGCTTATCACTGCTGAGCCGCCGGAATAAAGGGCTGTCATCGTTGTTACGGACACAGCATTCATATGAAAAAGCGGCATTACGGTGAGCAGCCTATCCGATTCACCAAAACCCATCCATTCCGAGATCTGACGGGCATTCGATATCAAATTTCCGTGGGTAAGTAAACATCCCTTGGGCTTGCCAGTGGTTCCCGAAGTGTAGATTATGATGGCGTCATCTTCAGTGGACAGGTCCACCAATTCCAGATGGTCTGCACAGCCATTTGTAGCCTTAACAACATCGTCAAAGATCGCCACCGGCGGCCATTGTTCCGTCACTGACCCTTCGCAGCTACGGGCAAGTTCGGAACCCGCAAGCACTAACTTTGATTCAGAATTCGAAACAGCCCAAGCGATCTCGTCCGGCTTGAGTAGAGAATTGATGGGTCCTGCGATCGCGCCGATCTTCCAACATGCAAAATACGCGATGATGTATTCGGCAGAGTTAGGCATCAGCAGGCTCACAACATCGCCTTTCTTTATCTGGTGCGATCGAAGAAGGTTAGCGGTCTTGTTAACAGCTGCGTCGAACTCTGCATAGCTCCATAAACGATCGTCAGTCTCGGAAAACAGAAAGGTTTTTTCACGGTATTTTGCTACACGGGTTTCGAGCAGTTGTCGGACGTTGTCGCTCATCGACATTAATACTAATATACGAATACTCGATTCGTCTTATTCTGGGTACCGCATCAGGGTCACTAGGCGCGTCTCGAGATACTACGAGTTATGACGCAATATCGAAGCTTTATTAACGGCAAATGGGTCGAAGGATCATCAGGCAAAACGATCCCCAACATCAACCCCGCAAACGTCAACGACATTATCGGGACCGCTCAGCTTTGCACGCGAGATGAAGCCGGAGCGGCTGTCGAGGCCGCTTACCATGCCTTCAAAGGCTGGAAGAATACGCCGGCGCCCGCGCGAGGGCGGATCATTTCCAAGATGGCACGCCTCATGGAAGAGCATAAAGAAGAACTGGCCCAGACCCTGACCCGCGAGGAGGGAAAGACCATCAACGAGTCACGCGGAGAGCTGACCCGGGCTATCAACGTGGTGGAGTTTTGCGCCGGGGAGTCACGTCGGATGAATGGCGAAACCATCCCATCCGAGCTGTCGGCTAATTTCGCATACACGATAAAGGAACCGCACGGCGTGGTTGCTTTGATCACTCCATGGAATTTTCCGGTTGCTATCCCTGTATGGAAGCTCGCCCCGGCACTTGTCGCAGGAAACACGGTGGTGTTCAAACCCGCTTCAAACACGCCTGGGACCGCTGTTCGTCTTACTGAACTGTTCATCGAGGCCGGTCTGCCCGAAGGTGTTTTGAACCTGGTCATAGGATCGGGCTCCGAGGCCGGCGACGAGATCGTAAATCATCAGGCCGTGCGTGCTATCTCATTTACCGGCTCCAGTGAGATAGGCTTTAAGCTTTACGAGCAAATTGCCAGGCGTGGCATCCCGTTTCAGGCGGAGATGGGCGGTAAGAATCCCGTCGTCGTGATGGAAGACTGCGACATCGATCTTGCCGTTGAGCACACGGCGCAGGGGGCATTCGGGTCGACAGGCCAACGCTGCACGGCGACCAGCCGAGCGGTCGTAATGGACTCGATCGCCAACGAGTTCGTTGAGAAGATAGTTGCTCGGGCCAGGAGTTTCAAGCTCGGCGACGGCAGCGATCCGGCGAACGAGATCGGGCCGTCTGTCGACGAGAGCCAGTTCAACACAGTGCTAAAGTACATCGATATCGGCCGCGAAGACGGGGCGACCATGTTATGCGGCGGAAAGAAAGCCGAGGGTGACGGCCTGGAAAATGGCTACTTTGTCGAGCCAACCGTCTTTGATCATGTAACTTCCGACATGCGAATTGCCCGGGAAGAGATCTTCGGTCCCGTCTTGTCGGTGCTGCGTGTAAAGGATTTTAACGAGGCTATGGTTGTCGCAAACGACAGCGAGTACGGCCTTTCGTCCTCTATATTCTCAAATGACGCGAATGACATCTATCGATTTATAGACGAGATCGAGAGCGGTATGACGCACGTTAATTCTCCGACCACGGGCGGAGAAGCTCATATTCCATTCGGCGGCATCAAGGCCACCGGCATCGGTGCCCGCGAACAGGGTTCTACATCACTCGACTTTTATACAGAGCTAAAGGTTGTTTACGTCGATTACACCGGTCGTAAACGTGAGGGAAACCTTTACTAAGAATTGAAACGTAAAAAACACACTGGTAGAACTTTCCCCTTAAAAATCATATGAAAAACGTAATCCTAATGATCATGGCGGCGGCGGCAATTTGCGGAACGGCGTGCACGCCTGCTTCACCTCCGGCAACAAATTCCCCAGCAAATTCGCAAGGCGCAGCTAATGCGAAATGGGACGAGTACGTGGAGCAATTCATAACGGACTACTTTGCGGCTAATCCCCATTTTGCGGTTTATCAGGGGCGACACGAGTTTGATGGCAAGCTGCCCGATTTCTCGTCGGACGGCCTGAGCAAGGAGATAACTCGCCTCAAAGGCGAACGTGACAAAGCGCTCGCTTACAAAGATGATCAGCTGGATGAACGGCAGCGATTTGAACGCGATTATCTCGTGTCGCAGATCGATAAGGACCTGTTTTGGCGCGAAACGGCCGACCAACCGCACATGAATCCGTATTTCTATTCCGATGCACTTGATCCGGACGTGTACGTATCGCGGGAATATGCGCCGCTCGAGACGAGGATCAAGGCGTATACGACCTACGCAAAAAATGTACCGGCCGCCCTTGAGCAGATAAAAGGAAATCTTCGGCAGCCGATGGCGAAAAATCTCATCAAGATCGGTCGGCAGACGATTGGCGGTCTGGCCGACTTTTATGAAAAGGACGTGCCTAAGATCTTCGAAACCGTAAAGGACGAGCAGTCGCAAGCCGATTTTAAGACGGCAAATGCTGATGCGGCGAAAGCCATCAGAGACTTTGACTCATGGCTGGGCGAGCACGAAAAAACTGCCGACGACAGTTTTGCACTCGGGCCCGACAAGTTTAAGGCGATGCTGAAGCAGACCGAGGGCGTCGATATCGATCTCGCCGAACTAGAGAGGATCGCGCGGGCTGATCTCGACCGCAACCTGGCGGCATTCAAAACAGAGTGCGACAAGTATATGGCAGGGGCGTCTTTAATGGACTGCAACAATAAGGCGAATGCTGCAAAGGCAGAAGGGGCCAACCTTGTCGAAGCTGCTACTAAGCAGCTGGCCGATCTCCGAAAATTCATTCAGGAAAAAGATATCGTAACTGTACCTGGCACCGAAGAATGCAAGGTCGCCCAGTCGCCGCCCTATAAAGCCTGGAATTTTGCATATATCAATATCCCCGGCCCGTATGAAAAGGGTCTGCCCTCGATCTATTATGTTTCTCCGCCTGATCCCTCCTGGTCAAAGGAGAAGCAGGAAGCTTATATTCCGGGCAAGGGCAGTCTCCTCTTTACATCGGTTCACGAGGGCTACCCGGGACACTTTCTGCAGTTTCTCCACTCGAACCGCTCTAAATCGAAGTTTGGTCAGGTGTTTGTCGGATACGCAAATGCCGAGGGTTGGGCACATTACACAGAAGAGATGATGTATGAGGCCGGTCTCGGCGCCGGCGAGCCTGAAATGCATCTCGGGCAGCTGCAGGAAGCGCTTCTGAGAAATGTTCGCTTTATCTCCGCTATCGGTCTCCATACTAAGGGCATGACCGTTGCTGATTCCAAAAAGATGTTTATCGAAGAGGGCCTGCAAGACGAAGGCAACGCTGAGCAGCAGGCAAATCGCGGAACGTTTGACCCGGCATACCTAAATTACACGATGGGGAAATTGATGATCAGGAAGCTCCGCGAAGATTGGACCGCCTCACATGGCGGCCGGGCCGCCTGGAAGCAGTTTCATGACCAATATCTGTCGTACGGCGGCCCACCGATTCCGATGATGCGAAAGGCGATGATGGGTAAGGACGACAAAGGTCCGCTCTTCTAGAAAGCTCGTCATAAAGCTCATACAACATTATGAATCCACAAGAACAAAGATCGACACTTTCCGACGCCGTCCGTAAACACAAGGAATTTCTTTTTCCCGCGGTCGCCACCTATTACCGGGAGCCGCTCGCGCTCGTGAAAGGCGAGGGCGAATACGTATGGGACGATCAGGGTAACAGATACCTGGACTGCTTTGGCGGCGTGCTGACTGTCAGCGTCGGTCACGCAAATCCCCGTGTAAACCAGGCGTGGACCAATCAGGTGGGTAAGATCGCACATACGTCGACGCTTTACGCCAACGGACCACAGGGCGATCTCGCTGAAAAGCTCGCTGAGATCACTCCTGGCAATTTGAAGAAATCTTTCTTCACGAACAGCGGTACCGAGGCTGACGATACCGCCATTCTGGCTGCAAAGCTTGCCACGGGCAACAACGAGATCGTCGTTCTACGGCATAGCTATGCAGGCCGAAGCGCAACTGCACTTTCCACGATCGGGCATTCAACCTGGAAGCCGATCGCGTCCCAGGTGCCGGGGATAGTTCATGCGATGGCTCCTTATTGCTATCGCTGCCCATTTGGAGCCACACCGGACAATTGCGGCTTGGCCTGCGCAAATGATGTTGAGGACCTTATCCAAACCACAACGACTGGAGAGATAGCTGCGTTTATGGCTGAGACCATCCTGGGCGTCGGCGGCTTTATTGTGCCGCCGAAAGAGTATTTTCCCCGTGTGCACGAGATCACAAAGAAATACGGCGGACTGTTTATCTCTGATGAGGTCCAGACCGCTTGGGGACGGACAGGTGACAAATGGTTCGGCATCGAACACTACGGCGTACAGCCGGACATCATCACCTCAGCGAAGGGAATGGGCAACGGCGTGCCGATCGGCTGGACTATAGCGACAGCCGAGGTAGCCGACAAATTCCCGGGTCTCACCTTTTCTACTTTCGGAGGCAATCCGGTTTCTATGGCAGTCGGCCTCGCTGTCATTAGAGAAATAGAAGAGAACGATCTCAGAACTAATTGCCGCGTAGTTGGTGACTATTTTCATGACCGGCTGCTGGAACTTCAGCAGAAATATCCGTTGATCGGCGACGTTCGCGGAATGGGGATCATGCAGGCGATCGAGCTTGTAAAAGATCCGAAAACGAAGGAGCCACACCCCCAGGCAGTGCTGACGGTTTTTGAAGAAACAAAGCGTCGTGGCGTTCTCATAGGCAAGGGCGGCCTTTACGGTAACGTCATCCGGACCGGTCTGATGCTCAATTCATCGACAAACACCGTCGATGAGCTCATTTCAGCCCTGGACGCCGGACTTGCACTTTGTTGAAAAAAAGCCTTGACTGGCATGGTATTATAGTTAGCAGAGCGTTCCGTACGTGAGACACGAGTACGCGACGCCAAAAGAAGCACCGAGTATACGTTGCTCGATTCAGACGCAAGTGACAGCCTCCACCAACTTTTGACTTTTGACTTTGGACTTTTGACTTTGGAGTCGGCCTTACAACCATGCTTGCGCGCGCTGGGTCGCTGGGACAAGGGACAAAATAAGACGTGCTAATACAGATGCACCAAATTGTGTAGCATCGGTTCTGAGCATCAAATGCGTTTAATGCGCATCCGGCCGAATGAAGACGAAAAGATCGCATTAAATATTACTATTATGAGCAATTGTCTTAAGAGTTTACTGCCTGCCGTGGCCGCTCTGTTCCTTACTATCACAACCGCGACGGCCCAGGGATTGGATAAGGAAAAGGTCATAGCCGGAGCACAGCGGGCATATGAAAAGGCCGTAAAAGCTGTCACGATGCCAGCCCCGGGATGTGCTGTGGGCGTTTCGCTCAATGGTGAGACGGCCTTTGAAAAAGCTTTCGGCCTTGCCGAAATGGAACACAATGTCCCGAACACGCCGCAAACTATATTTGAGTCGGGCTCGGTGGCCAAGCAGTTTACCGCTGCGGCCGTCGTTTTACTCTCGCTGGATGGGAAGCTGAGTCTGGACGATCCGGTAAGGAAGTACATTCCGGAGCTGCCCGAGTATGAAAAACCGATCACGATCCGCCACATACTCACCCACACCGCCGGTCTGCGTGACTGGGGTTCGGTGATGCAGCTTACCGGTGCGGGCCGCGGTGATCGCGTGATAACGCAAGACATCGCGTTTGACGTCATCGTCCGGCAAAAGAATCTCGACTTCACGCCTGGTGCCGAGTATTCATACTCGAACAGTGGCTATCAGCTTGCGGCGATCCTTGTCGAACGCGTTTCGAAGCAGAAGTCCGGAGCCTTCGTCCAAGAGCGACTCTTCAAGCCGCTCGGCATGATGAAAAGTTCATGGCGGGACGATTATCAGAGGCTCGTCCCCGGCCGGGCCCAGGCTTATTCGCGACAAGGGAACGGTCCGTGGCAGCTGGACATGCCCTTCATGAACGTCGTCGGAAACGGGGGCATGCTGACGACCGTCGGCGATTGGATGAAGTGGAACGCGATGTTGGATTCGCGCTCACTCGGATCACCGCTGGTCGAATCTCTCGAAACCGTCGGCGTCCTTAACGACGGACGAAAGATAACCTACGCTCTTGGTCTGGATGTCAGTGCTTACAAAGGAATCAGGGAAGTTTCGCACAGCGGCGGGACGGCGGGATACCAAACATTTCTTGCCCGCTATCCGGAAAGAAAACTCTCGGTGGCTGTTTTATGCAACGGTGCGCCGCCGTTTGCCGGGGACCTGGCCCGTGGCGCCATCGACGAAATTCTCGGGCCGTTTCCGTCTTCCCCCACTCCGCCTGCGGGGGTGCAGGTGCCCGAAGAGCAGTTGAAGAAATACGTCGGCGTCTGGCGGAACGAGAAAACCCACAGTCCTCACCGCATAGTTTTGGAGAAAGGCACTTTGCGGTTCGGAAACGGGCCGATGAAGCCGATGGCCGACGGGTCGTTTGCGTTAGGCACAATGCGATTTGAATTCGTGCTTGATAAAGACGGCCGCCCCGTTTCGAGCAAAGCGACATCTGAGGACGGATCAGTCAGCACTTTGTTCGCCGAGGCCGAATGGACACCGACCCCCGCGGATCTGGCGTCGTTCGCCGGCGACTGGTACAGCGAGGAAGCCGGAGCCATGTTCACCTTCGTGGTCGAAGGCGATAAGGCGTACATCAAACAGCGGCCCGCGCTGAAACTCCCCCTGCAGCCGATCTATCGGGACCACTTCAGCGCGGCCGGCCAGGTGATTTGGTTCGCCCGCGATGCGACGGGCAAGGTGGACAAACTACACGTCGGTGGCTCGCGAATGCGCGACATGCCGTTTAAGCGTGTGTCAAGTTGACGAAGAGAGAATGAATTAAGGCAGCCGCACCATAATTTATGGTCGGTGCGAACGGAACGTGCAAACCGGTGGACGGCGCGGACGCCGTAGGCGTAAGCAGGTGTTTTATTACAACTCATCCGAAAAGCCATGCGAAAGAGGATAGCCAATATGCCCCGAACAACCTACATTCTTGTCCTCACATTTGCAGGCCTCGCTGCGATGATTACCTTTATAGTATTCGGGAACACGACGCTGCTCCAGGAGTCGACTAAGGCAAACCAGCCTCACGTCGAGAAAACTCCGCCCGACGTGGACTACAATCGACCTCCAAAGCTGAATTTCGATCCGGCAGGCTACTTTTTCAATTTCGATCAGCTTGAGGAAGCGTACAGGGCGCCTGGGGAGTACACGCACCGCCTGGACGGCGAGACGTACGGGTTTAATTCGCTTTCTTTCATAGTTACCAAGACGCAGCCGAACGGCGGCCCCAACCTTCACGTGCACGAGATGGAAGAAGCACATGTGCTGCTCGAAGGCACGGCGGAGTACCGAATCGGCGACAAAACGTTCAGGGCCGATGCACCTTATATCGTGAAAGTGCCGGCGGGCGTTCCGCACACGTTCATCAATGCGGGAAAAAAGCCGTTCAACCTTGTGGCCGTGTTCGCGTCGAAAAAGCTGGGCAGCAAGCGGCTCGGGCCGAACCCGCTAGTACGACCGGCGCCGAAAAAGTAGTCGACCGACTATTTGGCCGCATGAAACCCCGTTCCCATTCGGTTGGAGAAAGTTATGACTGATCAAAAAGCCAAAAAGATCACTCGCCGGGGCTTTGTCGGCGGCGCGATCGGTGCCTCCGCTGCCGGAGCAGTCTGGGGTTCGCCTGTAAAGGCTGCCGGACGGCCGAACATCCTGTTCATCCTCGCAGATGATATGGGCTGGGCCGATCTCAGCTGCTACGGTCGGCCTGATTATCGAACGCCGAACCTCGATGAACTCGCCCGGCAGGGCGTCCGTTTCACAAATGCCTATGCGGCAGCACCCGTTTGCACGCCGACCCGTGTCGGATTTCACACTGGACGATACCCTGCTCGACTTCCGGTCGGCCTTGAAGAGCCGATACACGAACGAAAAGCACTCTCGCCCGAAGAGCTTCGAACGATCGGTATTCCGCGCGACCATCCGACAGTTTCTTCACTAATCAGGTCTGCTGGATATGCGACCGCTCTGGTCGGTAAATGGCATGTTGGCTACTTGCCGTACTTCGGCCCGCTCAAATGCGGATATGATGAGTTTTACGGCAACATGAGTGGCGCAGTCGACCATTTCACGCACAAGGACATGACCGGCAGCCTGGACTTTTTCGAGGACGAAGTGCCGGTCGAAAGGATTGGCTACATGACGGACCTTCTGACAAACAGGGCCGTCGAATATATCCGGCGTCCACACAAGAAGCCTTTCTATTTGAGCCTTCACTACACCGCTCCACACTGGCCGTGGGAGGGGCCGAAGGACATCGCGGTTAGTAACGCGATGAAGCACGGGCCGGTCGGCTTTCGTGCCGGCGGATCGCTCAAAACATACGCCGAGATGATGAAAAGTCTCGACGAAGGGATCGGCCAGGTACTTGCGGCGCTCAAAGCGGCGGGGCTCGATAAAAACACCCTTGTGATCTTCACGAGCGACAATGGCGGTGAGCGATTTTCTTTCAACTGGCCGTTCAAAGGCCAAAAGCACGATCTGTACGAGGGCGGTGTCCGAGTTCCGGCGATCGTCCGTTGGCCCGGTGTCCAGCGAAAGCCGGGCGTCACGGACCAGCCGGTCATCACGATGGATTGGACCGCAACGATGATAGCCGCGGCAGGGGCAAAACCGGACCCAAGCTACCAACCCGACGGCCAGGATATGACGCCCGTGATCGCAGGTACAAAGGCAATTTATGACCGGACATTTTTCTGGAGAACCTACCGGCAGGGCGCCGTCCGAAGCGGCACATGGAAGTACATTCGCGAAGGAAAGCTTGAAAGGCTTCACGATCTGTCGATCGACGAACACGAGGAGGCCGATTTTAAAGGTTCCCAAGCGTCCACACTCGAGCGGCTGCGTGGTCTATTTAATAAATGGGAAAACGAGATGCAGCGGTACCCGACATCGTGATCGGCAAAACGATGAATTCAGTGGAGGGCCCATATCCCCGGGGGAAGAGAAATAGATATGAAAACCTTATTAAGTTCGGCCGCGTTATAACCCCTGTCGACGATTGCACGGCCGAAATCCTTATCGAGGACGAAGGCTTCAAGTGCGGCCAATCTACAAGGACCATTTCCTGGCCGGAAACTTCGTGAAATGGTTTAACCGCGACGGGTCGGGAAAGATAGACAAAATGCATTTCGGCGCGTCGAGAATGAGGGATATGTATTTTGAACGAGTGCGGAAGTAGATTCGTCGCGTTTTATTTTCCGCAAACCGTTTTGACGATCGTTATCTTGCTCAGTTGGCCGCGTACGCGTCATATATTTCGACTACCGGAACTCGCGCGGCACAAACTTGACCAACTTGGCCAACTTGGCTATTATGGCCATGTATGAAAACCGCAAATATCGCACAGTTAAAGAACGGGCTGAGTGCCTATCTCGCGGAAGTTAAGCGCGGCGGCCAGATATTGGTCAGCGACAGAAACGTCCCATTCGCCAAGATCGTTCCGCTCGATCACACAGACGATTACAACGGCGAGGAGAGCGAGTTGATCGCACAGGGCCTGATGATACCGGCCAAAGAAAAGCTACCGGATTCGTTTTGGGACGAAGAGCTTCCATTTGTAGAGGGAAACAGAGCAATCGAAATTCTGCTCGAAGAGCGATATGAAGACTGAGACCGCTTTTTGGGATACCAGCGCGTTATTTCCATTGTGCTGTAATCAGTTGGTGACAGGAGCGGCCCGACATACGAAGCGACAATTTCCCCGGATTGTCGCGTGGTGGGGAACTTCGGTTGAGATTCACAGCAGTATTGCTCGTCTATTGCGTGAAGCGGCAATAGATGACAAACAAAAGCTATTTACGAGGCGGCGATGGAATAGTTTAATCGACGGCATAGATATTATTGCGCCAACGACTAAACTTTTGGATATCGCAATTGATCTGCCTGAAGCGCACGCGGTTCGATCTTTGGACGCGTTTCAACTCGCCGCGGCGCTCGTTTGGTGTCGAGAAAAGCCACGAAATAGGCCGTTTATTTCGGCAGATGTCAAATTAGCCGATGCAGCAAACAATGCAGGTTTTGATGCCATTGTGCTGTCTTGACACAGAGACCGCCGAGAATTCCTCCGTGGCTCTGTGGTGAATCAAATATGAAAACACTGATCAAAAACGGCCGGGTTGTTACTGCTGTGGACGACTATCGGGGGGATATTTTTATTGACCGCGAGACTGTGACGACTATCGGCAAGACGCTGGACATGGAGGCGGATGTTGTTATTAATGCGTCGGGGAAACTGGTGATACCCGGCGGGATCGATCCGCATACGCATATGGAGCTGCCGTTTGGCGGCACATATTCCTCGGACGATTTTTTTACCGGCACTCGGGCCGCGGCGTTTGGCGGCACCACGACGATCATCGATTTTGCAGTTCAGACAAAGGGCGAATCGATGACGGCGGGTGTCGACGCATGGCACAAAAAGGCCGAGGGTAAATGCACCATAGACTATGGGTTTCACCTGATCACGACTGATTTTGAGGACGGGGACGAGAAGGAAATGTACCGGCTGATGGACGAGGGCATTACCTCTTTTAAGCTTTTCATGGCTTATCCGGGGGTGTTTCTCGCGGACGATGCAACGATATTTCGTGCCATGTCGGCGGCAGGTGAGCGGGGCGGCCTCATCTGTATGCATGCGGAGAACGGCATTGTAATAAACGAGATCATCAAGCGATTTCTTGCCGAGGGTCGTACCGCCCCCAAGTATCACGCGCTTACGCGACCCACCATCGCCGAGGCCGAGGGTGTTCACCGGGCCATCGCTATTGCTGAAATGGCAGAGTCGCCCGTCTACATCGTTCACCTTTCTTGTACTGATGCTCTGAACCAGATCAGGCAGGCACGGGACCGGGGCATCCCCGCCTTTGCGGAAACGTGCCCGCAATATCTTTTTCATTCGATCGATGATTACGGGGACGGCTGGGAAGGTGCCAAATACGTGATGACGCCGCCGCTGCGTGAAAAACATAATCAGGTTGAACTTTGGAAAGGCTTAAAGATGGATGATCTGCAGGTCATTTCAACTGATCATTGCCCGTTCTGTATGAAAG
>JBHENG010000035.1:0-409 GCA_046262195.1 Pyrinomonadaceae bacterium | reverse complement strand
TTGAACTCACCTCGACGGCCGCGGCCAAAATGTTTGGATTGTTTCCAAAAAAGGGGACGATCGCCGTCGGCTCCGACGCGGATATTGTCATTTTTGATCCGGAAAAGGAGCATACTTTTGGCGTGGATGCTGAACATATGAACGTTGACTATTCAAGCTATGAAGGCTGGAAGGTACGCGGAAAAGTGGACACAGTTCTGTCGCGCGGAAACGTCATTATCGAAAACGGCGAACATAAAGGGAAGGCTGGTGATGGTAGGTTTCTGAGGCGTGGGGAGTGTGTGAAGGTCTAGAGGTAACTTGGTAGGGTCACCCGTTGCTATGATAACGACGCCATTTGTGTGGGCCGATAGAACACTATCCCAATATTTGGAACGTGCCGAGGCAAGCTCAAACGCGGCCTTTGTCG
>JBHENG010000034.1:0-27574 GCA_046262195.1 Pyrinomonadaceae bacterium | reverse complement strand
ACAAGCCAGCCAAAGTAGTGCGTGTAAACCAGAAGCGTATTCACGATCAACAGAGGTACCGTTCCCGATCGTCCGCGTAAATATCTGAAGAACAGCCAGATCGATAAAAGTGAAAGGAACAGGAGAAGGCTGTACATGCGCACTTCCTGGGCATATTTGATCAACTGCCCATTTACCGCAAGAAGCAACAGGGCCATAGCCTGAATCCGGCGATGAAGCCTCAGCTCGGCGCAAATGCCAAGGAAAGGAGCGACCGTGGCCGAGGCGAATAGGACCGAGAATATGCGAAGCCACAACAGCCCCTCACCGCCGAGCGAGATCCATAGTTTAAGCAAAACGTAGAAAAGAGGTGGGTGGATGAGATCTAAAGAAATAAATGGGATTATCTGATCCCAGGAGTGCTCGGCAGCATGAACACCAAAAATCTCGTCAAACCAGAGACACGTCGACGTTAGGCCGTACAGCCGTATACCGACGTAAAGAATGATAAGTAAGAAAAACGCGCCGATTTCAGCGGGGCGGGCTTTCGTCATCTAAAGCGTAACGTCCGGGCAGAGCTTGCCGTCGATGCTGGTATAGCAGAGGGTTACTTCTTTGAAGGTGTTTGTGTCGCGGCAATAGGAGAGACATTTGTCGTAAGGCTTTGAATATATGTGAATGCTTACGGCTCGTTGATCGAATTCCGCGAGATTCAGGATCTGGTGGACGGGTTCCTCAAGTTCGACCTTGGCGACAACACGGTCTGAAAGCTCGAAAGTGTCTGTCTCTTCCAATCGACAAAATCCTACATCCTCGTCTATCTCTGCGATGGAGAAATTTTGGCCACGCAATCTGCCGACTGGTACTGTCATCCAGCATTTCTGTTCAGAATGGTTATGGATGCGAGAGACCTGCGCCCTCTCCCAGCATACGGCCATCATCTCGAATCTAGCGTCTTTATATATCAGGTTACGAGTGTAGAAGTTTCGGCTCCAGTGGAAATACTTATGTATAGAATCGACATTCACGGGTCGGGACCCCAAAAATTCATACACGGTGTCGCAAGTAAACTCTTCATCGTTGAATGAGCTGAGGCCATCGATTATTTCTTCTATTCGGTATGTATGCATTTTACACGCCCTAATTTTGTTGCCCGCGTTTCAAAAAGTCAACGAATTCGGGCACACTTCGCGTGAGGCCCGGAAAGGTGGCCAAAGCATTTCCCCGACTGTCGACAACGGCATAGAACGGTAAAGCTACGGTTCCGAACATATCCTGCTCCATCTGTTGCTGGCGCTCATACGTCTCGCCTGCGCCGTCCGTATAAAGTTGGACGAGCACGTATTTACCCAATTCTGTCTTTACCTCCTTTTTGGTGAAGACGTTTGCCTCCATCCAACGGCAATTGGTGCAGGTGTAACCAGTGAAATCGATAAATACACGTTTATTTTCTATACGTGCCTTTTCGATCGCTCCTTCGAAGTCGTTTCGCAGCCACTTCAATTCACCAGTCGCTTCACCACTCCGAAACGACGATGAATCGGAAAGGTCCGGCGGAAGAAAAGACTCTAATTCACCTAGTTTCGCTCCGAATAAACCAGTAAGCAAATAGAAACTTACGGCGAGGCTGATCACCGCCGAAATCATCCGAAAAGCGCCCAGCCTTTCGGGTTTGGAGTCATGTGCGAGTTGAAATTTGCCAAGAAGATAGACCGACAAAACCACGCCGATGGCAATCCATATCGAGAGCACAACATCACGTGTAAAGATGCCCCACTTCCAGACTAGATCGACATTGGATAGAAACTTCATAGCGGCCGCGACCTCAAGAAAGCCCATTGCCACTTTTACCGAGTTCATCCAGCCACCCGCGCGAGGCATTTGAGCCAGTACCTGGGGAGCAAGCGCGAGGACGAAGAATGGAAGAGCAAAAATCGTAGAGAATGCGAGCATTCCTAACAACGGCATCTGCCAGTTCCCTTGTGAAGCAGAGACCAGGATTGTACCGACGAAAGGTGAGGTACACGTAAACGATGTCAGGGTAAACGTGAGTCCCATCAGGAGGGCGCCGACTATGCCGCTGCCCTCACCTTCGCGGCTGCGAGTGAGGCTATCGAGTTTCGTTAATACGCCTGTCGGTACGTTAATCTCATAAGCGCCGAACAGATTAAAAGCAAAGAACAGGAAAATGCTGGTAATCAGTAGATTGACCCACGGATTTGCTGCGAATAGGTTTATGCCCGCCGCTCCCACGAAGATCGCCAGGATCAATCCTAGGAGCGTGAATGTAGCGATGATGCCCAGTGAATATACCGCCGCCAATCTGATCGACCTTGAGCGGCTGCCGGCCGAATGATTCGTAAAATAAGACACCGTGATGGGTATCATCGGAAATACACACGGTGTCAAAAGCGAAAGGGCACCTAGCGACACAGCCAACCACAAAAATGTCCAGATATCGGAATCAGGTGCGCTATATGCCTCAGGAGCCAAAACGGGGCGATCTGCCGCAATGGCCGGTGACGGCAGCGCAAGGATAAGAGGCTTGACATCTTCTGATCCCGTGAATGAAACACGCGTAGTTTTGGGGGGCAGACAGAGTGTGTCGTTGCATAACTGAAACCGGACGTCGATCGAAAGATCACCGAGATCCCCCGCCTCTACCGCCCTGAGCCGTAACGAAAATGTTGTGACGCCCGTGTAATATCTCGTCTCAAGGGGATTACCGTCCGCTCCGGTAAACAGGGGATCATGTTTTGAAGTTGGTTTGGGGGCTTTGATCTCACCGATCAACTCAAATGGATTATCGTCGGTGACTTTGATCGTCGTCGCAATGGGTCCTCCGTCCGGCTGATCCAACGCGTAAAGACGCCAGCCAAGATCGATCTCTGCACGTAGATCCGCGCTTCTAACTTGCCCGGACTCCAGCGTTTTCACCGGGTCGGGTGATGAAAGGGTCCACTTGGCGGCGTTTTGTGCAGACACAGAAGCGGACAGCACAAGAATGAGAAAGATAATGCCGGAAAAATGTCGATGCATACGGGCGGGCAAGTGAACGACCCATTTCATTGTAAGAATAGATGCAGTACAAACGCTAATGGATTATTTTGCATAACATAATGGCTAACCTATAATACTGATTTATATTACTTTAATCGGTTCCTGTGGGGTATTAAGAAGGAGACAGATTTTGCCTAAAGCAGCTACAAGTGGGGTATCGCGGACGAAGAGTCTCAACGGTCTGAAAAATGGAACTGGCGAAAAACCCGACACGCCGGTGATGAAGGCATCTAGTGACTTGCTCGACGTTGATACGGCGAAGGCCGAGTACATGGAGCGTCGAACGTCACAACTCGCATCAATTAAGAAAACCGATAAGACGCTTCTTAGAGATATGCTCTTCCAGATGGTGCTGGGTCGCCGTTTCGAAGAGAAATGTGCAGAAGTATATCGAATGGGTAAAATCGGAGGCTTTTGCCATTTATATATCGGGCAAGAGGCCATCGGAGTCGGCTCGATGATGGCGCTGGAACCAACTGACATGGTGATCACGGCATATCGCGATCACGTGCAGGCCATGATCAAGGGAATGACCCCTGAAAGCGTCATGGCCGAGCTCTACGGGAAAGAAGGCGGATGCGTTGGCGGCAAAGGCGGATCGATGCACATGTTTTCGAAAGACCTTGAGTTCTACGGCGGGCACGGAATCGTCGGTGGTCAGATCGGTGTCGGAACCGGCATGGCATATGCGGCCAAATACAAGAATTCAGGCCAGGTCGTACTGTGTTTTTTTGGTGAGGCCGCCGTAAACCAAGGTATATTTCACGAGTCATTGAACATGGCTCAATTATGGAAGCTGCCATGCATCTTTATTTGTGAGAACAACCGCTACGGAATGGGAACATCCCAAGCCAGGGCGATGAGTTCGAGAAGCATTGCCAAAAAGGCCGAGTCGTACGAGATGGCAAACGAGTTTGTTGACGGAATGGACGTTATGGCGGTTCGTGACGCCGCGATGCGGGCCATAGAGCGTGCTCGTAATGAGAGCCTGCCAACTTTGCTTGAGATACGTGCTTATCGATATATGGGACACTCGATGTCAGATCCAGGAAACTATAGGACTCGACACGAGATCGCGAAATACCAGGAACGCGATCCCATCATTCTGTTCAAAGACAGCCTCAAGGAAGCAAAAGTTTTTACAGACGCGGACTTTGATGCAATAGAAAAAGAAGTCATCGGCGTGGTGGAGAGGTCCATCAAGTTCGCAGATGAGAGTCCGTTGCCGAAAGAGCAGGAATTGTATACCGATATTTTCGCGTAGTTGATATATGGCCGTACTTACAATCCGCGATGCTCTCAACCAAGCGCTCCGCGAAGAGATCGTCAGGGATGAAAATGTATTCATAATGGGCGAGGAAGTCGCCGAATACGATGGAGCGTATAAGGTAACCCGTGGCCTCTGGAAGGAATTTGGTGATAAGCGGGTCGTGGATACACCCATAACGGAACTTGGATTTGCGGCCGTGGGAGTAGGTGCGGCAATGGCTGGACTACGGCCCGTCATCGAGTTCATGACCTGGAATTTCTCAATTCTGGCCGCCGATCAGATCATCAACCATGCCGCAAAAATGCTTTACATGTCGGGCGGTCAATTTAACGTCCCGATCGTATTTCGCGGCCCAAACGGCTCTGCATACCAGGTTTCGTCGCAACACTCTCAAGCGCTTGAGGCGTTTTATGCAAACTTTCCCGGTCTGAAGGTGGTAATGCCTTCCACTGCAGCCGACGCGAAAGGTTTGCTTAAATCCGCCATACGGGATGATAATCCGGTGATTTTCCTGGAACAGGAGCGGATGTATGGCATGAAAGGTGAAGTTCCCGACGACGACGATTTCACGATTCCGCTCGGTGTAGCAGATATTAAACGTGAAGGCACTGACTGCACTATTGTGGCGCGGTCGATGACGGTGCCTTTGGCCCTGCAAGCCGCTGAGACTGTGCAGTCAGAACACGATGTCTCGGTAGAAGTAGTCGACCCCCGCACTATCAAGCCGTTGGACATAGTTGCCATAGTGAATTCAGTTAAAAAGACCAACCGACTCCTAATCGTTGAAGAGTCGCATGCATTTGCCAGTGTAGCGGCGGAGATCTCATATCAGGTGATGGAAAACGTATTTGACTATTTGGATGCTCCTGTAAAAAGGCTCTCTTGTGCTGAAGCGCCAATGCCGTATGCGAAGAACCTAGAAGCTCTCGCTCTGCCTGACGTGCCGAGAATAGTGGGAGCTGTCAAAGACCTTTGTTATCTGTAACGGAGCCTTTAATTACGTCCAGAGAGGCCACGGAAAGAATATATGGCTGAAAAATTCCTAATGCCGAAACTTTCACCAACGATGGAGGAAGGGCAGATCGCGCGCTGGGTAAAGAACGAAGGTGATGCTTACGAGGCAAATGAAACCTTGGCAGAGGTCGATACGGACAAAGCCACCATGGAAATGACCGCTCTTTCCCGAGGAACTCTTCTGAAAATCCTCAAAGGAGCGGGGGAGACGGCTGCACTCGGAGAACCCATCGCTATTATCGGGCAGGCGGGCGAAGACATCGAAGGCCTTTTGGCTGAGACCTCGTCTAACGGTGCGGCCAATAGAGAAAGTCAAGAAGCTAGTGCAGCCGATACTAAGACAAAAATTACTGAACCCGAGACAAACGTTCGACCGACCGCGGTAGAACGTAAGCGTTCGGGCGATCCAACTCCCCTTCCCGAATCTGGAAACGGCCGACTGATAATATCGCCGATCGCGGCGCGCATGGCGGCCGAAAATGCTATTGACCTTAAAACGGTCAAGGGTAGCGGTCCCGGCGGACGCATTATTAAGCGAGACATTGAGTCACGGATAGGCGCGTCCTCGCCCGCGGCAGAATCAGCCATCTCGAACATTTTTTCCCCTTCGACTACAGTAGGGGCGGCGGCATACCGCGACGAAAACACCTCCCAAATGCGGCGAGTGATCGCCAGCCGACTTGCCGAGTCCATCGGACCGATACCAACTTTTTATCTAACGATTGAGATAGAAATGGATAACGCCGTTGCACTTCGACAACAGGTAAACGCGACGCTAACTGAAGAACAAAAAATAAGTATCAACGACATAATCGTCAAAGCTGTTGCGATGTCACTTATGAAGCATCCGTTCGCGAATTCATCATACCAGGACAAGACCATCCGCTTCTATCAGCAGGCCGACGTTGGCGTGGCCGTCGCCATTGATGAAGGGCTGATCACACCAGTGATCCGCGGAGCGAACCTCAAGGGCTTCCAAGCCATCTCTGCCGAGATAAAGGAACTTGCCGCGAAGGCTAAGGCCAAAAAACTTCAGCCCGAGGAATATACTGGGGCTACATTTTCCATCTCTAATCTGGGAATGTTCGGGATCAAGGAATTCACCGCGATCATTAACCCTCCCGAAGCGGGAATCCTTGCTGTGGGTGCTGCATCATCACGGCCGGTTGTGCGAAATGGAGACATAGTCATTCGAACCCTCATGAACGTTACGATGTCCTGTGACCACCGCGTGATTGATGGTGCGACGGGAACCAAGTTCCTTCAGACATTCAAACAGATGCTGGAACAGCCAGGGATGATGTCGGCATAGTGTCTGATCAGCATAACCGGGCCGCCGCATACCTGGCCCTGGTCGTTGTGGAGGCGTGCTTTGGGTCACTTCCCGTCCTAGGCAAAATGGTGCTCGCCGTTATGCCGGCAATAAGTCTCGTCGGATTTCGGGTTGGGATCACTGCCCTTGCCCTTGCAGCCTTTCAGATCTTCCGGGGACGAGTATGGCTCCGGGTTAAAGGCGACTATTGGCGGCTCGCCGTCCTTAGCTTGTTCGGCGTCACATTTAATCAGTTATTGTTTGTTACGGGCTTATCGTTAACAAAGGCTGCCAACACATCCTTGTTGTCAATAACAATTCCAATATTCGCATTGAGCGTCGGTGCCTCACTCGGAGTCGAAAAAATTCGCCCATTGAAGGCGCTCGGCATTTTTATTGCGGCTGCCGGGGTTATCTTACTGCTGGATCCGCGTAAAGTATATTTCTCATCGCAAACAACAGTCGGCGATATGCTTATTATCGTAAATTCCCTGTCGTACGGAATTTTCGTCGCGACGTCCAAGGAGATCGTTACCCGAAATGGTGCTCTCCGATCAATGATGTGGGTGTTCATCTTTGCTGCTGTCATTTGCGTTCCACTTGTATTATGGTCGTCGATACCGGTAGCGCTGAATTCAGTTAGTGCCACTATATGGCTACTGATTCTCTATATCTCGATAATTGCTACTGCAATGCCTTATCTCCTGAACGCTTGGGCGCTTGCACGAGTAAATCCATCCACAGTCGCTGTGTTTGTATACCTGCAGCCGTTGATCGGGTTCTCGCTGGTGGTAATATTTCTGGCTGAGAAGGTCGATTTCACCTTTGGTGTGGCTGCGGTATTAATATTCGGTGGCCTGTATCTGGTAATGAGAAGACATCAATCCGAAACAAAAGTTGGCGATATGCGCATTGGCTAGGACCGCATGCCAACACAGATCACACAAATCGATAACGTAAATGAGAACCGTACGACGCTCCGTGTTGAAGGCGAAATGGGCGAAGACGATGCTCTTCTCTTGGAGAGAATCGGTACCGAGATACGTAACGCCACTGGCAATACGGTGCTAATCGACCTTGCCGATCTAGACGTGATCGACAGCGATGCAGCCCCTATCTTAAGACGGCTCGGAACTACCCGGGGGTTCCAGGTCCATGGCATCGAGATCTTTTTGCAAACCGTAATTAACAACGCTGAGAGAGGCCGCCGTTAATCTTCATTTCCTCTTTTCAGAAAAAAAATTTACATTGTCACTAATGAGAACCAGGGAGATAGCTGCCTTTCTACAAGCTGAGCTGGTTGGTGATGAAAATGTCGAGATACTCCGTGTTGCAGCCCTCGAGTCGGCTACGGCGGACGCGATCGCATTTTATGCCAGGCCGACGGAGCCAATGTCAACCGCGGCCGGATGCGTAATTGTCCCGCCGGAGCACGGGGGTAGTTCAGGGCCAGTTTTAATAAAGTCTGCCCATCCAAAGCTGGATTTCGTTCGCATCGCCAGGATCCTGCATCCGTCAAAGACAGATCATTCACATCACACATCTGCCGTTTACCGGACTACGGGTGGTGGTGTTTTGGCTGATTTCATTGGACCCTTTGCGTTTATTGCCGATAGCGCATGCATTGGTAAGGGATCGCAAATCCATGCCGGTGTTCGCGTTGCCGATAACGTAACCATCGGCGAGAATACGATTATTCACCCAAACTGCGTCATATACAACGATGTACAAATAGGCTCAAGCTGCATCATTCACGCTGGAAGCGTAATCGGCGCGGACGGTTTTGGATACGTCCGGGACGATCTCGGTGAATATCATCAATTCCCTCAGGTCGGCCGCGTTATTATCGAGGATAACGTTGAAATAGGAGCGAATTCGTGCATTGATCGAGGGGCGTTAGGTGACACCCGCATCGGATACGGGACTAAGATCGACAATCTCGTTCAAGTTGCTCACAACGTATCGATTGGCCGACGAGTAATTATCGCTGCCCAAACCGGTATCTCTGGTAGTACCGTAATAGAGGATGACTGCGTTATCGGGGGCCAGGTCGGGATGGGTGATCACGCACGTGTGCTAAGCGGCGCGATTATTGGGTCTCAGGCCGGGATTCTACCTGGAAAGATCGTTCGGCCGGGTATCTGGTGGGGAACCCCCGTACAGCCGCTTGACGAGTACAAACGGCAGAACGCATTAGTAAGGGGCTTGTCACGGCTCAAGGAAGACGTGAAGGATCTTAAAAGCCAACTCTCTAAGAATAAGCCATGACATAACACCTCAAGTGTTTCTGACGGTTTCCAGAATGATCTTAGCGGCACGTGCTGACGCCCCTCCTAACCCAAGTTTTTCGGAGGCCGTGCGGAGATCTTGTCGAACGGCTCGATTAACTTTTGGTTGGAGAAGTCTCACAAGCTCGTCGGCTAGTGCTTCCGCGGTAAATTCTGTTTGAATCAATTCCTTTGCGACTCGTTTTCCTGCAATAAGATTGATGAGGCCGTAATGTTCTACCGATATCAACGGTCTAAACAAAGCGTAGTTGATCGACGAAGTTTTGTATACGATGGCCATTGGAGTACCGATTATCCCGGTCTCCAGGGTCGCGGTTCCGCTGGTGACGGCAGCTGCATCGGATGCATGGATCGCGTCAAAGGTTTCATCGACGACGATAGTAATGGGGTTGCCAAAGGAGTGGTCTTTCGATTCCCGCGCCGCTATGATTTTTTCCGCTTCAACACGATGCTCGTCCGATGCCAAAGCAATCAGGTACTGAGAAAGGGGCTCGACCCACGTTATTCTGCTCATTGAGTCAAGCATTTTTGGAAGTATTCGACTAATCTCTTTTTGGCGACTGCCGGGAAGAAATGAGACGATCGGTTGCTCCGAGTTTAAGTGGTGTCGGTTGCAAAAATCTGATTTCGACGACCGCGGCGCGACTTCGCCTGCCAATGGATGACCTATATACTCTACATGCGGGTAATCGTGAGCGGCATACCACTCCTTTTCAAAAGGCAGAATGGTAATCATTTGATCGACATATTTTTTAATGGTGGTAATACGATAGGGGCGCCAAGCCCAAAGCTGTGGTGAAATGTAATAGATGGTCTTGAATCCCAGACGTTTTAAGGTTCGAGCCAGTTTCAAATTGAAGTCTGGAAAATCAACCAAAACAACTACATTAGGCTTCCGACTGACAGCTTCCCGTTTCAGTCGTTTCCAGGTTTCAACAAACATCGGCGCGGACACGGCGACCTCCGCCAGGCCTACAATAGAAAGACCTTCTGACCGAACCACGGCCTCCACACCTGCTTTACGCATTTTAGGTCCTGCTGCACCAAAGAACCCAAAGCGGGTAAGGGGTTCCAGCTTTTTGATTTCATTAACGATCTTGGCGGCGTGAGCGTCCCCCGAAGCCTCTCCTGCAACGACCATGATTTGCACTATATCGTTCTCCCGTAAGTCATATCACTGTAATAATATAGGCCCCTTACCAAATTACAACCCGGATTTGCAATAGGCGCATCAAACATATGATCTAGCGTACAGCCTCTTTTTATCTGTCAGGCGTTGCACAACATTTGGGTTGCATCTAAGATTGAATGTTTTGGATTGTTTAGTGATATTCGGAGCCTGTTTGGCATTTTTCTTATAGAGCTATACTTCGGAGGAGTTTTGTGACGAGTCGTCTTACTTTCGTTCTGTTAGGGCTTGTTTTTATAGGGGCGTCTTTACCTAATGCCTACGCGCAGGCGGACTCTGTGTTGGCACAGCTATCTGACTCTGCCTCCGAGTCGTTCACAGGTGGGATAAGCGGTAATGGCCGATTTGTCGTTTTTGAATCTACAGGTGATCTTGCCACTGAGAATCCTCGCAATGCAGATAACAACGTAGAGATATTTCTCTTCGATTATGCTCAGCGACGAATCTTCCAAATCACGGACACCAAGAGCGTACTTTTTGATACTAATAAGACCGCTACGTTCGACAACGTTCGTATTGCAATAGTTAATACAAGGCCGGTGATCAGCAGCGACGGAAAGTGGATCGCTTTCAGTTCAAATGCGACTACCGCTCGGCCCTCCGCGCCGGACTCAACTAATCCAGGTTCTTTCAACGGTAATTCCTTTTCTTCCCCAACTCCGACGCCGACACCAACGCCAGTTGTCACGCCGTCACCGACACCCTCCCCAAGTCCAACAGCGACGCCTTCACCTTCGCCCACACCGATTCCGGCCGCTAATCCACTCGCAACAGACGCCAATCTGGAAATGTGGCTTTACCAAATCCCGAGCATAAGTGAGGTGACGGATTTATCGGCAGGAGATGAAGTGTCTTTTACTGAACTAGCCGGCGGAAGTTTTATTCGAGTGACCAACACTGATCCGAGCCAGTTGCCGCGGACAGGCACTGCGACCACCGGCCCATTTATCGCGGATGACAATCATGATGCAAGTATCAGTGATGATGGCAGCGTGATCGCATTTGGATCGACCCGTGATCTGGTGCCGTCTGTCGGAAATGCCTTCCCTGCCGACGATAACGAGGAAATATTCACCTACGTACGTCCTAGTGCGACGATGAGCCAGGTTACAAAGACGGGGCGTGGGACAGTAGCGGACCGTATTTACAATAAGAATCCGTCTATCTCAGGTAATGGTTCCCGCGTCGCGTTTGCCAGCACGGGCGATAACGCTATCGTCGGGATGACAGGCGGCAACAATCCCGCCGGAAGCCGTAATGAAGAGATCTTTTTCTCCGATCTTGACGCCCGAGGTGCGCCTACTGGAACGCGCAAGCAGGTGACCGTGACCACTCCGACGAACCCTGGCGTCCCAGTGAATATCCTCGATCTGGGGCGTCGAATGAGCCGCGACGGCCGATATATTGCGTTCGACTCGTACGCGGACCTGGCTGCAGAGAACGGTAACACGAATTTCACCTCATTCGCTCTTTACGTGTTCGACACGACGACGAGTGTTTTCCGGCGGGTCACGCCCCGCAGCGACGCGGATACGAAAGCGTCGGGCGGCGATGTGGCGCATTACCCCGGGTTTACGGACTACGATGCGAATGGTACGCCCACGACCCTGGTGCTCGAGAGCCGTTTGAATATCAAGCCGGATGGAACGGTGGCGACAACAGAGTCCGATGGGCTAAACCCGGACGCGGTTCGTCCTGCGCAGCCGTACTCATACACTTTGAGCCAGCCGTCCTCTACTGCGGCATTCAGACGTCTCGCAAAGTTCCCGGCCCCGAACACATTTATAGCCTCGACACAGCTGATCCCGAGCAACACGCTTCGGCGGTCCACTTTTAATATTTCTTTGACTGAGTTTGGTACCGGTAATCCCGATCAGCTTTCAGAAGTTTATTACTTGGTAAATCCCGTCACGACTAGTGTGGTCACCACCACGATCAATCTGGTTACAGGTGCGAGTGCGCTGCCAATTTTGCCCACGGCGAGCCCGACAGCGACCCCCACACCGAGTCCCACACCCACGGGGACGCCAACAGCGACACCAACGCCCACGGCCACGCCGACTCCAAGTCCGAGTCCGACAGGCAGTCCGTCACCCACACCCACACCGGTGACACCTGCGGCGGTGCTTGGCCTATCGCCTGGTATGCTTGCGGCGGTCGATTTTCAGGCCGGCGGCCAGCCGATAGTGTCCCGCACGGCGGTGGGCTCGCTCAAGCGACGCCCCACACTGCCCATCGAGCTGAGCGGCGTAACCGTGACGATCAATGGTGTTGGAGCGGGCCTAAAGTCGGTCGGCCAGCGAAGGATCGAGTTCGTGGTACCGGATGGCCTGCCGAGCTCGCTGACAGGGACCGTCTACCCGTTGACGATCAATAATAACGGTGTCATCATTCGCGACAACGTGACGATAGTGCCGTCGCGACCGGACATATTCCGCCGCGATATGGTCGCGGCTCCGCTCGGCCGAGCGAAGCTGTTCAACGTTACAAATACTGTCCCTCGGACAGAGCCTTTCACGGTCAAAACCATAAGACGCCGCGGGAATCTGATGGTACCGACCTTGCTGCGCCTCCACTTGACCGGTGTCGAGGGCGTGACCGCGCCGATCGTAACGATACGTATCGGCGGCACCACGATCCAGGCTACGAGTATCAAATCGAGTGCAACCCTCATCGAACCGGGTATTTATACCATCGATTTTGAGTTGCCGCCTACTTTAGAACACGCGGGCGATCAGCCCATTGTGGTTACGGTGACGGTAAATGGCGTCTCGTTTAGCTCACGCCTGGACGATACGGCCGCGCGTGTGGAAATACTTTAGACCGTTCCAATCGAGGACGAAGCGATGGCGGTACGTTTGTCCCGCCCTTTTCTTTGTCTCGGCGCAGCAATTGAACAGACCCGCAGGCGCCCTTACTTCGGGCGGGCTTCAGCAATGCGGGCCCCGCAGCCTATCTTGCGCCCCCTCGGGGGCGTGGGATACAATCAACCTCAGATATCTAACCTATTTTTGAACCAGTTCGCCGTTTAGAACTTTATTTCCTTTGGTTTTTAATATTATTTTTACTTCCCGCCGCCGGGACTGAAACAAACTATGGCCGGAAAAGATGTGAACACGATGAAGATCGCTTCAAAGGTTTGGAAGAACGGTGAATTCATCGACTGGGACGATGCCCGCATCCACGTGATGTCTCACGTCGTCAATTATGGCTCGAGCGTTTTTGAGGGCATACGATGTTACGAGACCAGCAAGGGCTCGGCTATTTTCAGACTGAAAGACCACATGCAGCGGCTGGTTAATTCAGCCAAGATCTACCGGATGGACTCGCCATACACGCGTGACCAGATCTTTGACGCCACGGTCGAGTTGGTTCGCAACAGCGGTCTCGACTCGTGTTACATCCGCCCGGTGATATTCCGCGGGCTAGACGAAAATAAGCCCTCCTTCGGCGTTTACCCGTTAAATAACCCGGTAGATTCCTACATAGCCGCCTGGCAGTGGGGCAAATATCTCGGGGAAGAGGCCCTCGAAAGCGGTATCGACGTCTGCGTATCGAGCTGGACGCGTATCACGTCCAATTCCCTGCCATCGATGGCAAAAGCCGGGGCGAATTACATGAATTCGCAGCTCATCAAGATGGAGGCAATCCTGGGAGGATTCTCGGAGGGTATTGCTCTTGATGATCGCGGCATGGTGTCTGAGGGATCGGGCGAAAACCTCTTTGTGGTCAATGGCGGCCGGCTGATCACGCCGCCGCTCGGGGCGTCGATACTACCTGGCATTACACGCGATTCGGTGATACAGATCGCCCGCGAGATGGGCGTCGAGGTTGTTGAGGCACAGGTACAGCGGGCGGCTCTTTATCTGGCTGACGAAGTGTTTTTCACCGGAACGGCCGCCGAGATCACCCCGATCCGTTCCGTTGACAGAATTACCGTCGGGGCGGGTCGCCGCGGCGAGATGACAGAGCGCATTCAGACCGAGTTTTTCAAGATCATCGACGCTACACGCCCAGCCCCGAACGATGCCGAGTGGCTTACGTTCGTCCATGGCGAAGCCGAAAAAAAAACGGCAGTAGCCGCGGCAACTGAGGCTTGATCAGGTAACAAATACGTGCTTTCGCACATTTGGAAACGCGAAATAGGCAGCTATTTCGTGTTTCGTTTTTTTACGGGCGGAAAATGAGCGTTTTAGGTTACAGGAAGTGGGTGCTCGAGGTCACGGTGTTTGTCAGCGGTGCTCTCGTGATGATCTTTGAGATGATCGGCTCACGCGTCCTGTCGCCGTTTATCGGCGCCTCGACCTATGTCTGGACAAGCCTTATAGGCGTTATCCTGGGCAGCCTCAGCGTCGGTTACTGGTTCGGTGGGCGCGTGGCAGATCGTCGCCCGGATGTAAAGATACTAGCCGCGGTGCTGTTCGCTGCCGGCGGGTTGATCGCTGTCACGATCCTGACGAAGGAGGTCGTGCTCTCCACGATAGCGGCGCTCTTAACCCGTCTCGAGCTGAAGGCCCTGCTCGCCGCAATCCTGCTTTTTGCCCCGGCGAGCGTTTGTTTTGGCTTTGTTACGCCGTTTGCCGTGCGGCTAGTCGTCACTTCGGTTGATCAAACCGGTCGCACGGTAGGCCGCCTGTACGCTCTTTCGACCATAGGCAGCATCGCGGGAACGTTCGCGGCCGGCTTCTTTTTGATCCCATTCGTAGGCAGCGTGCGCACACTGTACCTGATAGCTGTAATGGCCGTCGGGATGTCGCTTCTGCTGGTGCCTTTTGCGGCCTCGCGTGTAACTATTGCGGCACTCGTGCTGCTGATGCTCGCCATCATCGCCTCTGAATCGACAGCGGTCATGCTTCGGCAGACACAGGACCTGTACGACCTGGATACCGAATACAGCCACGTACAGGTGTTCAGGACGCGCGACCCGGAAACGGGCCGTGACATCAGGGCTCTGGCGACGGACCCGTATTTCGTCCAGTCAGCCGCATTCTATGACAGCGAAGAGCTCGTGCTCGAGTACGGCCGTTACTATCACCTCATACGCCATTTCAAGCCGGATCTCGAGCGAACGCTGATCATAGGCGGCGCGGGCTACTCATTCCCAAAAGATTACCTGCGCGCCTATCCCGCTGCGATCATGGATGTCGTCGAGATCGACCCCGGGATGACCGAGATCGCTCGTAAGTATTTCCGCCTGAAAGACGATCCGCGTTTGAAGATCGTTCACCAGGACGGCCGGATTTTCATAAACCACGCTCCGGCGGGCGGTTATGACGCGGTGCTGATGGACGCCTTTGGCTCCCTTTTTACCGTGCCCACTCATCTGACGACCGTCGAGGCTGTGGCAAATCTGCGCCGCGTCCTGGAAAATGATGGTGTCGTGGTATTCAATCTGGGCTCGGCGATCAGCGGTCCCGGCAGCGGGTTCCTGCACGCCGAGCTGGCCACGTACCGCAGCGTTTTTCCCAATGTTTACGTGTTCAAGGTGAACCGTGGCTATCCCGAAGACCGGCTGCAAAATCTGATCATCGTCGCGTCAAAAGCCGCGGGCAAACATGAGCTGCGATCAGCGGACCCTGAGATCGCCCGGCTGCTGGAGCATCGGTACGAAGTGGAGCCCGACGACGGGCCCCAGATCCTCACCGATGACCTGGCGCCGGTGGAGTATTACAACTCCATCGCCCAGAACATTTATCTCAGGAAGCGGTAAAACGTCCGCTCGGAAGCAGCGTTCTCCGAAAATCGGAAGTCGTAAACCGGGAATACCTTTCTGTTGCCCGCGTTATTGCTGCTCCCTTTTTACAAAGATGACGCTTTTGTTTATTATCGTACCTCGTTTGCAAACGCGAGGCGTTTATGGGTTCTCACAAATTGCGTCCGACACGAATCCTCTTTGACGTGTCTGAGGCTAACCAACAACTTTTCGAGCAGTTCAACATCCTCCGTATTATCGAGGGGCTTAGTGAAGAAGAAGCGTTTGCTCAGCTTGTACGGGCCGAGGTTGCCCGCAATGCGGATAAGCTCAAGGATCGCTGGATGCAATGGAACGATCTGGCCGTTGAAATGGGTAAATTGGACTTCAGTGTCAATCGCGTGGCGTTCTGGAAGAACTCCGCGATGGGCAACTTCGTAAAAACTGACGGCACGGACGTATTGTATAATTTTGACGGCATTCTGGCCTTCTTTCAGGGGCGAGGACAGTAGCCGGTACGGTAGCGATCCCTCACGCTAAGCCAAACTAACCTTTCCGATCAGACCTTGACGTCCGCGTTCGATATGTTCTTCTCACCAGAGTGGCGGAGACCACGAGGGCCATCGCCAAACCGCCTGCTCCCGCGCAGACAGCGGAACGGTAGCGACCGGGTTTGAACCACCGATGGAGAGGATGAGCAGGGATCGCTGACGCTGAAACGAATAGTGCGGAGGCCCGGATGAAGTAAGGGCGCCCGCCGCCATGTTTAAGTTAGGGCAAACTGTGAATCTAATTTTTTGTGAGTATATACGCCCCGGATGTTACGAGCGCCCTTACTCCGTGGGGTCTTCTGCAAGCGAACCATGAGCCCTATGCTCCTGGGCGCCATCGGCGAGCATTACTGAGGCTCAACGTAAGGGTCCGAGCGACCCTTTGCCCTGGCCGGCATTACCAGGCCAAAACCTGCCGGGTTTTAGAACCCCACAGATGAAGAGGATTGACGCGGATCGTAAGTAGCCGCTCGAAAATCTTTTTTCCACTTCCACGAAAAAACCTCTTGACAATGTTCGAAACGGGTTTATACTCCACTCATTCAAGCAGAGTAACTCCCAAGGGGTTGAGGTGTCGTCTCCCGATGAAGCCGACAGCGTTTCCTTAAATTAAGTGGTCCAGGAGCTTCCCACGAATCTCCCGAACCTTGGCACTTAGCGATCTCTTGCAAGCGGGCTCAAAAACTAGCCAGTTCTCTTGCCTTTTCCCGATATTATGTCCATTCAACTATTCCATTTCTGCCTGCCTATGGCGCTTGTTGTAACAGTATCTTTCCAGCCCTTGGTCGTCACAGCCCAAACGAGCCCAAGTGCCGAAGAAAAGTCTGCCGCTGAAGCGGCAAAGATACAAGCCGAAGTACGTAAGATCGACTCAGACACGGCTAAACAACAATTGGAACTGCGCAAGACCCAGTTGGAGATGGCGAAAAGCACTGCAACCGTAGAGGGGAAGTTGATCGAGAACAATATCGCTGCCACTAAGGCTATGGGTTGTGCCGGGGTGGATATCGCCACCCGATTGGTTCGATTTGCAGGTAATGACGAGATATACTTATTTCTTTACAACTCTGACGTAGTCTCTAATCTCTCTGTATACTCGTCGCTACGCCATCAGAACGCTTATTCAATAGCCGAACTCCCCAAGGCGACCGCGGCTTTCCAGAGGAAGCTCGATGAGATCACGGCTAAACTGCGGCCGGAGCTATTTCGCAAAGCTGAACCATCATCAACAAATTTTGGGTTAGATAGATCTAAAGAATTCAATCCCAGGACAAACATTGTTGGACCGAAGTCAACGGCCCTCACAACAGGCCTTGGTGTTATCGGCGGACTTGCGAACCCGTTTGGAGCCATTGTCTCGGCCGGCCTCGGGTTACTGTCATTGGCCAAGACTGACACACAATATGTAGGTAACAGCTTTGAACCCGTCGAGATGGAGATGATCGGATACTTGTCGTCCGCCTTACGCACGAAAAAAGTCATATTATTCGATCCGAGCCAAATCATACCTGAGGTTGGAAGCGACTCACCATTGCTTACGGAGCTGCAAACACTCTCGTCGCTGTATAACACTGCCATGCGGGCGATCGATCAGGCGGCCGCTCATCGGAAAGAGATCACCAGATTGGCGCAGCAGGTTAACGATATCGATGGCCGACGCCTCGATGTAAAGAGATCAGAACTTGCCGTGGATCTCGCGCTCAAGGCATATGCCGAAAAGGACAATGAGGTCAATCGGGCGAGATATAAGCAAGCCGTAAGCGTTCTGAACAGGGCTAAGGCTCAGTTGGAGAATGCTCTTGGAGAAGTAGCGAAACGAGAGTCCGAGTTCGACCGGCAGTTAGTGCAAGAGCTATCGGCTCTCAATTCACATCTTGCTCGTGTCGATTCCTTGGCTAAACAGCTTGCGATTAACGGCGAAACGAAGGGTGGTTTTCTGTTTGATCAACTAAGAACCGAAGCGCTTTACAAGCTTTGGAACCGGCATGACAAGAAAGCCTCTGCTGTACGCCCTGCCCGACCACGATCATATTGGTTCCAGTTCAAAGTATCCGCTAGTGGAGCGAATCAGTCAAAAAGGTCAAACATCATCACCGACATTTTTACGCTTGGTCCAGTAATCAAGTATCGAGGCGGAGTAGTGGCAGCCTATCAAGTGCGGGAACTGAGTGGACGACTAGCGGATAGTGCCTCAGTGTGGGCTTACACTCCCTATGAGAAGACCAAGTCAATGATGAAGTATGAATGCAGAGGCACCCTCAATGAAGGAGCTCTGTACGAGCAGTGGCGACGGCCCTAGGCGGTAGTCCCACTGTTGGGGCTTCGGCACGGGAGCCTCTAAAATTGGGCCACGCGCTTACGAAGGTGGTACTGACAGGCACGTCAATCGCGATGAATAACCCACCCTTCAAGGGCGTCTGATCGCGGGATCAAAATGTTCAGCAGGCGCCGGTCCTTGTTGGCGACGTATGGTCTCGTAATGGTCTATCTTATCGCCCCTGCGTATACGGGCTAAGATACCGGGCTCTTGTCGTACCGCTCCTCGGGCATCAGCATCGTGACGGGGTGGCCCATCGCCTCGTCGGCCGTGTAGCCAAAGATCGCCTCGGCGCCGCTATTCCAGCTAGTGATAACACCGTTGAGGTCCTTGCTGATGGTGGCAGCGCTCGAGGATTCGACGTTGGTACCAAGCTTCGCGAGTTCTGCCTCGGCCAGTTTACGGCTCGTAACGTCGCGAGCGATCTTTGACGCGCCGACGATGTGGCCACCATCATCATAGATCGGCGAGACGGTGAGCGATATGTCAAGCAGCGTGCCGTCCTTGCGCCGCCGGATAGTTTCGTAATGATCTACGGTCTCGCCGCGGCGGATGCGCGCCAGGATGCACGGCTCCTCGTTGACGCGATCCGGTGGCATCAGCATCGTAACCGACTGTCCAACGGCCTCATCAGCGGTGTAGCCGAAAAGAAGCTGTGCGCCGCAATTCCAGCTGGTAATGACGCCGTTGAGGTCTTTGCTAATAATGGCATGGCCGGAGGATTCGACGATGGCAGCGAGTTTTGCGGAATCGGTGACGGGGTCGCGGGCTTTTAGTCATAATAAGCCAGGTCTTCGGGATGGCTCGGCTCTTTAGCCTTTATTTCTGACGATATTGTAGGGAGAATAACCGGGGTAGATTATTACACATATGGTCCACCCGTTGTATGACCACGTACATTAGCTGACATTACAAGCCGGATATTTGTTCGACAAACGCAGACAGAGCGCGGCCTTTTTAGCACCGCGCTCTGTTTTGCGTTGCAATTTGCCCTCGGTTTACGGACCGATCGGTGGATCTGGCGGTGGCGGTGGTGGTGGCGGATCCACGATGACAGGGTCGCAGTTTCCATGTTCCGGCGAAAAGACGGTTCCCGTCATCCGCTGTGAGTCGCGGATGATGTCATCCGCGTAAGAACCGCGGACCTGGCCTGCTACGAACCTCATTCCGGCGCGGTCGGCCACAATGTCGTAGTAATGGACGAAATCATTATGGGCGGAAGCTGAATCGCAGTCGTTATTAAAATCCAGCAAAAGCGAACCGCCGTCCTGATAAGGAAAGGTAATGGCAAAATCGCGGGAGACGCCGCTCAGCCCGCGCACATTCATGGTTAGATCGCCGGTCACGTCAAAGGTTGCCATTATCACCTTGGCTACAGGCGGGATGATGCGCGCTGGTGCACCAATGTGGTCCGCATTCTGAACGTAATAATCGCGATCTGTAGCTTTATAGGTGCCGACGCGGGCGTTTGACAGTTTCATAACGACCACGTCAGTTTTTCCGGATCGTTTCTCGACCAGCATGCCCGGTCCGTGCGCATACGCCCCGGCCATATTAAAGATCTTTTCATAACCGTTGCCGGGTAGCCGCCCACCGTCCGCAGGCAGTCCCGAGGCCGAAAAGGTCATCTCCCGGTCCGAACCATCGACATGCAGCGGTACGGGCTGCCCTCCCGGGTAAGACAGGACCAACGGGTGGCTGGCATCGCAGACAAACGTCGACTGAAATCGCAGACCCTTTTCATAACAGATCGCGAGGCCGCGAATGTGGATTTCTACCTGCATTGACATGTGTGTCTATCTCCTTTTTCTAAGTATCAAAAGTCAGCGTGGCCACCAAATAAGGCGAAGGCGGACCAGTAGTAGGGAGAATTGTAACGGCCGGGCCCGTCATTAAATAGCTCGAGCTGGGCGCGGCGCAGCGCCCTCGCCGTGGACAGCTTTTCCCGTCGGAAACGGTGAAATCGGCTCATCAATTCGCTGGTCGCTTCCGAGTCGACATTCCACAGGCTGCCAACCACCAAGGGCACACCCGCGGCCAGCAGCGTTCGAGACAATCCAACAAGGCCCTCACTGTTTGAATAAGCTTCAACCCCCGACCGGCAGGCGGCGAGCACCACGACCCTGGTCCGCGGGAGTTTTTTTCCCGCCAGCTCGACATTTGTCAGCATGCTGTTCTCTGCCTCACCTCCGTTTTTAGCGAGGAGCAGGTAGGACGATATCGGGAGCTCTGGTGTTACTACGTAATGGCTTGCGAAGTGAATTACATCAGCCCCTGGCATGGCATTGAGTACCGCCGATTTAGTAGCAGCGGGACCTTTGATGGTCTTCGATCGAGGTGAATAAAAAGACGCGGCAGTCTTGGCCTCGGCTTCAGCCGCAGGAAGGTCTGGCAGGCTATCGAACGTTCGTCGGTCAAAAGCCGGGTTTCCGATCGCCAACAGCCTCTCGTCGCTGACTGGTGCCTTGCCGGCCGCGGCCGCCGAACAATGCAGAAAGACGTTTGCACTCGGCGAATAGATAAGGTCGAAGTCAGCAATGAGAGGCTTGCCGGCGGGAGACACCAATGCGGCGAACGGCAACGTATAGAGCATCTTGCTCGGTACCAGACAGATCTCTTTATCGGCATCGATCTCGCTCCGTACCGGGGCTATCAAGAGATCGTACAGCTCGCGGGCCGCGGTCGCGATCTCGGATTGAGATCTCGTATCGCTACGACTGACAAGACCTGTGAAATGTGAAACGACCGTTCCCAGTCGATCTCTCTCGATCGGAACCGCACGAACAATAAACTTCTGCCTGGAAACCAGCCAGATGAGCACTTTGTCGTCCAGAACCGAGTATTGCAAAACTTGAGTGCCCACCGGCATGCGGACTCGTATCTCAGTAAGCCCTAACGGCTGAGCCTCGTCACTAAGAAGTATTTTTTTCGCATTTGCATCTTGCGCGACCATGGCCCCTTTCTGGAGCCAATCGAGCAGGGAGCGGGAGCTGAATGTTTCTGCGTAATCGTACGAGCGTTCCATATTGCCGCGCCTATATTCAAAATCAGCGGCAATCTCATATACGCTTTCACTTGAATCAAAAAAGCCGGAGCGTTCTTGTTCCTCAAGTATAGTTTTCCGATAGTTTTCGGCGATCCGGATATTTTCTCTGATCTGTCCGTCGATTGACTCTTCGTGCCCTGCGGCTATCGCGGCGAGCAATCGCCCCTTGTGCGCGTCAGCGAGATGTGACGGCAAGGCCGCAGTTTCATAATACTGAATAGCCCTTTCGTAAAACGCTTCAGATTCAGCGAAATGACCTCGCTTCCGTTCAAGATCTCCCATCCTGAGATCCGAATAGGCGATCATCTGAGTTCTGAGTTTCTCATCGGCTATCGCGCGAGCTTGTTCACCCGCCCTTTCCAGCCATTTCCCGGCCTCCTCGAACTCACCCAGCTGGGTAAATGCAATACCCGCATCGGCGGGTGCCCGAGCTAAGTTCATTTGATCGCCCGAGACCTCTGCGGCAGACACTGCCTCGAGTGCGACTATACGCGCGATATGGTCAAGGTTGAGGTTGGACAGCAGGGTAAATACCGCTCCCAGGCTACGGTAACGCTGACGAAAACTGACCTCGCGCCCGCTCGATTCGCGAAGTATTCGAAGGACATACCCGAGCGCTTGTCTGCGCAGACCGCCAAGTGAGCTCAGCCGCGCTAATCCCAGCAAATTTCGTTGGACGGCGTAGGAATCGTTTAGTCGCTCAGAAATAGTAAGAGCCCGTTCGAAATACTGCCGCGCTTTCGTATGGTAGCTCAGTTTAGTGGTGCCCCCACCCAGCCAGTACAAAGCCGAGGACTCAAGCCATAGATACCCGCCGGAACGCGCAAAAAGAGTGAGTTTTTCAAGCTGCACGATGCCTTCGGCGACCTTTTTGTCGCTTATTTGACTATAACCAATAAAATAGGCCGCCAAGGCTGCCTCCCACCGATCGCCGACCTTTTCAAATCCGGCGTGTGCTTTTTGGAACGACCCTAGTGCTTTAGGCCACCGTTGATCCAGACATTCCTGTGAGCCGAGAACGAAATCGGCATGTGCCTGTCGCAAAATTTCAGCCTCGACATCGGGCAGCGTCGAATAAAAACGGGCGATCTCATTTGCAAATGGGTCGCCCGTTAGTTTCAGTTCAAGTTCACCGGTGTATCGCAGAGCCTTGAGCAGCTCATCCCGTCTCTCGTCGGGCGCCCTCAGATAGGACATTGCCAGGCGTTGAGGCAGATACTTTTCGCGTATAAGCTCGCGATTGGCGTTCAAAAGCTGCGTCGCGGCCCCCTCGTTTCCCTGCCTGATCGCCTCAAGATAATCCGCTTCGAGCTGTTCGGCGGAGCGCTCGCGGGGGGTCGTATCCTGCAGGGTCTTTAAATGCTGTCTCGCCTCGTCGGCCCACTTCGAGCTCGGGTCAAGCTCGAGGTACTCGGCCCACGCCTTTGCCGCGAGGTCGTGACTGTGGGCGGCCTCGAGGGCAAGGGCCCTGTTAAAATGGGCCTCGGGCAATTTGGGGGCGAGCTCGACAGCGCGATCGAGTTGCCTCAAGCTTATGTCGACCAATTCAAAAAATCGGTCTGCGTCCTTCTCCCGGTCTAATGATCTTGCTATTGTTAAATAAGCTGCTCCTGCGTCGCTCTGTACGGCAGCATTGTTGGGCGAGGCTGCCGCAGCGAGATTGAGCTCGTGCACGGCCTGATCGTGCTTTTTATCGGCTATATAGATGAGCGCCAGCCCCTGGTGGGCCCTCGGGTCCGACGAATCCTGGGTTGAGTAGAACATGTACTGCTCTGCCCGTCGTCTAGCTTCCGGGTCCGACACGTTCTTCTGGGTACCGCGGGTATCTGATATCGGTGCGTATTCACTTAAGACGGTGAAACGCGGCTCGAACAGTCGCTGTCCACGATAAGCCTCCCGGAGGTAGGCAAGCCCCTTATCGGCATCTGTACGGCGAAATGCCCCGTACCAGATAGCGACGACGCTGCCGAAAACAACTAAGGCCAGAGCCGCAAAACGCAGCCACTGTGTCGAACTGGTAGGAAACCGGTCGTACAGGCTGCGTTTTGCGGGTGGGATGCGTTTTCCGGCCGAAGCCGAAAACTCGCGTAAATTTTCCGTCAAGCGTAACTGACGCTGACGGGTGGGCGATGTCAGGAAAAATCGTTCAAAACGTTTTTCTTCACGGCTGCCGAATTCATGATCGAGATAGGCCTCCATGAGGTCGCTCTCCACCGCCTCGATCGCGAGAGCGAAATCTTCGTCGGTTATCAATCGTTCTTCTATCTGAGTCCGAACACCCTCATCTACTACATTTCCTAATAGATAATCTCGGAGCAAGTTGGGATCTCCGATTAAGTTGTTCATTTCAGATTTGCCCTGTTCCATATACTTATGTCAAAAAAAGCGGAAACCTTTCATATTATTTTTCATCCATACATTTTCTGACGCAGGCGAGCAACCGCTCTCTAATGCGGCTTGTCTTGATCTGCAATGCGCCGACAGTGATGCCAAGGTCCGCGGCCAGTCGCCGGCGGCCCTTTATCTTTTCCTGCTTTTCGTTGCGGTAATAGTCGACGATGATCTCGCGTGCTTTCGGCTCCAGCCCTTCCAGGCATCGCTCAAGGCAGCGATACTCCGTCTCACGCTGCTCATTACCGGCCGACTTTGAGGCCACGAAGAACTCGCTTTCACGCGATCGCTTGTGGCCCCTGAGCCATTCGAGGTAAACGTTCTGCGCTACTCCGTAAAAATATCTAGCGGGGTCGCCCGTGTAATCGCCAATGACGTTGTGGACTTTTAGCGTGACGCGGTCGATGGTCAGATCTGCGAGCTCCTCGGCATCAAAGCATCCGCGGCCGGCAAACACCCGGATAAGGCCGTGCCGGATCGATTCGTACCTTTCGGCAGCGAGCTCTTCGTCCGAATCTAGCCAATCCAAGAGAAGCCGGAACGCTTCGGGGGTGATCGTTCGTTCTTCAGCCATTAACGGGAGCGCGGAATAAAACAATGTTTTGTTTCCCGGTTATTATCAGCTAATTCACGCGTTTGGGCAAACTTCAACCGCGCTCACCGCAGCGCTCAATATAGCGGCCCGATCATCGCAACCCCTGTCCGAATTGTTCAGTCCCGAAGGCTCCTATGCCGTTCAATCTAAAGCTGAACGCCATCCGGTTTTCTTTTCGAACGCCGACGTTAAAGGTGTAGTACTGGAGGGCAACCGAGCAGCAGTTGTAGCTGTAGCCGAGCGTAACGAGCGAGCTGATGAGAGGTGTCTGGCGGGCCTCACGGCGGTTCTGGAAGTCGAAAAACAGGGATACGCCACCATAGAGGCCGCGGTCCCGATTTCCGAGAAAAATCGCGGGGCTCCATTGCGACCCTCGCAGCGTGCCCGGTTCCTTCCCCTCGATATTTGCGTGCTGAGCGAGCGACGGAATGAGAGTGACCGCGCGCGTGTAATAAAACGTCTGAAAGAGCTTTAGCAGTGACGATTCGTATCCAAACGTGGCCGAGACCGCGCGTAGTCCGCCGCCCTGCAGACCATAATCCAGTCGTGAGTTAAAAAATACGGTTTTTAGAGGTCGATATGTCGCATCGACATTGAGTGGCGACCAGTTTCGTGGTACGCCGCCAAAGGTGTAAAAACTGAGGGCCGTGATCGGCTCTATCTGATTTCGGCGCCCAGGAATTAAAGCCCCACCGAAAGTCTTGTCAAAAAAGTATTTTCCTCTGATGGTGAGGGTAAAGACCTCGTACGGTTGGATAGTGGTCGAAGCAGTATTGCCGGCAACAGCAGAAACGACCGCCGTTGATGTGAACCCTGCCTGTAGACGTCTCTGGGCCTCAGGAGTCACAGCCTCGGCATATCTGCGTGTGTAAAATCGGTTTGTGACGCCAAACTCGATCTCGTTCGTGTTCGAGACGGTGTCGACATAGTCAAAGCGAATGATGCGGTTGAAATTATCGACGCCTTTTACGAGTCTGTACGTAAGAAAGGGCTCTATAACGTGACGAAAACGAAACTCATTGTTCTTGCCGTAATAGTTCTTTGCTAACGCCACGGGCCGCACATCGAAGGTGAATTCTCCGTACTTACGGATCACGTCGTCGCCCACCACCTGCCGCCTATTGTTGAAAGAGTTCGAGTAATAAGTTACACGGGCCGACCCGGTCGCTGTGAAATTGAAAAACTTTGTATGGAACGGAATCATCACCTGAGGATACATGTCGATGCGTTGAGCCAGCGAGGGCGTGACCACGGGGTCTGTACCGGCCATTTGTCGATAGAGTGAGATGTCGTCCACCTCTTCGCGTCGCGATACTCCCTCCAAACTGGATTTGAACGAGAAGTAAACTCCATCAAGAAACGAAAACATCGACGGTCGTTTGTCAAAGTTTACACTTGGCAAATTGCGTGTTTTTTCGCGAACATTAGGTATCGAGATAACCTGCGACCTCGCCAGCAGGTTTAGTGTATAGTCACCCCAGCTCTTGTTGATAAAAGCCTGCGACACCTCGATGGGCGAGATTATCTGCTGAACCCCGTCTGAGAACTCCTGTCGGAATGCGAGGCTGGACGTTAACCGGATGTCAGCCGCTGCTGTAAACCCATTTGGAAAATAATGAACCCCGTCGGCGTAAAGGATCGAGCCTCCCTGGTCGGGATGAGCAGCATCCGGGTTCGGACCCAGCACCCGGTCCTTGACAGCATAAAGACCTAAATTGAAATATGAGCGTGAATTTGCACGCGTTCGGAGATCAAATCCGTAACCAAATCCTCGCTCGCTGAAAAGATCGCCGCGAAGGGTTATGTCTGCAGACTCCCCAAGAGTCTGATAATAGGCAGTCGAGATGCGCAGGCCCTTACGCCCTGAGTATGCGATACTCGGCGTCAGGAAACCAGAGCTTCGGTCCTTTTGCTTGATCGGGATCGAGGCGAACGGCAAGACAGCGATCGGGATGTCCTTGACCCTGAACCTTGCATTCTTAAGCCGGAGGCGGTCATTTGTTTTGATGGTTGCCCGGTCCGCTGTAAAGCTCCATTTCGGAACGGCCTCCTCACAAGCGGTAAACTTGCCTTTGATGACGACGATCTCATCTAGAGAGACCCTTTCGACGCGCTCCGCAATAAAATAGATCACCGTACCGTCGTTGGTCTGGTTGGTGAATCCGGTGGTGTCCTCAAAACTGCCCAGCTTTGTTTTGTAATTCCATACAGCGGAAGCTCCGGTTATACGCTGGTCGTCGCCCTGGTCAAAAACGACACTTCCCTTTGCCGTGATTGTCGACTTGGCCTCGTCGATAACAATCTCGTTGGCCTGCAGTCGGTAGATACCGTAACGCACATCCACATTGCCGGCGTGGCGGACTACACGAGCGCCCGGTTTTTGCCCAACGCCCTCGACAGAATTCCTATCGGAATATACTACAACTTCGCCATCGCCGCCCTCCGGCTCGACGGTTGGCTTTTTGACAACCCGGGGTGCGGCGATGCTCCGCTCGGCCGCTATCGGATTGATGTTCGGTGTGTCTGTTATCGGATTTGCTACCTGCCGCTCAACCGGATTGGTCTGCTGGGCGGGCGTGGTGATCGATAGGGCGAGGGCGCTCACAATTGGGACGATCAATCTATTAAGCCGCATGGGATCACACAGAAGAAGTTAGTTTGATGCTAACACGAATCTGAATGAACGCTGAAATGTGTGTGTTAAACTAGGTTTTCGGCATTTTTTTCTTCCTTGGTATGGCAAACGAACACGTCCTGGTCGTCGAAGATGAACAGCTAATGCGTGTAATCCTTCGTCAGCTTCTCGAGCAGGCGGGGTATAAGGTTTTTACGGCCGATTCCGCTGAGACCGCGATCGAGGTCTTCTCAAC
>JBHENG010000033.1:26813-27594 GCA_046262195.1 Pyrinomonadaceae bacterium | reverse complement strand
CGCCGCGGACGACATCTTGTCAGTACGAATTGCGTCAATGCAGAGGCCCGACCGTGAGGGAGGGCGGTACACACAAGAGAACACCGACGCAAACAACTCCGACTCCGCCGCCCACGCTCGCGTTCCTACCAACGCCCGCGTACCGCCCTCCCTCACGGTCGGGCCTGCGCAAGAGACAAGAAACAGGAGACAAGGAGCCGACGACATCTTGTCAGTACCACCCGCGCCAATGCAGAGGCCCGACCGTGAGGGAGGGCGGTACACACAAGAGAACACTGACGCAAACGACTCCGACTCCGCCGCCCACGCTCGCGTTCCGACCAACGCCCGCGTACCGCCCTCCCTGACGGTCGGGCCTGCGCAAGAGACGCGGGTTCAGCATTCGGAGACATTTTCAGAGACATGAGGCAGGAGACGTGAGACAAGGAGCCGTCGCTGGCTCCTCGTTTGACTCGCCAACTTCCGCTAATTCCGACAACTCCGCAACCTCTTTTCCTAACTCTGTAACTTCCGTAACTTCCCGTAACTCCGTAACTTCGTTTTCCGCATGGCTCAAACAGGTCTCGCCTTCGATGAAGTGGACATGGAAGCACCAGCGTTACATCTACAAACGCCTCAAGCTGGTCACATCTGGCCAATGCAAACGGCTGATGATCTTCCTGCCGCCGAGGCACGGTAAGAGCGAGCTTGTCACGGTCCGCTACACCGCCTGGAGAATGGCACGCGACCCAAAGCTCAACGTCATCCTCGGCAGCTACAACCAGCGCCTCGCGAACCGTTT
>JBHENG010000033.1:290-26676 GCA_046262195.1 Pyrinomonadaceae bacterium | reverse complement strand
GTGCATGGGGCCTGCAACTCCTGTAACTCCGCAACTTCTTCTCCTAACTCTGTAACTTCGCGAAACTCTGTAACTTCGCCAACTTTCCCCTCCCGCCGTGCCAACTCCGAGGCCGAGTGGGAGACTTCTCAGGGCGGCGGTCTTCGTGCCGTAGGAGTGGGTTCCGGAGTGACGGGCTTCGGAGCAAGCCTGATCGTGGTGGACGACCCCGTCAAAAGCCGTGCAGAGGCCGAGTCCCAGACCTTCCGGGACAACCTCTACGAATGGTTCAACGACGATCTCTACACACGCCTCGAGCCCAAAGGTGCGATCATCCTGATCCAGACCCGCTGGCACGAAGACGACCTCGCCGGCCGCCTCATCCGCGAGATGCACGACGGCGGCGAGCACTGGGACATCATCGACCTGCCCGCCCTTGCCGAGACAAGAGATCTCACCGCCGAGACGCAGAGACGCAGAGAGGACGACATCTTGTCAGTACCACCTGCGTCAGCGGGTGGCTCAACCAGACAAGAGACAGGAGACGGGAGGCCGAGAGCGGACGATGCCTTGTCAGTACCACCTGCGTCAGCGGGTGGCGCGGCGATGTCCTCCACTCGTGATGGGGCACCAGAGACGGGCGTCACCGTTTCCGCCGCCGCCGGCGGCGATGCGGGCATGGATGCCCGCGTTCCAACCGATCCTCTGGGTCGCTCACCCGGCGAAGCTCTCTGCCCCGAGAGGTTCGACGTCGACACTCTCGAACGCCTCAGACGAAAGCTCGGTACATATTCATTCTCCGCTCTTTACCAGCAAAGACCGGTGCCTTCGCAGGGAGGTCTCTTCAAAAGAGAGTGGTTCAGGAACATTCTGACCACAGCTCCTCCAAATCTGAGGTGGAAACGAGGCTACGACCTCGGCATATCCGGCGGTGCCGACTCCGACTACACCGCGTCCCTGCGAGCGGCCTATGACAAGGAGGGCAATCTGTACATCGACGGAGGCTTTCGTGCTCGAATAGAGTACCCGGCACAGCGAAAGTACATCCTCGGACGCATCATTGCGGAACAGGACACCGAGCACGGCGTTGAGCTGGCGGCAAACGGGACCGCGGTAGTTCAGGACCTGCGAAGAGAACGCAATATTCGAGGCCAGATGCTCCGCGGCGTAAAGGTCACGGGCAACAAGATCAGCCGTGCCCTGCCCTGGATAGCACTTGCCGAGGAAGGAAAGGTCTTTCTGATCCGCGGCCCGTGGAACCGCGACTTCATCGACGAAGCCTGCACCTTCCCCTCAGGCACCCACGACGACCAGATCGACGCCGTCTCCATCGCCGTCCGCATGTGCAAACAAGAAAGAGGGAGAGTCTATGTGTTCTAAGAAGTTGTTTGAAACGCTATCGAGACGTCGGGAGCCGCCTTGCTGGGGGGTTATCACTGGACAGTTTTACCCACGATCGGAGCCCGGAGAAGGCCGTCATTCGCCCGACCGATCTTGTGAAATCCCGAACAGATATCAACCAGACACAGGATCTTGTTCGGGACAAAAAGTAGTGTTTGCCGCACGTCTCGCTTTTTTGCAAAGATCGCGAGCAGGCCGAGCCCGGCTAACGCGAGAACTGTCGGCAGGGTCGGAAAGGGAAGCGGGAGCAGAAACACCAGCACGGTGGCAAAAGCCCAGGCAGCAAAAACAATGGTCGTTTTGAGTCTCAGCCAGCAGAATTCGATGCCGTTACCCGCACGAAAAGCATACGCGACCGTTCGCGTGATCTCACCGAGGCGTCCAGCGGATATATCGCGGCGAAATGTTGAGATCATCCCCCGAAACGTATGAACGTGAAAGCAACGCGTATGGCAAGACATCGGTATCGCCAGCAAATGAAGCCGCCAGCCCGCGTTTACGATTCGCAGGCCGAGCTCGGCCTCTTCTTCCATAGCGATCTGGGGGTTGAACGACCCGACCTCCAGAAGAGCTTTTCGTCTGTAAAGGCAGCTCGGACCGCGGAGCCATTTTACGTCCGTGAGGTCATCGAAGCGATCTTCATAGCCCGCGATAACGTGGCCGTTTTCGTCCAGATCATCAATTCTGCCGTTAACACCGGCCACATCGGGATGGCTGCGAAGGTGATCGAGAGCCGCGGGCAAAAAGTCAGGGTAGATGCGGGTGTCGGCGTCGAGAAAGAGAATAAAATCGCCCGAAACGCGGCTGAAGCCCGCAAACCTGCCGGCCGAGGGGCATCGACGCAATTCCGCGGGCAGTTGCAAGACATCGACGCCAAGCGAGCTGACCACGTCGACCGTTTTGTCCGTCGAGGCCGAATCAACAAAAACGATCTCGGCCCCGCCGACGCGAGCCGCGGCAGCGCGGGCAGCGTCGATACAGGCGCAGATACTTTTTTCCTCGTTTCGGCCAATGATGACGATGGAAAGGGTCTCACTCATAGGCCTGTGACAGGGTCGACTCGGGCGCGGGCAGCGAGCGACGGCTCCGCTTGCGCCGACGGCGCCAGCTCCTTAGTGTTTCCGCGGTTTGCGTGGGCAGGATGGACCCTGAAAGCTTCCTTCCGGTTCTGTCCAGATAGCCGATGCCCGAGCTCATCAGAGCAGGCAGGGTGTTTCGCCGCAGGGTTGCTCTCACGAGTTGTCGGCTCGCATTGGCCCAATCAAACTTATATGCCTCTTCCCCGCGAAGAAAATCATAGACGCGATTGCCGCGCTCCACCGCACTCTGTATGGAGAGCCCGGTCAGCACCATCCCCACACTAAAGGGGGCCCAGTCGGGGTCATAGCCGGCATTGTAATAGAAGAGAGTGTGGCCGTTGTCGAAAGCATAGGAGGAGCTGCGGCATCCACCCTCGACCCAGAGCTGATCAAAACGCAGCAAGCCGGTGTCAGCCATCGACTTTACAACGTCGCGGTGAAAGGAAATGAGATCGGGATGGCCGCTCAATTCAGAGCCACCCTCACGCGACCAGCGTTTTTCATGGAGCTCGAGAAAAATTTCGAAAGCAGCCGGCAGCTCGCTGGCGGCCGTGATCGATCGAAATTCAAACCCCGACATCTTCTGCAGCCGCTTGAGTTTGCGTTTGAAATTGCTTGAGCGTCTGCTTTGCGACAAGACAGCGGGCCAGCCGGCGTCGAGATCGATCATCGGGCAAACCTGGCCTCTCGTCTGAGCAAAGTGAAGACGGGGGTCCTCCAACAGTTCTTTGACATTGCCAAGCGCAGCAGAGGTTTCTGAGTCTGAACTTAGGCTGTCCAGGCACAGGATGTCGAAATCATTCTGGTGATAAAGGAACTCGATGTTCGAACGTAAAACCTCGCTCACGTGTTCCGGGCGTGCGATCACATCAAGATAATCGGCGCCGCCGACATCCTCACCGATGAACCCGATACGTTTGAGGTTCGTTCCCAGGACATTCTTTTGAGTGGTCAAAAGAGGAAAGATTCCGATAAGGCGGTCTGCATCGTACGTCTTGAGTACCAACGGTGACTTGTCCGCGCCAAATGAGCGGTGCCACGCCGTCTGCCATTCCCATGAAAGAAAGGGCGAGCCGCCGGACGCGGTATAAAGCTCTTGCCACTGCAGTTTCAGGTCCGCGAGGGCAGTTGGATCAGTTACCGCTTGAATTGAAATTCTATGCATTGCTCAGATCAGCCAGGACGCTGCATTACTCGGTTGCGGGCTGGCCGTCAGCGGTGTGCTCTTTGAATGTAGGTAGACGATCAATGGAGCGACTCTTCCACGCGCGGACGTGATCCAGGATTTGTGTGGGTCGTCTCGCCTTAACCGAAGGTTTTGGCTGGCTGGCCTTATACTTTCGCAGGCGGTTGACAACTGAAAATGTCCATCTGAACGCAAGAGCACCCAAAACACCGCGCTGAAAGATATAAAACGCTACGTGTTCACGCTCACCTGTAGCCCAGAATCTCTTATTAGGAGTCGACGGGCTGAGGAAATCGATCTCGGAGGAACCGGCTGAAATGCAATCCTCCAGAAGCTTTTTGAACAACAGGTTTCCGGGCGAATACTTTGCAAATGATTCGTCATAGGAGGTCTTCCAGTGGATGGTCTTAGGACCGGAACGAATGTTAATGCTCATGGCGATCGTGGTGCCATCGAGCTTTAATTCGTAGACGAGCAATGAATCATTATTCGCCATCGACTTTGCAAAATCCTGGTGGAGCCCCGCAGCTCTCGAGTCGCAGACCGCTGCAGTGCCGATACGGCCCTTCCAACCCCGGTTTTCGAGTTCGAGGTATCGTTCGATAAGGTCAGACTCGAAACCTGTTGCCGTGACGAACTCAACATGACCCATCTCGTTCAGACGCCTCAGACGACGAGCGAGCTCTTTGCCAAGATGTTTGCGCGCACCGGTAAAAAAACTCTCGAGCGAAGAGGCCGGATCGCTTTGGAGCGGGGGCACGTCAACAAAGGGGGCTGCGTCCATTTGCCATATCCCGGTCAGGTGTTTCTCTTTGCGTGCGAGTTCCAGTAGATCGCTGAGCCAGCTATCTCTTTTCACGAGTCGAAATTCGAGTACATCCCACTCGCCGGTGAGTTTTAGATGGTCCCACAAGGCCTTCGCGATCAGGGGCCGCTCGGACTCCTTGCCGGAGTGGATGAGGTCAAATCGCGGCGTATTCAAGTTAAACGCACCATAAGCTTTCCGAACCGGAAGACCATGGATGGCCTCTCGACGTCTGGCTATGGGAAGAACAGCCCGCAGAGAGCCATCGATCCGAACCGTGAGCAGATCAAATGCCTCAAAGTTTTTTGCGAACGCGGCAAACCACTCGGGCCGGGAGAAAGGGTCGTGCTGGCCATTCTCGTCCAAGAGACGGGTCCATTCCTCTGCCAAAGCAGCAACGGCTTCATGGCCGCCCGAAACAATTTTAGTCTCGATCATGTCAGGTGAGCCGAACTGTCCATTCGTTTGTTTTTCCTTTCTCCAAAACAAACGTAAATACCTTTGTTTGCTTCGACGAGGTCTCGACCTCGACTTGGTACTTTCCAAAAAAGCCGCGGAAATCCAATTGGCCGAGGTTGTTTGTAGTACCTTTTACCGAGGTTTTCCAGTCCTGATTGATGAGTTTGTCGAGCATTGCATACGACGCCTTCGGGTTGCCGGCGGCATCCAGGAGCCCAATACCCGGCAGCCAGGCCCGCTCATCATCAAGGCCCCAAGTGACGATCGCCTCAACCTGCGGGTTGCCAAAGCTGATCGTATAGAACTCGCGGTAAAACTCTGCCTGCTTTTCCTGGCTCCAGACGCCGCTGCGATACGAACCATAAATGGGGGCCGGCGTAACGCGGTCGTCATAATCGAGAGTCTGCGCGCTGAACTCGGTTATCTGCAGGGGCTTACCGAGCGATGCATATCTATTGAGCTCGTCAGCCACATTCGCCGGCTCGTACCACTCGCCTTTGGCATGAGCCTGGATGCCGATGACATCGATGGGCGTTCCTTTCTCGAGCAGGGTTCGAGCCAGCTGGTAATATTTATCGCGGTTGTAGTTGTTCGTATCGATCGAGCCGAACACGCCGTATTCGTTGAGGATGAGGCGTTTGTCGGGTGCTGATTGGCGTGCCCATGTAAATGCCGACGAAATGTAATCCTCACCCGCCACTTTCGCGAAAACATCTTCTGTAGGAGAAAGGGGTTCATTTATTATTTCCCAATCCCCTACGGCATTTGTCCAACGGGAAACCGTTGATCTCACCCGCTTTTCCAGGATCGGCAGCAAAGCTGATCTGGTCTGAGGCAGCCATCGTGGACTGCCGGCCTCATTCGTGCCCCAAAGTACCGGCGCGCCTTGAACACGGCTACCGAGCTCAAGTGCCAGAGCTGTCTCGCGATCCACCCAGGACGTGTTTTCGACCCCCTCGGCTCCTTCGACAAAATTCCAGTAGTTGCCGACCACGGCATAGTTGAATAGCCGACCGAAATAGTTTTTATACGATTGAAGCTTGTCCGGCGGGAGGTCGTCGATCTTTAAATAACAGCCAAATGCAAAATCGTGCGTGGCCTGCTTGATGCGAACCTTCGAGATCGCGGCTGGTCTGCCTTGTCCGTCGATTATGATGAGGCGTACCCCACCCTTTCGATATTTCTCGATGTTTTTTGACGCATCCGCCAAGGCCTGCTGGTTTCTGGCGGCTTTTGATCGAGACCGGAGATCAAAGTCACCACTTGTCGCCGTTACCTTGCAAGCAGAAACAAAGTGCGGAAACAGAGCAAGTATAAGACCGGTCAAGATCCTTAAATGAATACATGGCTTTGCCGAGTTTTTTGTCGCCGTTCCGAGCATAGGTCATCTCTTTCAACCAAAACGGATCTGACCTTGCGGTGAAACGTTATCTTCGAGCGCGCGTGTGTGCAGCCTTATAAGCTGCAGGAAAAGGAGTAGTAGATAGAGAGGATTGGTATACGCGTAACGCTTCCAAAGGCGTCCTGGCTCCTGGAGGAGCCGGTAGAACCATTCAAGCCCGCGTTCCTGCAGCCAGGCCGGCGCTTGGGAAACATTTCCCGCATGGAAATCGAATGCAGCTCCAACGGCGAGTAATGGCATGGGAAGCAGCTCACGGTTCTCAAATACCCAGGTTTCCTGACGCGGGCAGCCGAGGCCCACAAGGACAATAGCGGCACCGCTGTCGCAGATAGTTTTTGAGATCTCCCTTTGCTCACCCGGGGAGATCTGGCGAAAACGCGACGGTTGGCTGCCGGATATTATCAGGTTCGGAAATTTTTTCTTTAGATTTGCCTCGAAACTGCGCAATACCGGCGGCTGGCTGCCATAAAGGTAAACACCCAGTCCCTCTTTAGCAGCACGCTCACACACTTTCAGCGTAAGGGTCGGCCCATAAACACGGTCGGGAAGCTTAATGCCGTACAGCCAGTTCATGGCCCATCGAACAGGCTGTCCATCGGGAACAACGAGATCGAGGTCATTGAGGCGATAACGCTGGACGGGGTCCAATGCACCGGTCATGACGCCGTGAACCGCGAGAGCACTGATCGTAAACGAACGCTTATCGAAAGCGGCCGCAATGATCCGGTCTATGCTGTAGTCGTAATCGACTGCGTCGACGCCTACACCAAGAATATTCTGCTTGCCGAGATTCAGCATTGATTATGGATAGCTATGCCGCCGCCAATTCGTAGCGGCTCTCCTTTACATACTTTTCTTTTGTAGCATCGACCATCTCTTCGATGATAGATCTCAGATCATGACGGTGTTCCCACTCCGGATAATCGCGCTGGAAACGGCGTACATCACTGATCCACCAGATGTGGTCGCCCTCGCGTGCCTGGTCGGAGAGACTGTAGCTTAATGGCCTGCCCGCTGCCTTTTCTGCGATATCGATGGCTTCGAGCACCGAACAATTGCTGTGTCGGGCTCCGCCCATGTTGTACACGGCGCCCGGTTTTGGATCCTGGCAAAATTGCCAGAACGCGCGAACCAGATCATTCGAATGGATATTGTCACGAACCTGCTTGCCCTTGTAGCCGAAGATCGTGTAGTGGCTGCCGTACACGACACATTTGATCAGATATGCCAGGAATCCATGAAGCATGGCACCCGAATGAGCCGGGCCCGTAAGGCATCCGCCCCGGAAAACGCCTGTGTTCATTCCAAAGTACCGGCCGTACTCTTGTGTCATCACATCAGCCGCAACTTTGCTCGCGCCGAAAACACTATGCTTTGAGCTGTCAATTGTCATCGACTCATCAATGCCATGCTCAAAATAGGGATGTGACTCGTCGATTTCCCAGCGTTTTTCCAATTCCACGAGGGGAAGCGAATTAGGCGTATCGCCATAGACCTTGTTCGTCGATGTAAAAATGAACGAAGCGGAAGGACAAAATTCGCGGACCGCTTCGAGAAGGACCAAAGTGCCCGTGGCATTAACGCTAAAATCTGTCAGCGGCTCCTTTGCAGCCCAGTCATGACTGGGTTGAGCAGCGGCATGAATGACAACTGAAACGTTCTTGCCATAGTTGCGGAATATGTTCCGCATTGCCTGCTGATTTCGGATGTCTTCATTGAAGAAGGTGAAATTAGTCAGCTCCCGCTTCAATGTGCGCGTATTCCACTCGATCGATCCATCACTGCCAAAAAAATACTCACGCATGTTGTTGTCAATGCCAATGACATCGAAACCCATCGCGTGATAGAACTTTGTCGCTTCGCTGCCGATCAAGCCGGAACAGCCCGTAATAATGGCTACACTCATACAAACCCCCTGGTGGTCAGGACATACCAGACTACTGCTGTGCATTTCTAAACAGCCAAGCGGCGGGGATTTCCAATTTTAAACCGTTGTAGCGTGTCAGAGGGCAGGACTGTCGGCGTGGAGATTGTGGAATGTTTATGCCCTTAGATGTTTGTTTCGATATCGATTAAGTCGAGGTGTCCCCTCGTTTTTCCGAGCTCAGCGCTGTCTATGGAAACACAAAAGTTCCATTTCGGGTATTTGCCTGAACTGGATGGTTTACGGGGTATTGCCATACTTCTAGTGTTATTTCACCACGCTGGTGGCCCGTTGATTAACGGCGGGCAGATCGGTGTTGATGTTTTTTTCGTACTTTCGGGTTTTCTCATAACCACGCTGCTTTGGCAGGAGCATGAAAAGTATGGACACATCAGCCTAAAAAACTTCTTTATCAGACGGGTCCTTCGCCTGATGCCGGCCCTCACCCTTTTGCTCAGCGTTTTCGGCGCCTACATAATTGCAACCAAATCGGGTGGAGAGCTCAAGGACAGCGCCTTTTCAATGCTTTATGCCCTGCTCTATGTCTCGGACTTTGCGTTGGCATTGGGTTACTCGGATCTCGGCGCTCTCAGCCACACATGGTCGCTCGCCATCGAAGAGCACTTCTATCTTCTTTACCCGCCGATTTTAGTTTTCTTTTTAGCAAAGAAGATGTCCCGCTCCGCGATATTCCACGTCTTCGCGGGATTAATGGTGGTCATCGCCGTGAATCGGCTATACCTTTGGGGCCCGACGCCCGGCGAGGTTTCTAGGGTTTTTTATGGTTTCGATACTCATGCGGACGGCCTGATGGTGGGTTGTTTGCTTGGGCTGAGTCTTTCGTGGGGTAGGCTGCCGCCGGTCAAGTGGTATTTATCCCTGGCGGCGGGCATATGTCTGTTTTTCGCGATCGCGTTTCTGAAGTGGGATTCATCAATTTATGCATACGGTCTGCCCATTATCAACCTGTCCACGGCATTCGTCATCGCCTACGCCGTGACCTCTCGTCCGGCATGGCTGGCAAACAACAAACCATTAGTTTGGATCGGTCGGATATCCTACGGACTGTACCTCTGGCATCACCTCATCTTTATCGTTGTGCGGCAACGCGTGACTGACTCGCCTTGGGGCATTTTGGTAGTTGGATCTTTGGTCAGTATTAGCTGTGCCGCGCTTTCATTTTACCTGCTCGAGAGGCCCTGCCTTAGACTGAAAGCACGATTTGTTACCGGCAAACCGCCAAAGGACTCTGTCGCCACGGATGGCGCGATATCAGCGCCGTTGGAGCCGGAATTCGGACGTTGACCGCAGCGGCAATAAAAAGTGAATCGTCAGATCTTGGTGGCAAGATAATAGATCCAGTGAGAAGCGGTGTCGCTTTTCACGATCTGTCCGCTCATGTCATAAGCCTCGACGTCTGAAAAGCCCGCTTTGGCAAGCTGCTCTACCTGTTTATCAATGTTGATGTAATAAAGAAGCAAGGAGAACCTGTGGTCGCCGTCATTGACGATCGCATGGTCCCCGGCAAAGACCTGGTGCTTTCTCATTCTCAAATGATTGGGCAAATAGAACAGGCAATGAAGAAAGAACGTAAGATACCCAACACTGAAATGAGGCTTCCGCTGCCATGGCATTTTTTTGAAGTACTTGTAATCTCGATTGTGAGAGGAAAACATGAACATACCACCAGGTTTCAGGACCCGATGGACCTCTTTTAATGCCCTGAGCCGATGTTCATGCGAGATCGCGTCTATCCCATTGAATGAAAACAGAACAAAATCAAAAGTGTTTGCCTGGAGAACCTGTAGATCGGCCGCGTCACCGCATAGGATATTTGCTTCGGGATATTTCTTCGCAGTTTCGGCTGCATATTCGGCTACATAGTCTACGCCGGTATAATCATCACTCAGCTGCAGCAGATATTTGGTCGTTCGGCCACCGCCGACTCCGAGATCGAGTATCTTTGAATCCCTGATCCGCGACGATAGTTTTTCAAAGATGACTTTTTCAGGCGGGAGAAGCTCGTCAATTGTACGGAAGTACTTCACCACGTCTGGCCGGCCGTACGCGGTCTTATTGACAGCATCCAGTATCACTTGTGTCTGCATTACCCAATTCTCCTATTGCCAGATCTCGAAATTACGCCCAATCTTAATGCCGCAACAGACGGAGAAAAGACTCCTTTTATCCCACGGGTTGATTCCTCGCAGAGACTAAATCTCCCGATCGCCAGCGGGTCAGTCCCGGGATAGTTGATTTTTTTTTGCGTGGTAACCGCGATCGAGTAACCTGCTTTCGCTACAAGCCGCCTAACTGTCGGGTTGTATTCGCCGTTAGGATACGCAAAGGATGTTACTGGCCGTCCCAAACGAGCTTCTAGACCAGCTTTGCTGCGCAGGATCTCTGTTTCCGAATCATTCTCGCTTTCAAGCGGCAGGACAACGTGATTTGCAGTGTGCCCACCGAAACTAACTCCAGCGTCTGCCATTTCGAGTATGTGGTGCCAATCCAGCAGACGGTATTCGGGAGGATACACTTTGGCATCCGGCAGTATCCGCTCCATCCCTGTAATGGCGTTTTCGCGTACGTCAGACGGCAGGTGAACGAGCATTTCGGTCAATGCCGGCAGATATCTTACGTTCGAGAACGACCGGGAGACCGTCCTTGGCACCGAAGCGCGCTCTAATGCAGCTCCCACCGGGACTCGCATACGCATGGCCTCTCTAAGGAGCCAGAATATCCGGTCGTGGGCGAGAGGTACGCCACTTCCGATACATTCCGTTGGCAGAAACATTGTTGCCGGTAGACCCAGATCTTTTAGGACTGGAAAGGCCTGCTCGTAAAAATCTAAATAGCCGTCGTCGAATGTGATCACGGCGAGGGGGCGGTGAGCTTGTCGCTTTCCTTTGAGCACGCTCACGGCCGATTCCAGTGAGACAACATTGTATGACGCCTTTAAGATCTCACAATGCCGACGGAAGGTTTCGGTAGAAACTACCAGGCCGTAAAAGGATTCACTCTCGGCTTTTTTGAGATCGGCCACCACGCGGTGATAAGCGAATACGTGCACGGCTCGCCGAAGGTGTTTCCCTGCAGAAAGCTGGCCTTTCAACTTAGCAGCAGCCGATTTGATCGTACGCTTAACTATTAGTCGCGGACTGGTCATGCGCCGGCTCCTTTACAACATTGTTCGGCGAGATAGCTGCTTAATTTCTCTTCAAAGCTCGAGATGTCCATCTGTTTTCGTGCCTTGTCCTGTGCTCTGAGACCGACTTGACGACGCAGATGTTTGTCGTTTATAAGTGTTTCGATCGTTGCGGCGATTGACTTGATATCCCCGGGTTCGACGAGAAAGCCGTCGACGCCGTGCTCGATTAGTTCAGGAATGCCGCCCACCTTAGTAGTGATCACCGGCAAACCGGCCGCCATGGCCTCGATGACCGATATTGGCATAGCCTCAGCGTACGTGGGTAACACGAAAATATCGGCTCGCTCAAAATATTTAATGCCCTCAGAGGCCGGAACAGGACCCAAATGGTCTATCAACTGGCCGACGCCGGACCGAGTGCATAGATCACGAATACCATCGGACCCGTAACCCAACAGAGAGACAGAGAGAGCCGTGGAATCGCAATCCACCATTGCGAGAGCTTCGATCAGATCGCGTTCGCCTTTCAGTTTGCCCATCGCTCCTACGAACAGCACCCTAACGGGTTCACCTCTTGCTTTAAATCGCAGCTGCTTTCTGTCGCTAAAGCTGGATGTCTTGATGGCGTTTGGGATAACGGTGATCGCGGCGTTTGGCGCATGCTTCCGCAATCGCGTTGCAGATGCCTCAGAAACCGCGATGAAATCCGTGCACCGTTTCAAAGACCATGAGATAAAGCGTTGACCCAAGCGAGGCTGACGTGAATAGTAGTGATCCATGTCTCCGGCGTGAAAATGAACAACTACGCGTTGCCGTAATATCCTCGCCAGCGCGATATACATCGACTCACGGTAAAGACTGGCATTGCTGCCGAGATGAACGTATGTCAATTCGTACGAAGTCGTGATCGAATTACAAATGAATCGAAATCCGGCCGCCAAGGCCAGAGCCATCTTTCGTATTTTTCCAAAGTCTTCAGCCTGCGTTTCTATGTATGTGATACTGAATTGCTGCGCGACGGACGAGTTCAAAATGCCGGATATGAGCGTGCTAATTCCGCCTCGTGTCCTTGTGAGGTGCATGCCGATCATCAATATTCTTGGGCGCACCCTTGCCTCAACCGGCTGCGGCCAGCGCCGTGGAGATAGGCGCAGATCAGCCTTCATTTCATTGGATCTGAATTGAAGAAGGTGCTTGTTTATCACAAAGCCGTTCCACCTGAAGATACACTTATCGCCCAATAATTCCTGTTGTCCATTACTAAGAGATTGAAAGAACTACTGGTTCCACATAAATAAAGATGCAGCGAGCATGCATACCGACGCCGTAGACGGGGATCGCATGCCAGTCCAGCCCGCGGCCTTTTTCGATATATACCCGAGCTCAACCACCGTCATAAAGAGAAACGAAAGCAGCTGTGCCAGCGCCGCTCCCCACGCACCGTGCTCCGGTATCCACAATGACCCTGCGAGTAAAAAAACCACGACGCCTATCGCGTTAGCAAAAAGATCGACCCGCTGTGAATGCATCGCCACCAATGATCGTGCAGCGATCATTACCAGACAAAACGGGATAGCACTGACGGCCAAGATATCGAGGGTCTCGGCCGAATCCGCATAACGCGAACCAAACAATATCGTCAGGAGCCATTCCGACATGAATGGTGAAAGAATTGCCCCACCTGTGAACATCAGCACGGGCAGCCGCATCGCCCTGCCTGACTCAATTGCTGTTTTCAACGCCCCTGATCGGGCAGCTCGAACGAGTGCGGGTTGAATGACATTCGCATAACTTGCCATCAAAATTGTTACGGGAATGAGGAATCTGGACGCCACGCCGTACTTCGCGGACTCTGTCTCGGTACTAAAATGACTTAACAAGATCACGGCTGCCTGCCAGTTGATCGACGCAAGCACAATCGTGCCGGCGAAGGTTGGCGCCGAACCGGCTAATCGCAAAAATTCGGACCGGCTGAAAGAAAACTCGGAAATGAACCCTCGGGCGGTACCGATATATATCACCAGGGATACACATCTGATCAAAACAAAGGAGATGCAGATAGCCGAGATGCTAAACCCAAACCAGATAAGCGCGATCGGGACCACGGTCCTGATGACATTTTCGAGCGTTGTTACGAAAGCGATCGTTCGAGTGCGGCCATAGGCCAGAGCTACGGCCTCGGCAATGCCAATCAGCGCCGTTGGGATCAACGCCATGCTTAAGATTGAAGTAGCTCCCCTTACCGAAGCAGATTCGCTGGCCCACGCGCCGCAGATCGACATCAAAACGGCACATCCCGTGCCCGAAATGGCCAGGAAACATGTCGCGGTGCTTACAAACGTTATGGTTAGGTCAGGATCCTCGCGCCGGCGAGTAATCTCTGCCACGAGATGAGAAAACAACCCCAGCGTGCAGACGCTATAAAAGAGGGCGTACAAGCCCATTACAATAGTAAAACGGCCGAGTTCCTCAACATCGCGCATTCGGGCGATAAAGACCCACAGCAGAATGCTATTGGCAATGGTTATTACGCCCGACCACGACGTCCAGAACAGATCTCTGCCGATCGGCGGAGTGTCGATAGCGTCTGGTGTGTCTACTTCTTCTTTGGTTTGATCAATGGCCAATGGCGTTCCTCATAACATCAATCTGCGTCGCATTCTGGCCACGGCCAGGCCGGTCCCAAAAAGGAAAAAAAGTGTTCGGATTGGCGGTCGGGCTGATCCGAGCGAGCCAGGTTCCTTCATGGCGGAAATGATAAAAGCCAGCAGCCCCGCCGCTATACCAAGAGATACCGCAAACATCAGTCGGTCACCAGCGGCCATTGATCTGAAGCATTCAAAGAGGCATGCAGCGAATAGAAGACAAAATATGATCCCACCGGGAACACCTATCTCTGCAGTTATGTGCGCAAAAACGTTATGTACAGGGTTGGGAAATACCTGACTGACAAATATTCCCGTATTGTCGTAGCGCGTCATTGCCGGCCGATAGCCGTTTATCCCGACGCCAACCAAGGGGTTGTCGTCGATCATTCTAAGAGCCGTTTCCATAAGCGGAACTCTGATGAGTGCCGAACCTTGATCGTCATCGTTTAATCGATCGTAGATGCGTCCTGCAAAGGGCATTAGCAGCAGACATGCAAAAATGATGGATACGGCAGTTCTAGCCGCGTAGGACGATCGTTCGCGTGTGGGAAGCTTATACCAGCCGAGTGCAACGACCATCACAATACCCACCACGAGTGAGATCCAACTCCCGCGGGCGAGGGAAAGTATGATAGCAACAACCCCGGCAAACGCCCCGCTAAGTAAAAAGGCTTTATACCGCCAGGCTAGATCATGGACTCGAGTGACAACAAGTGCGACAACGAGCGGGATCAGAGCCGATAATACCCACGCCATTTCCGTGGGGGTCCGCATGAATGCCGGGACTCGTGACAGAATCTGGCTCTGTGTGCCGAGCAACTCGTCCTCGGTTCCCGTGCCGAATGACGGCAGCGTGGTTGGGAAGTCGACAACGTACTGCGACAAAGCGACGGCGCCCGTAAATATCAGGCCCGCAGCTACGCCGCCAATCAACTGCAGCAGCCTTACACGATTACTAAAATGTGAGGCCACGGCAAATGCGATCAGAACCGACGTGAGAAAAGAGAACAGGGAATATCCACCGAGGGCAGCGGAATCCCCGAATACCACGGAAATTGCCGCACATAAAAAGAGCGCTACGCAAAGGTAAGAGAACGATTGAGGGAAAATACGCTCTTCGGATCGGTCTTGAACCACGTCATAAATCATCAGAAACAGCGCGACGACCAACGTAAGTGAGACATTCAAGCCGGAGGGATCTTCGACCTCGTCGACCTTAAACAGGTTCAAGTCGCCTTTGAAGAAAAATGACGCGATAAATGTAAAACGTGCGACGGCGATAATCGGCAGCTGGAATGCGAAACATAACGCACCGGCAATCGCAATGATGATTGCCGCGGAGCCCATCAATAGCTGCGAGCTTGATGAACCACCCGCACCCGCGACCGTAATTCCTACTGCAGAAGCGCAAAAGATCAACGCCGACGCAGCGAGTACTGGCTGCTTCCAGTCCCTTGTCGAAAATTGTGTCGCGGCAGCGCCCATAGATCGCCTACATCGCCCCGGTGCCGCGAAGGACGGTCGGAATAGTTTTGAAAAGAATCTTCAGATCCAGGGCCAGCGACCACTTGTCGATATACTCCAGATCCTGGAGGATCCAGTCGTCAAAACTTGTTTCGCTTCGGCCGGAGATCTGCCAAATGCAGGTAATACCCGGTTTTACACTAAAACGCCGATTGAACCAGAGTTTATTGAACCGCTGAAAGTCTCGTTCAGGGAGTGGACGCGGGCCTACCAGCGACAGATCGCCAAGCAAAATATTGAGCAGCTGGGGCAGTTCGTCCAGGCTAGTCTTGCGTAGCCACTTACCGATCCGGGTAACTCTCGGATCATCCTTGATTTTGAAAACCGGCCCGACGGCTTCGTTCAAACCTTCCAGTTCTTTTTGCCGCTCCACGGCGTCTACGACCATCGTACGGAACTTAAACATTTTGAAGCGCCGCTTGTTATAGCCCACACGTTCCTGGACAAATACCGCGGGGCCGTTTGATGTCAGTTTAATGAGTGCGGCAATGATGAGCAGCAGAGGCGAGAAGACGATCAAAAGTATTAAACCTCCGCAAAAATCGAGAGCATTCTTAACAAAAAGCTGCCATTTAGCTGACGATGTTGGATATAACGAGAGAATGGGCGCATCCCCTATCTCACCTGCAACAGATTGGGCGAGCTTTAGATTAAACAGGTCTGAATAAACACGGACAGTAATGCCCTGTTCCTCCGCCGCCCGGGCAATAGATTCCATCCGGTCGTAAAACGTTTTAATCGGCAGGCAGATGATGATCTCATCGATAACGTTCTCGGCGAGAATTTGCGGGATCTGTGAAAGATTTCCCAAAATTCCCCGTACACGGATGTCGTCGACGTATCCGCAAAAGTTATAGCCTATCTCAGGGTTTTCCTTTATTAAGCTCACGATTTTCTGACCTCTCGCACCAGCTCCGATGACGACCACATTGCGGAGGTTCCTGCCCTGTAACCTAAATCCCTTGAGGACACGACGCTTGAACAAGCGGATCGCGAAGAGCAAGACGAGAGACGAAAGCGCAAATATCAGCAAAAATCGTTTAGGAAACACCCGCCACTCAGCCATGAGTATTAGGGTGGCTAGAATAAGGGAGCAGAAGGAGACGGCCCGTAAGACATCGACGAACTCATCTTTCCAACTCGCAAGCCGCTTTGACCGATATAGCCAAAATGAGGACAGGATGAAAGCCCAGCTGCAGAACACACCGGCAAGGAATATAGTGCTGTTAACCGATGGTTCGGTGACAGATTGGACAACATAGCCGACGCCTTCAGGCCCGCCATGGTAGAACGCTAACCAAAGAGCAAAGCTTAAGGCCGAAAGGTCCAATAGCTTGTACAGAAAGATAAGAAAGCCCCTCAGCCGCTCCTTCATCATCAACTTCATGTCCGTTGTCTCCCCCTGTTCATGTCTAATCCCGTTTTTCTTGAACCTAGGGGTTCAAGCTCAGCTTTTCACCTGCCCCCTTGTCAATCTCTGGAATATGGGCAAGGATCGGCAATCCGAAGTGCTTTTCGAAATCGAGGGCTGAAAGCAGCCGTGGGTTGTCATAAGCCTCCGGCCGATTGCCCATGCTTAGGATCATCGCCGAACCAAGGCTGGCGACGGCCCCAACGGCTATCAAAATGATCAGGTTGAGCAATGGTTTTGGTGTTTTTTGATCGCCGTCAGTTCGCGGCGGATCAACGATGCCGAAATTTACGATCTGCTCTTTATTAAGTACCTGACTTACCTCGTTCTCACGCGCCTTTTTCTGATAGAGCAAATAAGCTTCTTCGTTCACGCTGCGTTTGCGCGCAATGTCGTCGCGCTCAATGCTCTTGGTGTTAAGGGCGACGACGTCGCTGCTTAACTTTGCGGCCCGCGCCTCAAGCGATTTTTCGCGCTTGCGTAATCCCACGATCCGGGTTTGCGCTTCGTTTAGTTCGGCTTCTAACTTTCGCCTCAGGTCGTTCAATGCATATGACTTCTCCTGGGGCGGATTTGCGGTCTCAGACGCGATACGGCTGTTAAGCTGCTGAATTCGTTCGTTGTTCTCGCGTACGAATCGGCTGTTGGGCTTATACTTCTGCATGAGGTCCGTTCGTTCACGCTCAAGTTTGACCAGTTCAGCTTTCATATCGTCTAGGGCTCCGACGTACCTCGACACAGAGCTGGTCTGTATCTGCTCGGGCATGGAGTCGATCTTCGATCGCAATGCCGTTATGCGCTGCTCCGTCTCTCCGATCTCTGTTTGGGTAGAACTAAATTGAGCCTGTGTATCGTACAGCTGTTTTAGCATCAGCTCTCGCTGGGTCCCGATCTCGGTGCCGCTAACTCCGTTCTGAACGTCGAATTGTTTTAGCTCATTAGTTGTTGCGTTGAGCTGTTGGTTGAATCTCTGGGTCTGCTCATTAAATACCTGTTCCGCCTGCGGACGGTCACTGATGCGAACATGAAGCTCGACGTACTTTTCGTAGATCTTCTCAAGGGTTTTCTTGGCCCTTATCGGGTCGGTGTCCATGTAGCTGACCTTAATGATCCTCGACTTTTTGATCGGTACTACATCCAGATTTGCGCCGACACGGTTCACGGCCTTTTCGAGCTCGAAATTGTCATTAGCTGAGTTAACAGGGGCACTGCTGTCGGCTTCTGGGGTTTTCGCAGCCGCCCTTGCCGCCAAACCATAGATCGCCGACTTTACCCTGCCGCGTATATCAGCCAACCACGTGTCGGGCTTTGGGGAGGTATCTCGAACGAGGTTCAACTCGTTGACGGCACCCTTCAAAACCTCAATGCTTCTTACAAGTTCCAGCTCCGAATTGAATTCCTCGTCGCTGATCACCGTCTGCGTTATCTCGCCATTCTTGTCGGAAGAACTTATTTGTGGATCGATGCGGTCCCGAGAAACCAAAATGCTCATCGTGGCTTCGAATTTTGGTGTTATCAAAAGCGTGGTTACCATGCCTGACACAACAACAAAAGTGAAGATCGATGCCATCATGAGTTTCCTTCGCGCGAATATATCCGCGAGACGGCGATTAACGTGACTGTTCCGTGACATGCTCATCGTTGATTCCGAGACGACAGATCAGAAGTATCTGGGCAGCAACCCCCTAAAGCTTTCAACGGCGCGTGTAAACTGCGACATCTTTGACTCGGGCACGTAAACATGGTCCCCGTCGCGGAGGATCACGTCGCGTTGTTTTGAATTCCGCTTGAGTATATCCGCTACGTTTGCAGGTTGTATTCGCCAGTCGCCTGACCCATCAGGTCGTGCGTGGACGACCATTTTTCGATTCGCCTCTCGTGTGAAACCACCAGCCATGGCGATAAGTTCCATCAGAGTCTTTGCATCGCGGACCTCGTATCGGCCCGGTTTTGCAACATAGCCCGAAATGAAAACATGAGGCGCTACAAAATCGATCACAGATACAGTTATGATCGGAGTTAGAAGCGTTTCGTCGTAAGCCTTTTCGAGCTTGGTTTTTAGCTCCGAGGTGGTCAGCCCCTCAGCACGAATCTCATTAATTATCTGCAGACTGATATAGCCGTCCGGCCGGACGGTTAGCGTGGGCTCGTTAAGATCGGGATTTGTAAAAAATTTAACGCTAAGTTTGTCGCCTTGGCGTATTCGGTATGTCGCCGGTGCTGAATTATCGGATTCCTTCAACTGTCCTAAAGTAGGAGCAGCCGTGCAGAACAAAGCGGCAAATAGATATAGAAACGTTACGCGCATGACAAGTACAACGGAGAAGCAGCCGTATCAGACTTCCCGTTATACAGTGTGAATCGGCGGGTTCTTCCATCCTTTTCACCTAGTTTTGTTTAATGTTTACGCGGACTTAGCGATCCGAAGCAACTCCGCAACGCTCCATGCCTGAGCAGCACAACCACGAGGGGTGTGAGGAGGATCACCGTCGAAGATTTCCGATACCTGTCCCACCATTGTTTCGGACAAGTGTTTATGAAGATTGGAGATTAGTTGGAATGAAAACCTGATCTTTTGAGGATCATCGGCATGAACACGGCGATAAGCGTCGACGAACGGCCCGATTAGCCACGCCCAAACCGTGCCCTGATGGTACGATGCGTCTCGATCATCGGGTGAGCCATTGTACGTGCCGACATAGTTTGGGTCCGAGGGAGACAGGGAGCGGAGTCCGTACGGGGTCAGAAGGTCGCGCTCTACTTTGTTAACGACCCTCAACGCGGTGTCATGGGCCAGCATTGTGTGAGGAAGGCTAACGGCGAATATTTGATTTGGACGGACTGATCGGTGCAGACCGTTCTCGCTCACCACGTCATAAAGGCAACCATCCGCTTCGTTCCAAAACTGTTGATTAAAGCTTTTCCGCGCAGCGACGGCCATCTCGTTAAAGCCCGACGCTGTAGGACCATCGCCAAATTCGCGTGAGAGACTTTTAATAATACAGAGCGCGTTGTACCAGAGAGCTTGTATCTCTACAGCTTTGCCTGTTCGTGGAGTTATTACTCGATCCCCCACCTTTGCGTCCATCCAAGTGAGCTGAACACTCGGCTCGCCAGCGTAAAGCAAGCCATCCGTTTCGACATGGATTTGATACCGAGTGCCCCGAACGTGCCAGTCTATTATATCAATCAGTTTGTCGTAGAGGTTTTGCCGCACCCAATTCGCATCACCCGTGACCGATGCATAGGCCCGAACCGCCTCAAAGAACCAAAGCGTAGCATCGACGGTATTGTAGTCGGGTACCACCCCCGTATCCGGAAAACGGTTCGGGAGCATGCCTTCTGAAACATGAGACGCAAACTCGCTAAGTATGCTCCTCGTGATTTCCGGGCGTCCCGTTGCCAAGGTGAGGCCATTAAGAGCGATCATGGTATCTCGTCCCCAATCTGAAAACCAGTGATAGCCCGCGATCACTGTTTGGCCAGTCCCTCGCTTAACGATGAACTGGTTGGCAGCCATAACTAAGGTTTTTGTCGCCTCGTCTTTTGGCCCGGCAACCGCGACAACTTTCTCCCGCCTAAGCAATTCGCTTTTTTCCAGATCGTCGGCATAGGACACGTGTCTTTCTTCCGTTGTGGCAATTACCAAAGCATCTTCTGCGAGATCGAAGGTGATGGACCCGGGTTGAAATAGATCTTCGCGATAGTCAAATCCCCGTTCCTGCTCGATGCCGTACTCAAAATTCCAGTACCAATCGGGCTGGCATTTCACGTCCGTGCCATTGTGAAATAAATGGACGCCCGGCATACCCGAATATGGCTCCAGCCAGATACTGCCATCGGTGATACGTGTGTTGCAGTTGAATTCCGGGTCGAAACTTCCGAGGTGATGATGATCTCGAAACGCGAGCAGTGGACGAACCGTTAGAAATATCGCATCCGCCTCGGCTTCACCTATTACCCGCCACCGGCAGACCGTGGAGTTCTCGCCTTGGACCATAAAGATCGTCTTTTCCAATGCCACGCCATCGACCTCATATGTCCAAACGGGAAAAGGATCGAGTCGAAATCCTGAAAGGAGCCGGTACCCAATTGGATGAACTTGACCGGGATATTGATTACAAGAAAGGTCGTGGCCTTTATCGCCTATGGTCAGGGTCTCTTCGAATTTGGAAAGTAAGACTACCCGTCCAAGGGGAGGCTTAGTAGCCGCAATTAGCAGTCCATGATATCGACGTGTGTTGGCACCCGAGATCGAAGAAGATGCATATCCACCGATTCCGTTGGTTTCAAGCCACTCTCGAGATGAAGCGGCCTCAAAATCATGACAGATATCTGCGTTGATAGTGATCATCAGAGATTAGCCCTGACGATTTTTGAGTATTTTGACAAATGATGCAGATCGGAGCTCGTCAAGCGTTATGCTCGTTAGGTCCAACGTTTCCTGTTCGGTGACGGCACCGCAATTGATGGCTCTGAGAAAGTAGTTCAATAGACCCTGTCCGGTTGCTGCATCGTCAAAGACGTCACCGACGAGTGTGGCCTGGGCGGCCTTTTCAACGAAGTTCCGCAGCCGGTCAGAGGCCGCCTCCAAGCCCTCAAGGAAGAAGGTAAACAATGCTGCATAGCGCGTCGGGAGCTGCGCCGGGTGGAGATCCCAGCCCTGGTAGAAGGCATTTGCAAGGGAATGCCTGCAGTGGTCGTAGTGAAGCTTCCAGGCCCGGTGCACAACCGACCTGTTCTCGGCCATTTGCTCCGCAGTAAGATCTCCGCCACGGTGCGGTGCAACCGGCATAATGTTGGTCGCGCCGTCAGAAAGCCAGACCCCTGTACCGCCGAACGCAACCTGCATCATGTGTCGGGCAAAGTCGCACGCCGGATGAAGCATGTCCTGGTACGCGGCCGTTATACTGCAACTCGCAGTATAATCATAGGTGCCGAAGTGGGCTCCAATACACCGCCCTCGCGCCGCTTGTAGCATTTTGGGTAGACCTATCTCGCCACTGGCGTTAATGATCGATTGAGTGGTCTCGATCATCATTTCCATTTTCAATGCGCCGGTTGGTATGCCCAGACGTGATTCAATTTCGCCAAATACATCAGCAAGGGCCGCAACCTGATCCGGCGTGACGATCTTTGGAAGTGTAACGACAAAATTGGGCGGCAGCTTTCCGTCCGTCGCGTTAACAAGGGTGGTTAGGAACAAATCAAGAGTGCGAATACTTCGCGCGTGAAGCTCGTCGGAAAAAGTCTTAATGCGAATGCCAATGAACGGCGGCAGTGTACCGGCGGCCAGGCCCTTAGCCACCTCTTCAGCAGCTGATACTGCGTGTCCATCCTCTTCGGCATCAGGGCGTGTGCCGTATCCGTCCTCAAAATCGATTCTAAAATCTTCTACCGCCTCTCTTGCAATTTTTTCGCCGACCCTGGCATGTATGGTTTCCGCCAATCGTTCGGGGATCTCCAGAGCTTTCGCAAATGTTTCAGCGTCCGGGGCAAATGTTTCAAAGGATCGAACAGCCAACTGACCTAAACGGACAGCAGTATCAGATTTAAATAAATGAGCTCCGCCATAAACTGTGTGCACGGGCTGCCGTCTTCCAGATTCCCCGGGGTACTGCTGGGCAAAGCCCGACATGGAAGAACGCAGTTGCCCGGTTATGGTCTCTAGTGCTGCCATTGAGATCGATGTGTTCATATTAAAACTTAACGCGTAAGCCGTGCCTCGATGAGCCCATGCGGCTCATCTGTTGGAACAAAGATACAGTTGCGGTTTTCAAGCCCAAACTTCGCAATGTCGACCGGCAAACAATGGATATTAGGAAGAGAAAACTGGATTTCTTTAACCCCGGGAAACCTTTCCAGAACCGTCTCGCCCATGGCGTATAGCGTATGCTGGACTGAAAGGCTGTCGTGCTCCGCGAATGTTTGGATAATGGACTGCCGTATGCCGGTGAAAGTGTCGGCCGTGGCCAGGTCCGGTTCCGCATATGTCCATGTCGCCTTGATAGCGGTAGAAAAAATACGGTCGGTTGTCTCTGGCAGCGTTGTGTACGCATCTTTTATGAAACCCGAAAACCCAGATCGGGTGGTTTTGAGCACGATCAGACCCTCCACGCCGGCTGTGACAGTCACTTCATCCGGTGCGGCATTCACGTATGCTGTTCGTTTTTCACCGCTGCCTCGCAAAAAAGCGTGATCATGCGGCTGGTCATTTATTCTCACCCGTTGCCAGCCGTTCTCCAACAAAGCAATGCGGACCCGTGAAACCTGAGCATTATGTTCGAGAAAGTGTGCCGCCAATCGTCGACCAAAGGCTTCTGGCTGCTCCAGGTCTGCCATCTGACCGGCTAAGGCGTAGACAGTATTTTTCATCGTGTCTGTCGGTAAGCAGGCACTGTTATCGCCTGTTTGATGGATCGCGTCGAATTCGCCTTCAAAGGCAATGGAAATCAACAGATCCTGCACCTCATGCCGATCAGCACCGCGTGCAACCTTTAGGAGGCGGACCCGAGACTTACCATAACTATCATGGGCTATGCGTACGGCCATAAGATTAAGTACCTCGGTAGGTTGAGAAACCGAAGGGGCTCAAAAGAAGCGGTACGTGATAATGATTCGATGGTTTTCGGACATTAAATGTGACCGTAACCATCGGATAAAAGCTCTCAATAGATCTAAGAGCGAAATACGAGCCTGTATCAAAAGTGAGCCGGTATTGTCCGGCGGCCATGATGTGTCCGAATTGAGGGTCGAGACGGAGCCTGCCGTCATCGTCAGTGACCCCGTCGGACAGAACTTCCCAGTCGGCCCCCCGGGACTGGCACTCGAGTTTGACCTTGACTCCGCCAGCGGCCCGGCCGATAGACGTGTCGAGTACATGTGTTGTAATTCCGCTCATCGCTCCAGAAGCTTTGTCAGTCGAATCGCTGTGATCTTACGCTGTTCCTCGGCGGCAAGCCGCAGCTCTGTTTCCGTCGAGTTTCGATAGCGTGCTCGGCAGATGGCGAGCATCTCGTCCGCCGATTTTCCCGTAGCGCAGACGATAAATATAAACCCGAACTTCTCATGATACAACCGGTTCGCTTCCGCCATTTGCTCGTGAATGGAACCGTCTGTCGCGTCCATCCCGGACTGCTCCACCTGCGACCAGCCGGCTGATATAGATCCCTGACTCGGCGGTTTTTTATTGGTTCCGATCTGCGGATGAGCAGCAAATGCTTCAAGCCAATCAGCGGGCGATAGCGCGAACCATGTTCGTTCAGCCGCATCGAAGAGGGCAGCAAGCAACGGGAAGGGACGCTGCTCAGCCATACGACGAGCCCAATAGGACGAACCACAACAGTCTAAGAAAACCGACTCGGCGTCTCTGGAAGAGAGCTCATTGAGCCAGGCCAGGTTCTTGTATATCTGATAACTTTCCAATTCCGAACAGTTTATATTAATTGGAGAGTGTTCGATACGAAATCAAGCAATGCGTCCGAACAAACGCAGCCGACTCACACCCCCATCGGGAAAGATGCTGAACCTTACATGCGTGATTGGCCCGAGGTCAGCAAGCTCCGTAAAAGAGTGACGCGTATGCGCTTGCAGCTTTGACATCGGTAGCATCGGTGTCCAGTCGATCAAATCGAGATCATTCCCGTCTGACACACCGCCCTCCAGCGTGCAGCTCTCAGGATAATTTCCTTTGAAGTGAGAGGTGTCGACTTCCGCACGTGAAATGGTGCCGACTGTGGCTAGTTTCACAATGCACCAATCATTTCCAGGGCCGCGTCTGCGCTGCGATTCCCAACCTTCGCTCATATCATGCGCCAGTCCGGGCATAATCAAGTTTCGACGGTGACCAAAGAACATATCGCTAGCCAGAGGCACATCGCCGCCATTTTCGGCCGCCGCGAGATCTATTTCGCTATCTCGCCGTTTCAACGCCGCCCAATCCTGTAGTACATTGCCGTGCACGCGAAGACGAGCCACGCCTCCATCAGGATAGATCTTTAGTTTGAGGTGGGTTGTACGCCCTCCTCCGTCTATTTCAAATTCATTCTTCCGATCTCCGCCCAGGGGCGATAACGGCAGTAGTTCAGTCCACGCTATGGTCGGCCCTAACAGCTTCACGACATCGGCGTGCCCGTCAACAGCGCAGGCGTCAATTGAACAATGTGATGGGTAATTTCCTTTAAAATAGGCCGTATCAACTACGACACCCTTAATCTCACCGGGCGTGCCGAGTCTTACAAGGCACCAGTCATGAGTTTGATCCAACCTGGGTGAGCGGCGGCGTCGCGTTTCCCACCCATCCATCCATTTTCCGAAGTCAGTGTACTTACCCTCGATCCAGACCGGCGCCGCAGTCTTGAGCAGATTTTCTTTTGGTGCAAAAAAATCGTCATTCGCGAACAGCACTGCACCGCCCAATTTTTCTGATGCAAGATCTATAAGGTCTGTAAAACCCATAATTGCACGCTATCTCAGGCCGCTGTCACGATACCAAGGCGTCTTGAATCGCACCACATTTGCTACGGTCCGGGTGGGATTTAATATCATCCGAAGCAATATCTTTAAATAGAAATTGTTCATATGGCGTTCGATCCTTCGCACGACATATTTATCCAACGTGTCTTCGGCCAAGAGCATAGCTAACCCCGCCGTGGGTGTCATTACAATGTCGACATATGTTTGCTTGCCGTAGAGCCCAACATTGCCGATGGACGCCTGGCTAATTGGGCCGATCTCGAACTGTGTGCTCCAGGCGGCGGACCATGCTAATGCCTTCAGACGGCTTTTCCAATAGTGCGGCGATCCGCTAATAGACTGGTTTCTGCCGGACGGATCGTTCTGAACCTGAATAAAGCCGAGGAAAGATCCCTGCATTGGATGGGCTATGTAGTTGGTGAAGAAGCGACCTCCGTCTTCCCACCCGCTCAATGATCTAACAGATCGAAAGTAGTCCTTTAAGAACGGACCACGCAAACTCCGCCGCGTTTTTGGTTGCGTGAGGGCATAGCTGTGCTGGACAGCCAAAAAGAGTAGAGACTGTTTTATCGCAGGTCCCCATTGGAACTTGTCAGCACCCGTTCCGTTCTGCGAAGCCGGTGCACGCCGCCCCCCGGCGGCCTCCTCGCTTTTGAAGTTTCTGAGCGGATTTATCCAACGCGAAACGGGGGTGCACGGTGACCTTTTGATCTCTTCGGCCAATCGCAAGGCCTGCCCCGCTTCTTTGTCTGTCGGAGCGGAATAGAGATCACGTACGGAGCTGTCAGAGGGCAGAGCGGCCGCCGTGCTTTCAACTGCATGATCAGCTGTTTTCGGCAGTTCCTGCCCGACGCACGCGCCAACGTGCAATACCAGCGCAATAGTCAAAGTAAAATATATTTTCACAAACTCCTTGATACCCCTGCTAGTTGAACAGCTGTATTA
>JBHENG010000033.1:0-280 GCA_046262195.1 Pyrinomonadaceae bacterium | reverse complement strand
ATCTTTCCGCTTGGTCTACCGACAAATTCGCCATTGTGCCAAACTCGCGTACCGGCAAGGAACGTTTCCTTTACTACTCCAAACAGTTCCATTTCGTCATACGGCGTCAGCTTATGACGGTGGTGAATGATATTCGAATTAACAACGAACCTGTCCTCAGGATCAAATACCACCATATCGGCATCGTAACCCGGAGATAAAAGCCCTTTTCTGCCTTCCAGACCAGCCAGACGTGCCGGGCCTAAAGACATTAAGCGACTGAGATCGAGGAGGCTATATC
>JBHENG010000032.1:0-27621 GCA_046262195.1 Pyrinomonadaceae bacterium | reverse complement strand
CTCGTATATACCGGGCTTGCCCTCGCAATACGGCGCTGCAGATCCCACCTCAGGTCTCGGAAGAAAGCCGGACAAGTGGACATAAACGAAGGCCCCTTCGAGAGTTCTTTGCAAAACGTCGAGATATAGCCTGGCAGTAGAGGAAAATCGGGAACTTGTCTATCCTAGCTGAATGCGCTCGCTCACCTATGGCGAGTTGATCCGCGGGAACCGCAACTTTCGCAATCTTCTCGCCGGGCAATTCATCTCCGAGCTTGGGAACTGGTTCAATTTTATAGCCGGCCTGGGCCTGGTCCGGCTGGTATCTGGCGCCTCGCCGACGGCGGCCGGGCTTTTCTTTGTCGCGCGGCTCCTGCCTTTCTCACTCGCCTCACCGATCGCAGGAACATTTGTAGACAGGTTTTCACGGCGGCAGGTCATGATCTGGACGGACCTTTCGCGCTGTCTCGTTGCCCTTTCGTTTCTGCTGGTTGTGAGTGCCGAGGACCTGTGGATCGCTTACCTTGCCACCATTCTGCTTCACACACTGGGGGCGTTTTTCGATGGTGCGAAAAACGCTGCGACACCGAATCTGACGGGAAAAGAGGGACTTCTGGCCGGGACGGCTCTAATGTTCTCGACACGGTTTTTGCTGATGGCGGTCGGGTCGGCACTAGGCGGGTGGGCGGCAGCAGTTTTTGGATACAAGGCAGCATTTATGATCAACGCTGCGTCGTTCCTCGTGTCGGCATACACGATCTGGCTGATCCCGGAGAAAGCGACCCGCGACGAGGAGACTGCCGACCAAATGGGCGGGCGAGCGGATCCGGCGTCCTTTCTCACAGAGCTGCGTGAAGGTGTAACCTACGCGGTCGGGAATCATTTTGCCTTGACCATTCTGATAATGAACGTGATCTGGGCAACCGGCGGCGGCTTGATCAACATAATCTTTGAACGGATCGGCGGCGTGCACTTTCCCGCACGTGAAGGCTGGAACCCGGATGTTGCCGTCGCACTGCTCTGGACGGCGACTGGACTGGGGTTAGCCCTCGGGATGCTGATCGCGCGGCGAACGTCCATGTACCTCGACCGGGGCGATCGGAATCGTGGTTTTATCGGATGGACGCTGATCGTCCACGGGCTTTTATTTTCAGTCTGCGCATTTATGCCCACGCTGTGGCTCTTCGCGGTGCTTGTCTTTATTTCGCGCTCGATCGTCGGCGTCGAATATGCGGTGCAGGAAACGATGTTTCAGAGGAGTTTGCCGGACCGGATCCGCGGCCGCATCTCAACCCTTGACCGCGGGGCTGAGCTTACCGTGTTCGGTCTGGCCAGCTACGTGTCCAGCGAGCTGATGTATTATATCTCGCCGCTGACATTGACCTTTGTTTCGGGTCTGTTGTCGGCACTTGCGGGGGTGGTTTGGTTCGTGCGGCAGAAAAAAGGGCAGGACAGCCTTCAACAGACAGCTACGCTGTAATGATGACCGCCTTGGTACCTGTGAGCTCAGAAAAATCTTTGGTGTAAACGGCATCCACCCGCCGGATTCGCGCGATGGTCGCCGTTATGTCCTGGGTCTGGATGAAACCCGACTCGACGTGAGCGACCGCCCAGTTCTTTATGTGAGATGCCCGACGCAGCGTTTCTTCCAGTAAATGGAGATACTGAGACTTTGTCTCGGTGGCGGACCCCAGCCGGCCGATGAGCCCTGCCTCATAATCCTGCCAAAAATCGTTGCCGCCCCTTAACCATTCCTCCCGCCACGCTGAGCGGCCGAGGTACGATCTGGTGCCCTGTCCATGGGCCGCAGGCAGGCGTAAAAACATCAGATCGGCAGGCGTTTCCGCGATGAAATCATCGGCATTCTTGTTTTGACACGTACAGGTCTGGCCATTATTGAACGGCTCAGGCTGTATCGACCACAAACGGCGAAAAACGTTTGAGAGCGGCTGTCTCAGCTCGCGGGTCTCTTCGTTGAACGACAATACGTAATCCCCGGTCGCGAGGGTGATGCTTGCCGCTATCGCACGCGACATCGGCGTCAGCAAGCGGTCGATGTTTCGCCGGACGTTGTCAAACCACCAGGCGTCCGTCTCTGAGAACCATGATGTCAGCGCCCCATTGTGCAGTTTGTAGCCCGGAACATAGGCGTCCTCAAGCACGATGTTAATGTCGTCGATCGAGAGCCGTTCGCTTGGATTTACTATCTGGGAGACGGCACGTGACCAAGAGGATTGGAGCGGGTCGTTCGCGACGACACGGACCTCCCATCGTTTCAAATAGGCACCGAGATTCGGCTGGTCGACAAAGGGAAGCGCGACAGTCGCGAACTTCAAACGCCGCAAGACATTAAGGTCAAAGGCGAGCCAGCTTTTAGGTGAGATCTTTGTCAGGGCGTGCATAAATAGATCACATTGTCTGGGCCTGTCTTACGGCTTGTGCCTCGGCGGGCGCCGGCTCCGGTACCTTCAGGAAGGCGTTTACAACAACCGGATCAAACTCGATGCCGGCCCACTCCGCCAGGTACTTCTTTGCCTCTGCCTCGGACTGCGCCGCACGAAACGGCCGTATGGATGTCAGGGCGCAATAGGTATCGGTGACGCGTAGGATACGCGCCGCCAGCGGAGTCTGCTCTGTTTCGAGCCCGTCCGGGTAGCCGCATCCATTCCACCACTCATGGTGCCAGCGGACTATAAGCTGCACCCCGCGGGGCAAGCCAAGCTTCGCGGCCTCCTGTTCGCCAATGACGGGGTGCCGCTGCAAATCGATGCGTTCCGCGGCGGACAGGACACCTGCCGACCTGATATATTCGCGATTCATCGACATCTCACCGATGTCGTGGATCAGAGCCGATTGCTGCAGATAAAAACGATCGCGAGAGGCAAGGTTAAATGACGTGGCGAGCCTGTCCGCAATGGCTGCAATGCGACCTGCGTGCGCGGCAGTATAGCCCTCGAACTCATCTATCTTGGCCGAGATTCGAAGCAACTTTTCGTCCAGGTCCGAAGCTTCCGCGAAAATGCTGTTCACGGTTTATAGTTTCGGGGTTTTGGGAACAAGATTCAAGTCAAACTCCGACGGACAAGCGCCTAGTCCTTTAGACTCTTTAGCAGATCCTGTGCGGGTTTATTGCCCGGGAAGATAGCCAGAAGACGTTTTAGCTCGCCTTCGGCACGTTTGAGCAGGTTGAACTCGACGTAGAATTCGGCGAGCATCATGCGGTAATTGGCATTGTCGGGTGCTAGCTTGACAGCTGTCTGCAGCTCGGATTCTGCCTTGTGCCGGTTGTCGGGGTTTGTTGAGAGGGTCTTACCGTAATAAGCGTGGTAACGGGCGTTCTTTTGAGCATAGTGCACGGCCCGCGCTATGAACGGTATGGCCTCTTCGGGATCGTTGTCCATCAACAGCTTAAAGCCGCGCTCAAAATTGTCCGCAGCCAGCTGCGTCTGCGCGTTGCCGTCGCCCGACCCGGCGAGCCGCATTTCCCGGTCCGCGATCTCCTTTCGCATACGGAAATCGTAAAGTTCCCGTGACTCAGGATTTTTCAGGGTTTCATGCGCCTGTGCGAGCTCGGTAAAAGCGTGCTGCAGCCGCTTCAGTGTATTGCCGCCATCAGCATGGTAGCGATCGGGGTGGAAGTTTTTGGCCAGGTTGAAGTATGCCTTTTTAAGCTCCCCGATCTCAGCCTTTGCGTTCACGCCGAGGATATCGTAATAGGTCTCTGCCTTTTCTACCCGATCCAGGTATTCGTCCACCGAGATCACTTCCTCCTGGACGACCTCGACCGGTGCCGGGGTGGGCAGGGTTCGGCGCCTAGTCGCTTCAGGGGTGGGCGTGGCCGGCACGGCGGCGACCTTGGCCTCCTGCTTAAGCTCGAGTTTGGCGTGTCTCATAGCGGCGACTGCTTCGGTCGGCAATGCAGGCTGCCAATCATGCCGGACGAGCAAACCGCCTAACCACAATGTGTAGATCAGGTGTAAAGCAGTGGATTCCGACATGGCCGCGACTCTCACGAGATCGGCAGCGCACAGCGGCCGGTCCTCGGCCCGGGAAAGGACAAATGCTTCTTCAGGCTTTAACCCGATCGGGATCTCGGAAACTCCCGAACGGCTGAAAACCTCATCAAAGCTGCGGAACCTCGCCAACATTGCGTCGATGGGCATGCACCGTCCGTAGTCCACAAGGAGCCGCGTAGTTGCCACGTTGAAGCACAGCCCGTCCCGGATACGGGCCAACGCACTGAATGTCCAATCGCCATCGGCCCACGTCAGAATATCAACGATTATTCCCTCGATCTGTTCCTCAAAGAGAGCATCGGACTCCTCTTTTGTAAAGAATTTGTTTTCCTGAAGATAGGACACGAGCTCGAGGTCATTGGTGTAGTTTGGGATCTTTGAAAGGTCGCTTCCGGTGAGTTTGCCTTGCCGGACCATCATGTCGAACAGCCGGCACGACCGCGCATTTGAGACCGCGAAAACGATGCGCCCCGCTTTGAAATAGATGATAGATTTTCGCTCTTTGCCGGAAACACGCAGGCTGCCGTGCAGACGCGAGTGCGCGATCTCCGCGATAACCTCGGCAAATGGATGCGCAAAAAAACTTCCTTTTACTTCAAGTTCAGAATTGGCTGTCATTTGAGTTCGTGCGGGACGTGGGGGACTGGCGGCCGTAGAGCCACATAAATGATATCAAATGCGGCGAGCAAAAGTTAAGAACTTTTTTCGCGTTTGAACGGACGATTTGGTAGCATTTGAAATTTGACTCGTCGAATGCAAAACCCTGTAGATATACGCGAATGTGCGACGCTCGAGGAGCTGGCCGAGTGCGTAGAGCTTCAACGAGAAGTGTTTGCACTTCCGGAGGTGGAGCTGTCGCCCGTGCGTCATTTTGTCGTTACCAGAAATGCCGGTGGATTTACGCTTGGCGCCTTTCTGGACGGTAAGCTTGCGGGGTTCGTTTTGAGCGTACCCGCATTTCTGCGTGGCGAGCGTGCATTTTATTCGCACATGACCGGTGTTCGGCCGGAATATCAAAGTCTCGGCATCGGAGCAAAGTTGAAATGGGCCCAGCGCGATAGATCGATCTCGGAGGGGGTCAAATACATAAAATGGACGTTTGAGCCGATCAAGGCACGCAACGCCCACTTTAATCTTGAAAAACTGGGTGCAGTGGTCCTGGAATATCAGCGAAATTTTTATGGCACGGATTATCTCTCCTCCGCGGGTCACGGGCTGGCCAGCGACAGGCTGTTCGCGGAGTGGGACCTCGAAAGCGAAAAGGTAAAAGCTTTGGCGGCCGGCCAATCTTTCTCTGAGGCCGGAACCCTCGCCTGCGAGATCGAGATAACGGATGACTGGGCAGGGCTGGTGGATAGCGACCCCGCGGCAGCCCTGGCGGAACAGCTGCGTGTGCGCGGCGAATTTGAGGCAGCTTTTGCTGACGGCGTCGTCGGCCGTGCGTTTAGACGCGAGGCCGCGCGCGGCACGTATCTCCTATACAGAGGCTAGGCGATGTCATTTTTCGAGATCGATCCTGACATCCATAAGGCGTGGACGATATACTCGGGCTTTTACACCGACCCGGCACATTTTGACCGCTCGAGGGAAAAGATCTTTGCCAGGACATGGCAATTTCTCGGACGGTGGGATGAGTTTGAGGCATTTTTCCCGTGACGATCCTGCCGCGCTTTTTGGATGAACCCATTCTGTTAGTCAAAACCGGCGACGGCGTTTCCTGCCTGTCGAACGTTTGCACTCATCGCGGCAAGATCCTCATCGAAGAGCCGTGTCTCCACGGTGTGGAGCTCGAGGACGAGGCGGTGGTTGAGATCGTTCAAAAGGGCGTCCGCTCCCGCCTTTATTCGTATGGCCGCTATTCGCCCACACGCGAGCAGGGAACTCACCATTTTCACAGGCTTATAGCAGAGTTTATGGAATAATCAAAACCGGATGAATACCGAAATAGAGGCAGAGATACATAAGCTTCGTGCCGGGATCGAGCGGCACAACGAGCTTTACTATCAGGCGGATTCGCCTGAGATATCCGACTTTGAATTTGATCAGCTTTTGGAGCGGCTAAAAGAGCTCGAAACCGAGAATCCCGATCTCATTACCCCCGACAGCCCGACGCAGCGCGTTGGCGGAAAGGCCGCCAGTTTGAAGCCTTTCCGGCATACCGTGCCGCTGATGTCGCTCGACAACTCGTATAGCATTGAGGACCTGCGCGCATTTACCGAGCGATGCGAACGCCTGGCCGAGACCCGAAAGCTCGAATATGTCGCCGAGCTAAAGATCGACGGGCTGACTGTCTCACTGCATTATCATGACGGAATATTAGCCGGTGGGGCCACTCGCGGTGATGGGTCAACTGGCGACGAGGTCACTCAAAACGTTAAAGGCATTCGAACGGTGCCTCTGCGGCTAAAGGCGGATATTCCCGCCCATGCGGAAGTGCGGGGCGAGGTCTTTCTGTCGCGTTCGCGGTTTCAGAAGATCAATGAAGAGCTCGAAATGCAGGGTGAAAAGACCTTTGCAAACCCTCGCAACTGCGCTTCCGGAACGCTACGGATGCTGGACTCTGCCATCGTTTCATCGCGGCGCCTTGATATGTTCCCATACGACGTCCTCAAGGGAAATCAGAAGATGTTCGCGACGCAATGGGAAAATTTTGAGTGGTGCGAGCGAAACGGTTTCCACGTCAACCCTCACCGCCGACTGTGCGGCGATTTTGACGAGTTGGTCTTGTTCATTGCTGAAATGGAGCCAAAGCGCGACGCGCTCGACTACGAGATCGACGGCGTTGTCGTAAAGGTAAATTCGACGGGCCTGCAGGAAGAGTTTGGTGCCACGTCAAAGGCCCCGCGATGGGCCATCGCATATAAATATCCGGCACGACAGGGAACCACGCGGCTTTTGGATATCGGCATCCAGGTGGGACGGACCGGAGCTCTAACGCCGGTCGCCATTCTGGAGCCCGTCCTGCTGGCCGGCACCACGGTCGCCCGGGCGTCGCTCCATAACGAAGATGAGATCAAACGGCTCGATCTGAAGATCGGCGACTGGGTAATGATCGAAAAAAGCGGTGAGATCATCCCGCAGATACTGTCGGTCGTGGCTTCGAAACGCAATGGTACCGAACGCGAATTCGATTTTCCCGACGTCTGTCCGGTCTGTAATTCGCCTGCGATCAGACCCGAGGGCGGGGCGGTCCGTCGATGCGTAAATCCTGACTGCCCGGCGAAGATAAAGGCACGCGTGCTGTATTTTGCATCGCGAAAGGCAATGGACATCGAGGGACTGGGCGAGGTGCTCGTCGACGTGCTTGTGCAGAATGGGATGGTCAAGGACGTGGCGGACCTTTATTCGCTGCGTACGGCTGACATAGCGAATCTCGAACGCCGTGCGGAAAAGTCGGCGTTAAAGCTGATCGAACAAATAGAAGCCAGCAAATCCCGAGGGCTGCAGCGGCTGCTTTTTGGCATCGATATCAGACATGTGGGGGAGCGTACGTCAAAGATCCTTGCGAACCATTTCCGATCGATCGGCCGTCTCGCCGCGGCCTCGGTCCAGGAGCTGGACGACATTCACGAGATCGGCCTGACGGTTGCTGAGAGCGTTTACGAGTGGTTCAGAGATCCGCGGAACATGGCGGTCGTCGAGAGGCTAAAAGCAGCCGGCGTGCAGACGGAGACCGACTCGGCGGGTGCGGCAATGCTCGACGAGCGGTTTGTCGGCAAAACGTTCGTGCTGACCGGTAAGCTCGAAAACTACACACGCGATGAGGCAGCCAAGCTGATAGAGGACCGTGGGGGCCGGGTGTCGTCATCGGTGAGTAAGACCACAAATTTTGTCGTCGCGGGCAGCGACGCCGGTTCGAAACTGGCAAAAGCACAAACTCTGGGCGTGACGGTGCTCGACGAAAATGAGTTTCGGGCGATGATTCAGTGATAAAAAAGGCGTATCATTTGATTGTTATTTCACCCGTTTTTATTTGAGCTATGAATGATTTCTTTACCGCAAATGTCGCCGAAGCAGACCCCCTGATAAGCGGCGCCGTCGATGACGAGGTCCGCCGGCAAACTGACGGGCTGGAGCTTATTGCCTCGGAAAACTTTGTCTCAGAGGCCGTCCTGCAGGCGATGGGCACCGTCTTCACAAATAAGTACGCCGAGGGCTACCCGGGCAAACGGTATTACGGCGGGTGTGAGTTCGCGGATGTGGTCGAGAATGCCGCGATCGACCGCGCAAAAGAGATATTCGGCGCTGAGCACGCCAATGTTCAGCCTCATTCCGGAGCGCAGGCAAACATGGCCGTGTTGATGACGGCTCTCGAGCATGGCGATCAAATCTTGGGTATGAACCTGTCGCACGGAGGGCACTTGACGCACGGGCACCCACTTAATTTCTCGGGCATCAATTACAAGGTAGCCGACTACGGCGTATCAAAAGACACGGAACAGATCGATTATGACGATCTGCAGCGAAAAGCTGAGGAACACAGGCCCAAGCTGCTTATCTGCGGAGCGTCGGCCTATCCGCGTACCATCGATTTTGAGCGTATAGGCGAGATCGCACGCAGCGTTGGAGCCCGCGTCATGGCCGACATAGCTCATATCGCCGGTCTTGTCGCCGTGGGGCTCCATCCGTCGCCCATTCCTCACTGTGAGTTTGTTACAACGACGACGCATAAGACGCTGCGCGGGCCGCGTGGCGGGCTGATCTTGTGCCGCGAGGAATTTGCCGCCGACATAAACCGCAGCGTTTTTCCGGGCGTTCAGGGCGGACCGCTAGTCCACATTATCGCCGCCAAGGCGGTGTCGTTTGGCGAGGCTTTGCGTTCGGATTTCAAAGCTTACCAGCAGCAGATCATCAATAACGCAAAGGTGTTGGCCGAGACATTATCGGTGGCCGGTCTGCGGCTCGTGTCCGGCGGGACGGACAATCATTTACTGCTCGTCGACGTTTTTATGGACGGGAAGGGCATCACGGGCAAGGTCGCCGAAAAGGCGCTCGAAGAGGTGCATATCACGGTCAACAAGAACACGATACCGTTCGACACCAACAAACCTTTTGTCGCATCGGGAATACGGCTGGGCACGCCTGCGTTGACGACCCGCGGGATGGGCGAGGCTGAGATGAGGCTGATCGGCGAAATGATCGCGTCCGTCATCCTGGAGCCGGAGTCTGAGGACGTCAAGCGGCGAGTGAAACTGGGTGTGGCCGATATCACCGCGAAATTCCCTATGTACCCGGGTCGACTCAAGCAGCCCAATGAATCCGTGTCCGCTGCGTAACCGCTCGAGGGCCATGAAGTTTCTGCTCCTGATCGGCTGTATTCTACTGATCTCAACCGGAGCTTCCGCTCAAACACGCCGAGGGGTCACCATTCCCGCAGACTTTAAGTCAGACAAGTGTAGCTTGTTTCCCGACTGCGACTATGGCGACTGTTGCATCGAGCACGACAAGGAATATTATATTGGCGGCTCGCTGAAACAGCGGGCGGCGGCGGACAAGCGGCTTTACACCTGCGTCAAAGCGAAGGGCGGGCGCGGGCACAAAATGATCGCCGCGCTAATGTGGGTCGGCATACGCGTGGGAGCGGTCTCGTTCCTGCCGACACGGTTCCGCTGGGGATTCGGCAACAAATACCCCAGAAAGGAGCCGAAAGAGGATAAAAGGAAAGATAAGCCAAAGCCTATTGGCCGTTGAAGTCGTTCTCGATGTCGATGTGGTCGAGCATCTCGCGTGCCTCATCCGAGTCAAATTCAAAAGCCTTTTGCTCTAGCGCGGCCGCAGCGATCGGGGCATAAAGGCTGTCATCCAGCAGGGGCATGATGACCTGGACGGGCATCATGGCAAGCGTTTCGTAAGCGATCGCACGTATCTGGGGCAACTCGGTCTGTCGGACTATCTCAGCTATCTCACCCGCCGAATACCTGTCTGCGAGGTGGTCAGCAAGCTTATCTAACCGATCGTAGTTATTTTCCTTTATCGCCCGCTCTGCAAGCTGGATAAAGACCTCGGCCGAGGCCGACTGAGACTCAAGCACGCGAACACAGGTGTCCGCAAACTGTGTGATCTCAGTAAGTTTAGCCGAATCTGAGCGGACCTCGTTAGATCGTGACTGCTCGTCGAGTGCCTTGAGCAGACGGCTCACTTCCCAATCGGCGTGAGCATCGTAGGCGAATTTTGTGGGCTGGGGGTTTGTCGAGGCCGAACTACTTGATTGCAGAGCCCCGACCAACATTTTCCTGGTGACGGGCCGCAAGCCTTCCCAAATGCTCGCCACTCTTCCGCCAAAATCGGTGATCATCATGTCAATAACATTAGTTTGCTATCCACCAGTTCGCTTGTCAAGGCGAATTTTCCGCACCATTTTCCTCGGTGACTGGCCACGCTGTGAGCGTTATCGAATGACATTAGTGCTGTGAACCAGGCTCTGGAACGTCTGTCGGCAGAGTCGTTAGGTCGCTCTTCGGATACCTTCGACCCACCCAAATCATAGATCAGAAGCGGAAAGGATAAAGCTTTTTTTGCCGCGAAAGATGAGTTTTTCGGTCCTTTGGAACGCCTGGCTAAGCCCGGTCGCTACCGCTGCCGGTTCTGACACATGTGTTTTACTTGATCACGATGCCGACGCCCAGGCGCAGGTTGTGGATCATGTCGGTTTCAAGATTTACCGGGTTGTAATCGAGCTGAAAGGCGCGAAGGTCAAAGCGGTCGTTGAGCTTGATATCGACGCCGACCTGTCCGTGTGAAAAGCCGATAAAAGCCTCACCCTTTGTGTAATCCGATTGTCCGAAACCGACGAGGCTAAGCGCCATTGCAAAAACTAGTGAAAAAGCGAATTTCATCATCTTTATTACTCCTTATTTCGCCCTTCAGGATTAGCTACAGTTTCTACAAGCTCTTTTGGATGAAATTACTCAGGGGACTGGTTGCTTGGGCCCACGACCGCTTTCGCTGACGCAGGTGAACGGGCCGACTCTCCCATCGCAACGGCCTGCTAGCTCGTTATTACAGGACAGCTCGTAAACCGTCTCGATCCATATTGCACACGGCGCCCCTCTCATTCGCCGCGGGCTTTGTTGGCCGTCGCCTCAGCCTTAGCGAGTGCCTTTTGCAGATCGGCAGCGGCTGCGATGGCCTGCGAACTGGGGGCCACGTCGGCATCCTGCAGCAGATCAAGTAGCTGCGTAAAGGCTCCCGGCAGCCGGCTTAGCGGCATTTCCGCAAGGGCGACTGGTATTCCGGGTGCCCGCTGAGGTCCGTCCAGGATAAGCCTTAGCCTTTGGGCCTTCCCCGGGTCGGCCTTCAGACTCTCAAGATCCGCCAGCTGTTTCCTGAGCGATGCCGTCAGGTCGCGGGCCCGACCGATGCTTTCGTACCCCTGCATTGATAGCGTGAATTGCTGTTTAAGGCCGAGCGGTGGGGTCTTTACCCTCGGGTCCATCCGCACGCGCAGGGGCTGCGTATACTTTTTGCCATTTACGGTAAGCCGCACTGTATACGTCCCGGCCATCACTGCAGGGCCCTGGGGCACGAGTGGTGTGTCCCCGGATATTGCGGAGATCGGCAGATCGTAACCATCGGCAGGCGGATTTGGATACATCAGGTCCCATACAAAACGCTGCATGCCTGCCTCGTTACGCAGCGGCTGAAACGGTCGCACCCAGAACGATGGGTACCGCAATCTGGTGAGATCGACATCCAGTGGCTTGTCCGTGCTGCTAAACCGCCTCACCAGCTTGCCGGCAGCGTCGAGGATCTCTAGCGTGACCGGCGACCGCGATGGCTCTTTGAGAAAGTAGTTGATGATCGCCCCGTCGGGTGGATTCTGACCGGCCGGCTCCTCGGGCGGAAACGGAGTATCGGTATGAACGCTTCGTTTTACGCGCGTTGCCTTCTGGGGAATGAAAAGCACCGCGCTTGCCGCCATCGTGACCGGGTCAAGTTGCCTCAGCGGCGTGATATCGTCGAGTATCCAAATCGACCGGCCATGCGTCCCGACCACAATATCGTCTTCGTGAACAACCAGGTCCCTGATCGACGTGGCAGGCATGTTCAGTCGCAGCGGCTGCCAATTCTCCCCGTCATCTGCGGAGAAGTAAACAGCCTGTTCAGTCCCGCAATAGAGCAGCCCTTTTCGGACCGGGTCCTCCCGAACGACGTTTACGATGCCCCCGTTCGGCAGGCCATTTACGATCTCCTTCCAGGTCTTGCCCCCGTCGTGGGTTCTGAGAATATGGGGACGAAGATCGTCGAGCCTGAAAGTATTTATAGCCGCGTAGGCGGTGTTGGGATCAAAGCGGCCGGCATCCATTATCGAAACTTTGGCCCACGATCGCAGCTGCGGAGGGGTGACGTTTTGCCAGGTGGTCCCGCCGTTTCGCGTCACGTGGATGAGCCCATCGTCAGTGCCGGCCCAGATCGTGGCGACGTCTTTGTAGGACGGGGCGACCGTATAGATTACACCGCGGCGGGGCATCGTCTCCATATCCTTGCTGCGATAGACGCCGACGCTCTCCGGAACGTCCCATTTTTCACGAGTGAGATCGGGGCTGATCACCGACCAGCTTTGGCCTCCGGTCGTAGTTTTGAAAACGACATTACCCGCAAAGAACAGGGTCTTGTTGTCAACAGGCGAAAAGATGACCGGGGCGGTCCTCAGGAAACGGTATTTACCCGTCCTGACAGCCTCGGGCATTATGTTCTGGACGTGCCCGGCCCGACGGTCAAAACGGCTGAGCTTTCCGCCGTAGACAATGTTCGGGTCGAGAGGATCGGGCACGGCATAACCATATTCCTCGACGCCCACGGTTCGCCAATCCCAGGCACCGATCGCCCCGGTCCGGCCCCGCGAGGATACGCATACCGAGCCGCTCTCCTGCTGGCCGCCGCAGACGGAGTAGGGGTAATCATTATCGGTGTTCACGTGGTAGAGCTGCGCCGTGGGCTGGTTGTACCAGCTTGACCACGTTTGGCCGCCGTTTACGGTTATCGTCGCCCCCTGGTCGGAAGCAAAAAGCATGATGTCCGGCTGGTCGGGATTGATCCAGATGCGGTGGTAATCGTCACCGCCGGGTGCTCCCTTAAAGCCCACCCACGTCTTGCCGCCGTCGGTGGATTTGTACGATGCCACGTTGGCGACAAATATCGTATTCGGATCACTGGGGTGAACGCGAACCTCAGCAAAATCACTGCCCCGGCCCCACAGCCGGTTGTCCGTGTTTACGAGCGTCCAACTCTCACCCGCATCTGACGAGGCATAGATGCCGGCAAGCCGCGGGTTGGCATCGACGGTCGCATATAGGCGTTTCGGATCGCTTCTCGAAATGCCAAACCCGATACGGCCCAAGCCTTGTTCAACAGTTGGGAGGCCTTTGGTAAGTTTCTTCCAAGTGCTGCCGCCATCCGTCGATTTGAAAAGTCCGCTTTCTTTGCCCTGCCAGGCACCGTTCTCCCATGGGCCTTGCCGTCCGGCCCACAAGTCGGCATAAACGGTCCGCGGATTTCTGGGGTCGATCTCCACCTGCATCGCACCGGTGTTCTCGTCCTTATAAAGCACTCGTTGAAAGCTCTGGCCACCATCTGTCGACCTATAGATGCCGCGCTCTTCATTGGGCCCGTAAGGGTGACCGAGCACGGCGACAAATAGCCGGTTCGCGTCCTTCGGGTCGACAGAAATCGATGCGATTTGCTGCCCTTCGCGAAGCCCGAGGTGCACCCATGTTTTACCTCCGTCGGAGGATCGGTACATTCCGTCGCCTGTCGAAAGGTCTGGCCGCTGAAGCCCCTCGCCGCTGCCGACATAGATCACGTTCGGGTCAGACGGCGCCACAGCAATATCTCCGATCGAGCCAGTCGGCTGATCGTCAAAGATCGGCTGCCATGTCCGTCCGGCATCGGTGGTCTTCCAAACGCCCCCGTTGTTTACTCCTATATAGAAGACGTTGGGCCGGGAAGGAATGCCCGCAGCTCCAACGGTTCGGCCCCCGCGGAACGGCCCGATCATTCTCCATTTCATACCCTGATAAAATGTCGGCGAAATGACCTGGGCGCTGGCTGAGATGGTGAATGTAATTGCGGCAACGAGCACCGAAAGGACACCGCGGCGAATATTTGTCATATTTTTGAGCTCTCAGAACGTAGGACTTTCGACAAATATATCCCAATTATGACCTGCATTGAAACCCAACCCAGTGGCTTCTCAAGGGTGGTAAATTGAGATATGGAATCAATTCCATCGGGCCGGTTGTTGCTGATACAATCTCAGAAACGAGAAAGCCGAAAGTAGAGCGTCTTTTTTACGAGGTCAACGGAGGCGCGAAGGTTACCTTGACATCAAGCGGAGTCGGAAAACTGACTACAGCCGGAATGGCAATAATCAACACTGCTAGTGTCTAGGAGGAACATGGGAAAAATCTTTAACAACTTAAGCCGTCAAGCCTCGCCTCGTTTCCAAAAAGGAAAGCCTGCTGGTTTTACCCGGCAGGCTTCCTCCGTTGTGGCTGCAAACTAACTAATCTAACTTAACTAACTAACTACTCAGCTGCCGAAGCAGCCTTCCACTAACTAACTAAACTAACTAACTAACAAACAGCCATCAACTGGACATAGAATATCAAACATAAATTGACATTTCAAGAGTTTTTTTGCAATTTTGCTCAGCAAACGTGAAAACATCGTGGCTGGCGGCGTCAGTTACTGCTTCCCGAGTAGAATATTAAATGAACCATAACGTCCAATCGCTGATGTCCATCCTTTTGCTGCTTCCATCACTTCAGATGCTTCTTAAAGTGATCAAGTGTACGGTCCCAGGCTAGTTTCGCGGACTCGGCATCGTAGCGCGGCGTGGTGTCGTTGTGAAAGCCATGCTGTTTGCCCTCGTACATATAGACCTCGTACTTCTTTTTGTTCTCTTTCAAGGCAGCTTCATACGCCGGGATGCCGGCATTGATCCGCTGGTCGTTGCCGGCGTAATGGAGCATTAGCGGAGCTTGGATCTTTGGCACATCCGCCGCACCGGCCTGGTTTCCGTAGAACGCGACCCCCGCATTAAGGTCCTTACCCAGACGGACGGCGAGCTGATTTACCATCCCGCCGCCGAAGCAAAAACCTACGGCCCCGAGTCTACCCGTGCTGTCGGGACGCTTCTCTAGCCACATGGCGGAGGCCACAAAATCCTCGGTCATCTTTTTGCCATCTACTTGGCGAAACGCCGCAGCACCTTTCTGTTCATCGCCCGGGTAGCCGCCGACCGACGTCAATCCGTCGGGAGCGTACGCCATGTAACCCGCCTTTGCGAGTCGGCGAGCGACGTCCTCTATATACGGGTTCAATCCGCGGTTCTCATGGATAACCAACACGGAAGCAAATTTTTTGCCTTTTGCGGGGCGGGCGAGATACCCTTTGATAGAACCGTTCCCGGCCGGGGACGCGACGGTCTCGTAGCCGACCTTGATGTCTTTGTCGTCGGGTTTGATCGTCTGCGCCCACGCATAGTTGGGCGTGAGGCTCTCATAGATCGCCGCGACGGTAAGCCCGCCCATCCCAAATCTGGCGATATGATTCATGAATGACCGCCGGTCCATATCCCCGTGCTGGTACTCGTGAAAAAGGTCCAATAATTCCTGCGGATACTCGTCTGCGGTTTTGCGTTCCATGTCTTTCTCCTTGTTTTGAACAGAATACCCGAGGGGTTAGTTTTGGCGTTGACGCTCAAGGCAAGATCGCTGATGCCAACGTCAGACCGGAGTAGGTTGTTCGGCGGGGCCAGGGTGTGCTCAATTTTCGTCCTGGTCCGTCGCCCGGTCCACCGGCTGAATAAGCGCAAACAACAGCGGGATCATCGACAGGTACATTGCGGTCCCTCGGACCCAGCTCAGGTACTGCCAGCGATTGCCGCGTGCGAGCCATTCGTCGCGCGGCGTGGCTGAGCCTGGACTTGCTGCAAACGCAATCAGCTCCGGCACGAAATAGATCGCGGTCGCGATGATGGCAGCGATGTAGACCCCGGCCGTGATCAGGATCAGATTCCGCCGCCGCCGCTGTCGCCAGTTCACGGCGATCGAGATTACAAGCGAGAGCAGCATCAGCGGGTGCATGGTCATCCAAAATCCGCCGTCGCGAATGGGATATGGACCATTCGTCAGCACCGAAGAGTCCGGCAGCGCCGACAGATACGACGGAAAAAACGCGATGTGCGAATACATCACGCCGCCAAGCAGCGTCCCCCACACCACAATACTCAACATCAACACATAGGTTCCCGCCCCGATCCTGGTCATTTGTCCACGTCCTCCAAATTTTTGCTTACATTATGCACGAACATGCAAATTGTGAGTAGTCTGTGGATTTGCCAACCGAAACCCTGAGGTGAACAAACGGGCCGATCAGCCTCAGTACCACCTTTGTAATTCAGACGACAGAACCCTCATCGCTCGCGGTGTATTCCTCTTTATAAGGAGGTAATTGGCGTTATGCCGGGAACAAAATATACAAAAAAACAAGAGCGCAAAGCGGATCATATCGCTGAGGGTTACGAAAAGAAGGGCGTCTCAAAGGATGAGGCGGAGGAAAGGGCCTGGAGGACCGTCAACAAACAGGACGGCGGCGGTAAAAAGCCGGGCGGTTCGGGACGTAAGAAGAGCAGTTGAGGAGTGAGCAGTGAGCTGTGAGCAATAAGCAGTAAGTTAGCAGTAAGCAGTAAGCAGTAAGCAGTGGGCCGGTCTCTTCACGACTCACGATTCTGGATTCGCGACTCACGACTCACGACTCACGACTCTCACGATTCACGATTCACTATTCACTATTCACTATTTTGATGAAGTTACCGGCATTTACAGGATTTACGGCGGCAGCCATCTTACTGCTGCCGCTTGCGCTTTTTGGACAGAGCGTCGATCCCAACGAAAAGAAAATCGTTGACTGGATAGATGCACACGTCCCTGAGGCTGTTTCGCTGATCGAGCGGACGGTCAATATCGACAGTCCGACCGAGGACCTGCGGGGCGTAAAGGCCGTCGGCCGCGAGCTTCAGAAAGAGCTCGCCGCGATGGGCATGACTGTGAAATGGATCGACATGCCGCCTGCCCAGAAACGCGCGGGGCACTTGCTCGCCGAGACGGGGCCGAATCCCGCGGCGAAGGGCAAGAGGATTCTACTGCTCGGGCATTTGGATACTGTGCTGAGCGGGGAGAAATTTCGGCGCGAGGGCAACCGCCTCTACGGGACGGGCGTGGGCGATATGAAAGGCGGCAACGTGATCGCCGTTTACGCATTAAAAGCGTTAAAGGCGGCGGGCGTGCTGGATGACAGCCGGATCATCGTCATGTTCACCGGCGATGAGGAAAATTCATGCGACCCGGTTGATATCTGCCGCGGTGACATGGTAGCGGCCGCGAAACGCAGCGATTTGGCCCTCAGCTTTGAAGGTGCGGTTCGCAGTACCGCGACCGTGGGCCGCCGCGGTTCGAGCTCGTGGCGGCTCGAGGTCGACGCTAGGACCGGGCATTCGAGCGGCATCTTTCGCCCCTCGATGGGCTACGGGGCGATCTACGAGGCCGCGCGCATCCTGACCGAGTTTCGCACGCAGCTAGAGGGCGAAAAGTACCTGACCTTTAACCCTTCGATGATAGTCGGCGGCACCACGGCGACATCAAAGGACGCTGAGGGAATGGCTTCGGGCAAGACGAACGTCGTTCCGGCAAAGGTCATCGTTAGGGGCGACCTTCGGTTCATAAGCGAAGAACAAAAAGAGAAAGCGCGCGCAAAGATGCGCGAGATCGTCGCGAAGAGCCTGGCCGGCGCCACTGCAAAGATCACGTTCGAAGACGGCATCCCGGCGATGACGCCCGTGGAGGGCAATTACGAGCTGCTTAAAAAGCTCGATCAGGTGAGCCGCGATCTCGGCTTCGGACCGGTGGAGGCCCTCGACCCCGGCGAACGCGGCGCGGGCGACATCGCGTTCATTTCAGGCATCATCCCCGGCCTCGACGGCATAGGAATGGGCGGCGGAAGCAGCTCGCACGCAAAGGGCGAATCCGCCAGCGTCGAATCTCTGCCCATGCTCATAAAGCGTTCCGCCATCCTGATCTATCGCCTGACAAGGGAGAAGTGACGGATTAGCAGCGCCAATCGAGTCCAACTGCCGAAGACGATGCAACACCCGAGCCGTCGAAGAGGGCGACAGACCTCACGGACGCCGTATGCCCGGCGGCATTGGCATGCGAACCAACGAAACGCGTGACGGCCGGTCCGAAAACGCCGCGCGTCGCCCAGATTCCTTTACTCGCCACTTTCATGCTATCTTTCCGCTGATCTAATAATGCTCCAGAGCGGAAGGATCCCGACTTGCGAGCGGTTCCGGTTTAATTATTTGTGAATCTGAGAGGCGAGCCTCGTGGCGGTGCGCTGGGGCCCGGCCTTTTTGACAGACAGATCTAAGGCAATGCTGTAAGCTTAGACTAAACTCTCAGATATCTTGCCAGTGCCGAAAAAGGAGGATTATTTATGTCTAGGTCGACATTTATGCTGATCGCGGCTATCGCAGTTGCGTCATTTTTCACGGAACCGGCAGTGGGACAGTTTCCAATCCCGAAGATCACACTGCCGAAGATCACCAAAAAGGATACTTCCGCAACCCCGAACAGAACGGATCAGGTTGCTCCAACTCCGGATTCATCATCGCCGGTCCGGGACGACAATGTGCGCGGAAAACCGATCGCGCGGGCGAAGGTAACGTTCTCGAATAATCCGGACGGCTCGAATCCAAAAACCAGCTTTACCTCGTCCGAGTACATCTACGGCAGGATGGATTTTGGCGGCAGGACCATGCATGACGCCTTCGAATGGAAAAATATGGGCGACAGGAAGTTCTATTACGTCAGTTACTGGCTGAAGATCCAACCGCTGGGAAGCAAGGATGGGTGGGAGCACGATTGGCACAACGGGCGCGGCTACACGCTGGTGACAAAGGAGGAGGCTCAGAAAACCTATTGGAATTTTGACGTGCTTCCCGATCCAGCGAAAGCGTCGACGCTCTCAAGCGCGCTTCCCGATGAGCTGGAGTATTACAAGGGCGTCTCCGGCATGTGGCCGCAGATCGGAGACGTGGAGTCTGCACGACACACATTTCCACAGAACGGCACCTACACCGTCGACATGACTATATTTGGCGATTCGTACGACGATTGGGGCAAACCGGCCGGAAATTTCGAGACCTATCCCACGGTATCGGCCACACTCGCCTTCCGATTCAGCGGTACGGACGGACAAAGGCTGGCCGCAGGATACCAGAAAGCGAGGGACAGCATAGAAGCAGCGAAGAACCGGCGGGAGATGCTCCATGCTATGCCGGACTGGTGGGCGAAAGCCGCGACCCCGCCCGATCCGAAACTCGCCCCGGCCCGGCTCGTCCCTATGATCAAGGGCTTCATTGGCGAGTGGAATCTGACCTATATGAAACACATGATCGTTCAGTTTACCGGGCCGCTTTGGGTGATCGAGAAGAACAGTCTCGGAATCCCGGAATATCGCATGGTGAAGCCGTACATCTACATCATTTATAAGGATCCGAAGGACAATTCGTGCCAGCTTGGCGCTTTGTATATGCGCGAATCGTACTCGGGTGCCGGCACTTACGGCGCACCGTATCTCGGTGGCATCCGCGATGTCCAGTATATCGACTGCGCTGCAGTAAAGTAATAAAACTCTTGTACCCCAGACGCTTTCGTTTCAGCGACGAGGCGCCAATGCAGGCATAGCCACGTCGTTCACGACGTGGTTCCGGTCGGGGATATTTACGGAATAGGGCGTTTCAACGTCCTTACCCGCGTCCGCTTAAGCCGCTATCGAGTAAGCCCGTTGAAACGGGCTGATAAATAAATTTCGATCTAACCACGCCCTGAAGGGCGTGGCTATGATGCGTTGATCAGTTGCGCGTTTTGTGCAGAGCAGATCGGCAAAACCGGCAGAGCGACGTGCTCGATTTTGCCAAAATCCGATCCTGCGCGGAACTCGGGCCTTTTCACCTTGCGGGTGCACACCACTCAGGCGTCCCTGAGCCCGCACCCATCCGATCCACTTTTACTATTACCAGAATCCGATTTACAATTCACTTTCACGATGAGTTACCAAGTAATCGCACGAAAATGGCGGCCGCAGACGTTTGAAGAGGTCACCGGTCAGGAGGTAATTATGCAGACTTTGCGTAACGCCCTCGAATACGACCGGCTGCACCACGCGTACCTGTTTTCGGGGGCCCGCGGCGTCGGGAAAACCACCACCGCCCGCATCCTGGCCAAGGCGCTCAATTGCCACAAGACTGACAAGCCGACCCTGACGCCCTGCCTTTTGACGGACCCGAGGGCGTGCTCGTCCTGCATTGAGATCTCGGAAAGCCGTTCGATGGACGTGCTGGAGATCGACGCCGCTTCGCACACCGGAATTGACGATGTTCGCGGGTCGATCATCGACAATATTAACTTTAATCCCGCACGCGACAGGTACAAGGTTTTTATCATCGACGAGGTCCACCAGCTCTCGAAACCGGCCTTTAATGCACTTTTGAAAACTCTCGAGGAGCCGCCCGGCAACGTCGTCTTTGTGATGGCGACGACCGAGCTGCACAAGGTGCCTGAGACCATTCTGTCGCGGTGCCAGGAGTTTGAGTTCAGGACCATCCCGCTGCAGAAGATCTTTGACCGGCTAAAGCTCATTGCCGAGGCGGAAAAGATCTCGATCACAGACGACGGTCTGCGTGAGCTTGCCCGTTCGGGTGAGGGCTCAATGCGTGACGCTCAGAGCAACTTTGACCAGGTCATAAGCTTTTCCGGTGAGTCGATCAGCCCGGAGGACGTGACAAATGCTCTCGGCTTTGCCGGCGTCGAGATATTGAGCAAGACCATCAACGCGATCTCAACACGCGATCCGAAGGCCGTTTTTGCGATAGTTGACGACCTGATCGCCCGTGGTCACGACCTTAGAAACTTTTGTCGAGACCTGCTGGGACTGTTTCGCGATCTGCTGGTCTTTAAAGTGGCTGGCGAAGACAAGCAGCTTCTCGAGAGTGCCGTTTTAGGTGACGACGAGATGCGCAGAATGGCTGCGGACCTTACCGATGCCGATCTGATGCGTTTTTTCAACTCGATGTGCGAGACAGAGACCAGCCTGCGTGAGGCCATGCATCCGCGGTACGTGCTCGAGATCGGCCTTGTAAAGCTCATCGAAATGGGCAAGGTCGCCTCGATCGAGAGCATCCTCGAACGCCTGCAGGCATTGACATCCGTCGCACCCGCCGCATCGGCGCCCGAGAAAGGCAGTGCGGCAGCAGCCTCATCCGCCCAGGCCGAGGAAAAAAAAACTCTAAAATCCAGGACACCGCCTCCCGTCGCTGATCCGGCCCCTATCGTAGAGGTCCCGACCCCCGCTCAGACGCCCAAAGCCGAGCCTGCCCGCCCTGAACCGCCTAAAGCCGAGCCCGCAGCTTTTGCGGATGAGCCGCCCGACGGTCTCATAGGCATCTCAGAGCCCTTCACCGAGGCCCCCGCGGCTGAGATTCCTGTGCCGAAGCGGGTTGAGGCCATGCCGCCTGTCCGTCAATTCAAGGCCTCTGATTCCATCCCGGTTCGCCTGCCCGCGCTGACTGCCGACGAGCTCGAGCACTTCGACATGGACCGCCTCGACAACGATTATGAGGAAAGGCTTTTCCGCGACGGTGACGATCTCGGCCCGATAAAAGGTATCGAGGACCTCGTCGATGCATGGCTCGGAGCAGGCCGCGGCACGTCCCAGACCACCCCCGCGAACGGTTCGAACGGCGGGGGCCGGTCATCCGCTGCGGCGAAGCCGGCGTTCGACGTCGAGACTTTCAAACGCGAGATCTACGCTGAAGAAGAGCCCGTCCAGATGCCGGTCCTCGGCCCCGAGCCTTCCAGAGACGAGCTTCTGCAGTTTGCCAACGCCCATCCATCAGTGAGATCTGCGATGCGGGTCTTTCGTGCAAAGATCGTCGAGGTTGACAAGAAGTAAGCCCCTCGCCGTCCCGCGATTTGTTGAACACCCGCCGAACCGCTATCGTATTGTTTAGTGAACAGCAAGATCATTGCACATTGATGACAAAGATAGTTTTGCCGCGGACATTGAAACTACTGCCTACTCTCCTGGCGGTTGTGATCGCCGGCCTGGCTGTTTTTGGTCAGGAAACGCCGCCATTCTCGTTAAATAACTCACCGCTGCCGGAGCCGACGGGCTTCGTGAATGACTTTGCAGGCGTGATCGACGCTGCGATCAAGCAGCAGATCGAAGCAAAGCTTCAAGATCTCAAGGACACGACCAACCCGAGCGTAGAAATAGCCGTAGCGGTTGTAAAAACGACCGGCGATCGACCTATATTTGACTACTCGCTCGCCGTTGCCCGCGGCTGGAAGATCGGTTCAAAAGAAGACGATAATCCCAGCGCCCTGCTGCTTGTGGCCATCGATGATCGCAAGTACTTCACGCAGGTGAGCAAAGATCTGGAGGATGAACTTCCCGACGGCGTTGTGGGCAGCCTTCAGCGGCAGTACCTGGTCCCGGAGTTCCGGAAAGGGAACTATGGCAAAGGAATTTCCGACACTATCGATGCCTACATAAGCGCTATCCGCAATAAAGGCAATATAGCGACCCCGGGGCCGCAAAAACCCGAGATCCATCGAAGTCCGTCAGGAGGCTCAGGAATATCAGGAACCACTATTTGTTGTGGAGCGATCATTCTGATTATTTTGATAATGATCTTCTCCCGACGTGGGGGCGGCCCAAGGGGCAGCGGTCGGAGCGGCTGGAACGGAGGCGGATTCGGCGGAAGTGCCTTGCCTTGGATCGTGGGCAGCATTCTAACATCGGGTTCTGGCGGCGGATCCTCATCTGATTGGGGTTCGTCATCTGGCGGCGGCGATTGGGGCGGGTTTGGTGGAGGCGGCGATTTCGGGGGCGGCGGGGCCGGAGGAGACTGGTAACGATGAAACAACATTTCGAGGGGTTTATTGATGATCTCAAGGGGACACACGGTAGAAATCTCTTCTCCGTGATTCTCTACGGCTCAGCGGCCGCGGGAGACTTTGTACCTCATCGCTCCGACTACAACATCTTGATCGCACTTCACCGTATCGGTCCGATCGATCTTGCCAATGCTCATGCATGCATTCGGGAATGGGTCCGCCTAGGTAACCCTGTTCCTGTCTATTTCACGGTTTCCGAATTACAGCGGGCGAGCGATGTATTTCCTATAGAATTTCATCAAATGACAGTTGCAAGGAAGGTGTTGTTTGGTCCTGACGTGTTAGCGAACGTTCAAGTCTCGGACGAGTTTCTTCGACTGCAAACGGAGTACGAATTACGGAGCAAACTTATCCAGCTCCGGCGGCAATATATACCTGCATCTGCGTCAGTTGATGGATTGAAGCGGCTGATGGCTGATAGTCTTTCAAGCTTTACAGCGTTGTTTGGTGCCGTCCTGATACTCCACGGCGTTGTACCTCCTACGACAAAGCACGAGATCGTAGCACTAACGGCAATGCACCTCAATATTGACGGTACACCGTTTGAAAAAATACTTAACATTCGTGAGAATAACTTCACGGAGGTGCTTGATGAGAAAGGAGCTAATTCTTTATTCGGAGAGTATCTTAAACAGATCGAGAATGTTATCGATGCAGTGGATGCGATAGCAAAATGACTGGCCGCGAGCCTGCCAAAAAGGAGATGAAAATGAAAAGAGTTGCATTATTAATTTTTGTAATGACCGTTGCTTGGAGCTCTAGTGGCTGCAGCTATAACGAGCTAACGGCGAAACAGCAAAATGTAAAAGCCAAATGGTCCAACGTGGAGAGCTCTCTACAGCGCCGGGCCGACCTGATCCCCAATCTCGTGGAGACTGCCAAAATGGCCGGCGTCCAGGAACAGGAGGTTTTTGGACAGATCGCGGACGCCCGATCGCGACTACTGAATGCAACTAACGCAGCCCCGGCCTCGCCGGACGGTGACAAGACTGCGGAACAAAAGCAGGCGGTGATCGACGCAAACAACAGTTTTGGGGGCACGATCGGCCGTTTACTGAGTCTACAAGAGAATTACCCAGTTCTTCGGTCCAATGAGGCTTTCATGAAGGTTCAGGATGAACTATCGGGTACGGAGAACCGCATTAATGCGGCACGAATCGATTACACCGATGCAGTGAATGCCTACAATACTACTCGCAATTCGTTTCCGGCAGTTTTGACCGCAAGCTTGCTGGGATTCAAAGAGCAACCGTTCTTTGAGGCCGACCCAGGTGCGCGATCAGCTCCCAGTGTGGGCGACGCTAATAATCTGCGGAGACCGAGCGCTCCCCCCCAGGCACCGGCAGCGCCCGCAGCACCGGCAAATCGCTAGAACCCGAGCGAGTTACACATTGAGCAGTGGTCACAAGGCTTGCCGTTCGGTTCGAACGTGCAAGTCTTTTCTTCTGAGTGATGATCCATCGGTCCATGAGCGACCGCCTCTCCAATTGCAAATCGATCTTGACTTGGATGGTTAGCAAGGCCATCCCGGGAAGACCTGGATTGGATGGCCTCCAGGGCATCAAGCCGGTCGTCCATAGACTTAATCCTATCGGCGAAGGAGCCATTAGAGAGTGATTCGGCAATTTTGTCGGCAAGATGGCTAATTTGTTCGGTATTCATTTGGAGCGGGGTATCTCTTGAAATTGCTTTTACCTGGACGATCTGTCTTTCGGTAGCAGATCGACATAATCCACTACTCCTACGATCGCTGAATCGATAGCCGCACCTGGTCGGCCTGTGGCTGCTGTAGATGCGGACCAGCCTTCCTGGACAATAATCACGATTTCGCCTTCGCCGGCGTTAACGGAATCCAGGGCAATACAGGTGTATTCCATGTCTTCCAGTTCGGGAGTCACCTGGCGGCATAACATGGCACGAGTACCCTCGTAACGCTGATTCTTCTGTGTAGCTACAATATTTCCGATCACGCGCGCGATAAGCATGGTGCCGCTTTATCCTTGAAACACATGTCTTTCCGAATCGATAATTCCAATTATGGTGCAATCGGTAGGGGTTTCGTCCCGTTTGAAGGGAAAGGAAGCTTCTTTTCCGCGGCACCAAAAAACGAGTTCGCCAATCCCCGCCCCAACGGCGTCCAAAGCCACCATCGGCCTTCCCTTTATGTTAAGGTCGGCGTCAAGCGTCTGAACGATCAAAAACTTCCTGCTATCTAACGCCTGGTTCTTTATGCTTGAAACGACGGTACCTATGACTCGAGCAATTTGCATCTAAGGTTTCCCCGGATCAGGGGTTCCCGGTAAAATCTATTTCATCGATCACGCCGATTATGGCCGAGTCAACGGGGGTGTCTTTGTTCCCTTCAGCCATTCGTGCAGAAGAGCCGCCGACGACTATAACTTTTTCATGAAAGCCCGCCCCAACTGTGTCAACGGAAACGACGTAGCCGCTTTGATCCGTTCCATCGAGGTTGATTGGCCTCACTATAAGCAGCTTTTTCCCATTCAGCCGCTCATCTTTTTGGGTCGACACAATCGTGCCGATGATGCGTGCGATTATCATCGAGTGGCTGCCGATGCGACGGCGGGGCGGCCGGGAAACGTTACAAAGTCCCAAGGCATTATTTTTTTACAACTGGAAGATTGTCGTCAACGCTCGAGTGCGGCCGCGGAATGACATGCACACTAACCAATTCGCCTACACGCCTCGCCGCCGCGGCGCCGGCGTCGGTGGCCGCCTTTACGGCCGCGACATCACCACGAACAATTGCAGTAACAAACCCGGCGCCGATCTTTTCATAACTAACGAGGGTCACATTTGCAGCCTTGACCATTGCGTCAGCAGCCTCGATCATTGCCACTAAACCCTTGCACTCAACCATTCCTAAAGCTTCTTGCATTAGTTTGCTCCTAAGTAACTGAAGTTTCGATAGTTTACCCTAATGTCGCTGCCTGGCTCAAAAGTTCGATCAACTCTTCGCGTGTGAATGAGATCTTTTGCCCGTTCGACGCAATCGGCGACGGGTAAACGACGTCGAGGTCACACGTCACATTGGCTTCGTGCAGATAGCCGCATGCCTGACATCGGGCATTTTCTTTTAGATACCCCGCTTTTTCCCGTATTTGAATTAGCTTTTCGATGGCATCGCTGGGCAGATCATTCGCACCGCCGAGTGCTTTGGCGAGAATCGCGATCCTCGCGGTGTGCTCGAGTGTCTCCAGCCGGTCGAAGGCCTGCCACAGATCCTGGCCATAGGCGACAGCCCCGTGATTGGCCATTAAGAGAGCATTGTGATGGGCGACGTAAGGCTTCATCGACTCGGTAAGTTCGTTAGTAGACGGAGTGCCGTAGTCGGTCAACGGGACACATCCTAGCGTAAGAATGACTTCGGACAGGATGGGCTGGTCGATTGCCAGGCCGGCGACGGCAAAAGCCGTACCGTGGGGCGGGTGGGCATGACAAACCGCCTTTATGTCGGGCCGCATTTTGTATATGAGCAGGTGCATTGCCAATTCCGATGAGGCACGTTTATCCGAAACCGGCTTGCCGTCCATGTCCGTTAAGGCGAGGTCTTCCTCCGTCATACGGCCCTTACAGGTCATTGTCGGTGTTGCGAGAACACGATCGTCGGTTAGACGAATGCTGACGTTGCCATCCGACGACACGACATAACTGCGGTCATACAGCAATTTTCCGACCTCAACGATCAGTTTTCTGGCTAAAGACTCGTCCATAAAATAGGGAAACCACAGATTAACACATCGCGTTTCGATGCGTTAACCTGTGGTCCGAACTGTCTGCCAGTTACCTGTGATGCCCCCGAACAGGCGGCGCCGCGGCGGGAATCGGTGGCGGAGGCACAAGCTCGTCCAGCTGGGCCGGTGATAATTCCTCGTGTTCAAGGGTTATTGCCCGTGGATGACTAAGCCGATGGCTCTCAAGCTCGTTCTTGAGACGAAGATTCTCATTCCTCAGCTCTTCGTTCTCAACCCGGAGCCGTTTCATCTCCTGGTGTTTTCGCCAGCGGCCCCCGCGCTGGCCAAAGCCAGGACTGCTCACGGTCACAAAAAAGCTGGCAATGATAATGCCGATCGCGAATGTCGCAATGAACGGCAGCGCTCTTGTAATAAATCCCTTGATCCCCATCGAAATTACCTCTTAAGAAACCTTATCCCTCGGACCGGCCAGCCGTCAGGCTGAACTCTATTTTATACCTTTAATGAGCGCCCGCAAAGCTAAATCTAAAAATGATACGCCGGCGGCCTTAGTTTGGTTGCAGCTGATTCTCTGCCCGTTGCCCTCGCAGCAAAATTGCACTACAATCAGCGTTTCAAGCGTGAAACAATGATTGCCTATCTCTCAGGAAAGCTACTGGAAAAGCAGGCCAATACAGCCATCGTAGATGTAGGCGGCGTTGGCTATGAGGTCTCTATCCCGCTTTCGACATTTTACGAACTTGGTGAGGTTGGGTCCGACGTGCAGCTTCGGATCTATACGCATGTTCGGGAAGATGCGATACAACTCTACGGATTTAAGACGCTGCGCGAACGGGATCTCTATCTGAAACTGATCTCGGTACAGGGCGTAGGAGCAAAGTCGGGGAT
>JBHENG010000031.1:488-27685 GCA_046262195.1 Pyrinomonadaceae bacterium | reverse complement strand
ATCGACAGGCGTTCGGACATTATCGCGCAGCGTCAGAGACTGGAGCGTCGCCCTGAGCGTCGGGTTGACCTGATAAAGTCCCGGTGAAGTCTCCTGGAGAAAAGTTTGCCCCGTGCCGAAATAGTGCGGTGTCTCATCCCAAACGAACTCCCCGCGATACTTACCCACCTTTCTCGCATCGAGCGAGAAACGCTGGTCATGCTGGCCGATCTCAAATCCTCTCAATTTAAAGGAGTAGGGAGAATCGACGGAGTCGATATCCACCGCCAGTTTCCGGATAAAGAACCCTTTCGGGACATCTCGCAGCTCCTGAAATTTAGCTGTATGGCCGCCCTGAGTGTCACGCGCTTGAACACCCACCTCGATCGTGCCGTGAGCGGCGAGTGGTATCTCCGGTTTTGGTTCCGCCTTTCTCTTCGCCGCTGTTTGGGCCGGGGCCTTTGGTACCATCAGAAGAAAGCAGATGACGCAACCGACCAGAATGGATCCAACGCGAAGTATGAGTCTAGATCTGTCTGCCTGGATTCTCATTTGCTTCTCCTAGCGTGTAAACGTTCTACCCCCAGGGTGATTGGACCCGTGTACCTGGCTGTGACAATTGACACAGCCGCGGTTTAGTGTCCATATATCCAGCGGTTTCCCGGCGAGGGTCGAATGTCGCGGCAACATATGGATATGGCACTGTTGGCACGACATGCTGGAGCGAGCGGTCAACAGCTTTGCATTACTCGAACCATGCGGCGAGTGGCAGCTCATGCAATTCTCGCGGGCGGGCGGGTGCTCCCATAGGAATGGCCCTCGTTTGTCGGCGTGGCAGCCATAACATGTATTGTTGGTTGTGGACGCGACGAGCATCTTGTCCCCTTCGCCGCCATGAGGGTTGTGGCAAGAGGTGCAGCCCACCTTCATATTCCCGTGTTCACTGCGAAACAGATGGGTAGAACGCTGGAAGACGGCCTTGCGAACACTTGTATGACAGCTCAGGCACGTGTCCTCTACGGTGAAACGTGTCAGCATATTCTTCTCGGACTTGGGATGGTGCTCGCTATGACACGACAGGCAGCTCATGTCCTTTCTGTCGTGTTTGCTTCCCTGGAAAGCAAAGGTATGTTTATCCTGTGAGTGACACTGAAGGCACGAACTGTTTGCCTCCTTTGAAGTCATTTTTGGCGGATTCTGTATGTCTTCTTTTTTGCCGCTTCTGACATGCTTCTCCGGGCTGCCATGACAACTATCACAATTCGTGGCCCGGCGACCCTCAATGAACCTGCCGGCCTTGCCATGGATGTTTGAGGCATAAGCCTCAACGATCTCCAAATGGCATTTTCTGCAATCCGCGCCAACGTCGGCCTGTCCGCCAAGGGTCAGTTGTGACGCCCTGGAAACTATTGCCGGCGTAAAGTTGCGGGTGGTCACAACAAACGCAATGGTCAGGAACGTGAATACTATAAGTAGCTTAATTACACCGGTATTGCTGCGAAACCGGTCTGGCTGGTTGGTTTTCGACTTCACGGAAGCACCTCGCGTTTAAGCCAATTCGGAAATGAACTGAAAAAACTGCTAACAGTCCGCTGAAGTTATTTGCTTAGACGAAGGAAAGCCGCTCGACTTCCTTCGTGGCCGTGGTCAAGCAGCGACAACAACGAGGGAAAAGAAACGGCATTAAAGTGCTGCGTCTCCGCGGTTCGTATATGCTTGCTGCTAGCCCAACCTTAGTTTTATAATGCAAGTTGCTAATATTTGCAATTAGAGATTGTCTTTTTTGGCAGGTAAGATCCGTTGGGAGAATGGTATGAAACTGAAGCTGTTTCTGACGTTGACGTGTTGCTTCGGCTATCTAACTACATCATTCGGACCGGCGCCGGCCGCTAAAGTGTGCTTGACGATGGGGATATGGGTCTGCCGAATACCTGACGGGGCGGATCCTCCGCATGCGGTCGATATCTCCGGGAAGCCCATCCCTGCATCAAGCGCGATACAACCCGACAAGCCGATCATCCTTGCGAAAGACAGTGTAGGTAGCTTTGGCGAGCTCGCTCGAGAGTCGGCATTCGATCACGTCAAACACTCAACCGATGTCAAGTACGGTATTGACGGCAAAACCGTGACGACCTGTGTCGAATGTCATCATACGTCGCAGCCCTCCGCCCCCAAGGACCAGGAGTATCTTAAGAAATTTGACCGCAAAGAGGTCCTGACGGCGGCTCAGCTCGCGTCATCGAAAGAACCCGTGCAGTCTTGCCGCTCATGTCACTTTCAGTCGACCACCGAACCGACAAGCGAGTATCCGCCGGCGAGTGTTACCTATCCTAAAAGTAGTGGGAAGCGACCGTCTGGGCAGCTCACGAACGATGTGGGATACCACATTAACTGCAACACCTGTCACCGCGCAGTTGTAAAAAAAGATCCAAAGCGCAAAGCGCCTACCGGGTGTATGAGCTGCCATACGTCAAACTAGCGTTTCTCGGGCGTGTTCCGTGAGTCGATATCTCGCCCTAAATATCTGGAAAAGGAGATTTGTGATGAATAAAGTAACTCGTCGCGAGGCGCTGGGCAGCATTATTGCCGCGGGCACTGGGCTGCTGGCACTAGAAAACAACGCCAGCGGTCAAACTGATACGCCATCACTGGCATTTGCGGGTAAGCACCAACCAAAACCACTACCTTTTAACGCGGCGAAACTCACGCGTATCTCTGAAAAACTCATCCGTTCTCATCACGAAAACAATTACACAGGAGCTGTAAAGGCCCTAAATGCCGTTGAGATGCGTCTAGCGGCGATGATGAAGGATAAAGACCTGCCGGCATATGTCTACGGCGATCTGAAGCGGGAGGAACTGATGCGGACCGGGTCCGTCGTCCTCCACGAAAAGTATTTCGCCAACCTGGGGGGCAACGGCAAGGCCGACGGCACGGCACTCAAGGTGATCCAGCAGTGGTTCGGCAGCTTTGAGGCTTGGGAAGCGGAATTCAAACGAACCGGTAACGCGTTGGGCGGCGGCTCGGGCTGGACGATCTTCGCCTACAATCTACACACAAAAGAGTTTCATAATTATTGGGCTGCCGACCACACCACGAGCGCGGCCACAGGCATACCCATACTGGTCCTCGACATGTACGAACATGCGTATCACATGGACTACGGAGCCACTGCCGCGAAATACGTCGATGCATTCATGCTGAACGTGAATTGGGAAGAAGTAAACCGACGGGTAGAGATAGCGCAAAAGCTTGCTTTGCCGTGTTAAGCGAATAGTTCTGCCGGCTTAGGAAACTTCCCAACCCGGTAACATATCAGTACTTCCTGATCGATCCGCTGGCGGAAACCCGTCTTGTCCCCATATCGACCATGAAGTGTGCCCAATGGGCCGTAATCGGCCTCCGACTTTGCTGAAATTTTTCTTTTTTGTTTTAATTTGCAAAGTCTAAATATCTTTTCCGGAGAGCTATAAATATGAAAGCCAAACTAATAGTGCTGTTGTTAGCGTCAGCATTGTTTTCCGCTTGTTCAAACAACCCTAATACCGCAGTTACGTCCAATACCTCGGCAGATAAACCGGTGAAGATCGGCTTTGCGATGGACACCGTGAAGGAAGAGCGTTGGCAGCGCGATTACGAGGCGTTTAAAGCTCACTGTGCTGCTTTGAAAGTGGAGTGCGTGATCACCGTTGCCGATAACAAGGCGGACAAACAGGCGAACGATGTAGACAATCTGTTGACCCAGGGAATTGACGCTCTTGTCATCGCCCCACACGATGCAACTCAGGCGGCTTCGATGGTGGACAAGGCAAAAGCCCAGGGGATTCCAGTGATCAGCTATGATCGGCTGATCAATTCGGACAAGATCGACCTTTACATTTCGCATCAAGTACCCGTCATCGGCAGAAAGATCGCAGAATACGCTTTGCAGAAAGTGCCTAAGGGCAATTATGTAATGGTCTACGGAGCGTCGACCGATAATAATGCCGTGATAATGAAGAAGGAGGAGCTTTCGGTGCTGCAGCCCGCGATCGACCGGGGTGACATAAAGATCGTAGCCGATCAATTCATTACGGATTGGAAACCGGACGAGGCGCTGAAAATGGCTGAAAATGCACTAACCCAAAACAGCGATAACGTGCAGGCATTTGTCGTCTCGAACGATGGAATGGCCGGCGGAGTGATCTCGGCGCTCGAAAAACGTAGGTTGGCGGGTAAGGTGGTCGTTACAGGTCAGGACGCCGGATTGGAAGCATTGCAGAATATCGCGACCGGCCGACAGTCTATGACTGTCTACAAACCGATCATCCCGTTGGCCAGCGGTGCAGTTGAGGCGGCCATAAAACTCGCAAAAAAAGAAACTCTGAACACCACACCTTTCCGAAACGATGCGATCGGGAAAGATGTTCCTGCCATCCTTCTGGAGGTAACCACCGTCGACAAGGCAAACCTGATGGACACAGTCATAAAAGACAACTACTCAAAATATGAGGACGTGTATAAGAATGTTCCAGAGTCCGACAGGCCAAAAAGGTAAATCATAGGCGTTTAATGAGCGACGTCATACTAGCTGTCGATCTGGGTGGCACCAACATCAGGATGGGGGCTGTGAGAGAGGATGGAGAGATCCTGAGCCTGGCACGGGAAAACACACCTTCCTCAGTTGGGCCGGCAGAGCTGCTGGATGTGGTAGGCCGCCTTTCGGAGAAATGCCGTGTCGAAACCGGAGATGGGTTTAGAGTCCAGGGCATAGGTCTCGCCGCACCCACACCCGCTCCGAGCAATAATGATGGCACTTTTGGAAAGCTTCCAAATATACCGTCGCTTAACGGATGGACCGCAAAAGCCGCGATCGAAACAAAGTTTTCATTTCCGCTGACCCTGGAGAATGACGCCACAGCCGCTGCTATCGGTGAAAACTGGCTCGGCGCGTCGAGAGAGGTCCGCAGCTCGATACTCGTCACGCTAGGTACCGGAATCGGTGGCGGCATTATTGTGGACGGAAAACCCGTCCGGGGGGTAGATGGAACCGCCGGTGAGATAGGGCACATATGCGTCGAACCTGATGGGCACAACTGTGGCTGTGGCAGCCATGGTTGTGTCGAGCAATATGCTTCTGCATCGGGGATCTTACGAATGGCGCGTGAGAGTGGGCTTACTGCTTCGACGGCCGCTGAAGTATTCGAACTCACCAGAACCGGCGACGAACGTGCTCGTAACGTGTTCACGAAAATGGGCGTCTATCTAGGAATCGCACTTGCCGCCCTTGTGAATACTTTGAACCCGGAGATGATCGTTCTAACCGGGGGAGTGGCGGCGGGGTGGGACGCATTCATCAACCCATTGCGTTTGGAGCTGAAGGCGCGGGCCTTCCCGGCCCCGGCCGAACGTGCCCGAATAGTCAGATCGGAACTTGGAGGGAATGCCGGTCTCCTTGGCGTCTCTCGTTCCGCGTTTCTAGCAAATGCCTGAACCGATGGCATTACGGGCTTGCAATCACAGGGGTTTTACACTAATATGATTGTTTGCTGACGATGCGCTGTAGTCACGTATCAAGTGGGTTTCGCACCCACTTTTTATTTTGCGTTCGAGACCATGGATAAGCTGTTGATAACCGAACGGGTGGAAAAGATCGCCAAAGATGTAGCGACGAACGCCGACATCGAGCTAGTCCACGTCGATATTGCAGGTACGAAGCGCGATGCGGTTGTTCGCATCTTTATCGATAAAGAGGGCGGTGTGACGCTGGACGATTGTTCCAACGTCTCGCGGGGGGTCGAAGCGGTCCTTGACGAGGAAGATCTCATTCCATCGAAGTATGTTCTTGAAGTGTCATCGCCGGGTGTTGAGCGTGAACTTTATTCGCTTAACGACTTTGTCAAATTCAAGGGACACCTTGCCAAGGTGAAGACCAGGAACCTGGTCGATGGACAAAAAACGTTCGTGGGAGTTATTACTGCGGTTGAGGACAACACGATAACAATAGACGAGCGCACACGCGGGCCGCTTAGCTTTGATTACGCGGATATTGATAAAGCTAATTTAAAGATCGACCTTTCAAAGGAATTCCGGAGTCGATAAAGTACGGCGAGAAATAAGAACTAATGAATAACATGTTGAGCAAAGGGAAGTTATGACATCATCGATCGGACAGAGTATAGAGATATTGTGCAACGAGCAGGGGCTTGATCGCGACATGGTCATTGAAGCCATGAAGGATGCTGTTCGCGCGGCCGCTCGTAAACAATTCAAAGACAAGACTGGTGATAGTGTTCAGGTCGACTGGAATAACGAAGAAGGTGCGATAGAGATATCTGCTCAGAAAACTGTTGTTCAGGAAGTGGAAGATCCACTGAGCGAGCTTTCACTTGAAGACGCGGTTGAACTTGCAGGTGATGAGATCGAGATCGGCGATATGCTGCTTCTGCCGCTTCCGACGGAGGAACTGGGCCGAATTGCAGCGCAGACCGCGAAACAGATACTTGTGCAGAAAGTGCGCGAGGCAATGCGTGAGAAGGTTTACGATGAATATATCGATCGAAAGGGTGAGCTCATCAACGGAACGGTAAAACGTTTCGAACGCGGTGATATGATTATCGACCTCGGCAACAACCTTGAGGCTATCGTTCCGAAATATGAGCAGTCACGGGGGGAGATGTGGAACCAGGGCGAGCGGATCAGGGTTGTGATAGTTGATGTCTCAAAGGAGCAGAAAGGGCAGCAGATCAAATGTTCGCGGGCATCGTCAGAGCTTCTTAAACGGCTGTTTGAAATGGAAGTGCCTGAGATCTATGACGAGACCGTTGTCATTAAGTCTGCGGTGCGGGAACCTGGCGATCGCGCAAAGATCGCGGTGACCTCGAATGAGAAAGATGTTGATCCGGTGGGCGCTTGCGTTGGCATGAAAGGCTCTCGTGTGCAGGCGATCATCAAGGAGCTTCGCGGAGAAAAGATCGACATTATTGAGTGGTCAGATGAACCCTCGGTATTCGCGGCTAATGCATTGTCGCCTGCAAAGGTTTCGCAGGTGCGAATTACCGATATCAACAATCGACTGATGGAGGTCATTGTTGGTGAGGACCAGTTAAGCCTTGCCATCGGAAAGAAAGGTCAAAACGTAAGGCTCGCAACCCGCCTTGTCGGATGGGAGATCAAGATCGTCAGCGAGGAGCTTCTCAAGAGAGAGATCGCTCAGAAGATGGGCAAAATGATGGCGGCCGGTCAGCCAGTTCCGATTACCGCGTTGGAAGGTGTGACGGCTTCTCAAGCAGAGTCTTTGGCTGATAAGGGAATAGCTGATGTGGAATCGTTGGCGGCCGCGTCCGTCGATGAACTCGTGGATTATCTCGATGTAAGTATGGATGAGGCGGAAAAGATCCGGTCGGCAGCCAATGATATCGTGAACGCTAAAAACGTTGACGGCGATGGCGACGGGGAGAATCCCGTTGCTGCCGAGGCTGATGATATTGCCGCGACGCATGAAGAACAGTCGCCAGGTGAAGGTGACGAGCATCCTGTCGAGAGTGACCCTGAAATGGAAGTTGAAGCTGCTAGCGAGGAAGCTGCCGGAGCGGAGAGCCCGGAAGGTGAAGGGCCATCAAACAGCAACGATGCGTCGGTCGAGCCTACTGTGACGGAAGGAGATTCGGAAACCGAGGCTGAGAATAAGCAGGAATAATGTCGCGCAGGCGTCCGGTGTCGAGGGTTGTTGGTATTGGGTTAACTAAATATGGCGATTGGGAAGAGCATTAGAATCTACGATCTCGCACGTGAGGTAAAGCAGGATACCAAGCGGGTTATGGAGGATCTGCGTCGCGAAGGAGCTGATGTCAGCGTCGCTTCAAACTCCATAAGTCACGAGATCGCAGAAAAGGTACGCAACAAATATTTTCCAAAGACCGAAACCGCGCCTAAGCGCGGCATCAAGGTCATCAAGGCCGCCAAGATCGTTGAAGAAAACCCGCCGACGTCTGAAGAGCCGCCCGTGGACGCCGATCTGCCGGTCGAAGCTCCGGCTGTTGAAGAAATGCCTGCAACCGTTCCGGTCGAGAAGGCGGATGCTGCTGCACCGAAGCAACCCAAAAAACTTATCAAGAAGCCCGCGAGTGAGCCGGTCGCGGAAAAGCCTGCTCCCGTTGTTAAACGGCTGGCCAAAAAGAAAGTAGAGGTAACAGAGAAAGCCCCGGAAGCACCCGCGCCGGCTACGGAGCCGACCGTAGAAGCTGAAACTCCGCAGCCTCAGGCTGAGGCCGAAACGGCACCTCCGCCCGCACCGAGTCCCTCTGGGACCACCGTTAAGCGACTGACCTTAAGTCCTGATGCCTTGAAACAAGGCATTAAGCCCGGCGATCGTTTGGTAGCGGACGCGCCAACCAAAACCGGCAGCCTGATTTCGGAACGCACACGGCCGGCAGTCATTGATGATCGTATACGGCGCCCAGAATTTAGGGGAACTCCCGGAGAGAACGTGGCTCCACAGCTGACCTATACCCCGCCGGCAGATAATCGCCGGCGGCCGGGCCGTTCAGCGGGTCGAAAGGGCAGGGACGATAAGACCGGAAGATTTGCCGAGCGCGATGTCGACGCACCGCAGAAACGTTCCATCGAAGAACGGGTCATGGACCAGGTTGGCTCCGTAGATACTACCAACCTGCGCTCTATACGACTTACAGAAGGTGCGACCATACGTGAGTTTGCAGAGGCACTCGGGATCACGCCTCGTGACATTGTTCAGCTGCTCATCAAGCGTGGGGTTTTCGCGACACTTAATCAGCCTATAGGCGAAAAGATGGGAGCCGAATTGGCTCAGAATTTTGGCTTTGATGTTAGCTTCGTCCCGTTCGAAGAAATGGTTATCGAACAGGAGTTCGAGGAGCTCATCGCTGCGGATGCAGACGACGTGGAGTTGCCGCGTGCACCGGTCATTACCGTCATGGGCCACGTAGACCATGGTAAAACATCGCTACTAGATGCTATCCGTTCAGAGAACGTCGCCGAGGGTGAGGCCGGCGGTATAACCCAGCATATCGGTGCCTATAGCGTGATGGTTCCTAATCCGGATAATCCGGATGAGCCGCGCCGAGTTGTTTTCCTGGATACGCCCGGCCACGAAGCTTTTACTATGATGCGTGCTCGTGGGGCGAAGGCAACCGATATCGTGATTCTTGTGGTAGCTGCTGACGATGGAGTTATGCCGCAAACGATCGAGGCTGTCGAGCATTCAAAGGCCGCCGGTGTTCCGATGATCGTAGCAATAAACAAGATCGATCGTCCCGATGCAAATCCGGACAAGGTCAAGCAAGGTCTGGCGGGATTAGGACTGCAGCCCGTTGATTGGGGCGGCGAGACAGAAATGGTGCCTGTTTCGGCGAAGAATCGTGAAGGTCTGGATACTTTGCTTGAGACGGTACTGCTGCAGGCAGACATTCTCGATCTGAAAGCGAGTCCCACCCGTCGGGCGTCCGGAGTGGTGCTCGAGGCCAAGTTGGACAAGGGACGCGGAGCCGTCGCAACCGCTTTGGTACAGCAGGGCACTCTCAGGGTAGGCGATCCATTCATAGTTGGTCAGTTCTCGGGTAAGATCCGCGCTATGTTCTCGGACCGCGGGGAAGCGGTCAATGAGGCCCAGCCAGCAACGCCTGTTGAGATCCTTGGACTGCAGGGAGTGCCTCAGGCCGGTGACACTTTCCAGGTGGTGTCCGACGTCGACAGGGCACAGACAATAGCCGGCCAGCGACAAATGCATGCGCGTCAGGCAGCAATGCTGAAGACCACTAAACGCGGTATCGAATCGCTCGGACAGGCAGAGATCAAAGAGCTGCTGGTCATCCTTAAGGCGGATGTTCAGGGTTCCGTTGAGGTTCTAAAGGGAACACTTGAAAAACTGTCCACCGATAAAGTCAAGGTGCGAGTTATCCGAGCGGGTGTCGGAGCGATAGCCGAGTCGGACGTTTTGCTGGCATCGGCCACGCAAGCCGATGACGTCTCTACGGCCGTTGTTATTATCGGCTTTAATGTTCGTCCTGAAGCCCGCGTCGCTGACATTGCGAAACAGGAAGATGTGGATATTCGCCTACATTCCATCATTTATAAAGTTGAAGAAGAGATCACGGCCGCAATGATCGGTATGCTCGACGCGATCGAGAAAGAGACGATCCTTGGAAAAGCGGTCGTTCAGGAGATCTTCAAGGTTTCCAAGATCGGTACCATCGCGGGCTGTCGCGTTATGGACGGTGTCGTCCGTCGCCAGGCTAAGGCAAGGCTAATCCGTGACGGTGTGGTCGCGTGGGAAGGCGATATAGCTTCGCTCAAGCGATTTAAGGAAGACACAAATGAGGTCAAAAACGGCTTCGAATGCGGAATTAGCCTCGTCAACTTTAATGATATTAAGGTGGGCGACGAGATCGAGGCCTTCGTGATAGAAAAAATTGCGGCAACTGAATTGTAGTTTATGCGACGGCCTGAACGCTTAGGCGAAGCATTGAAAATTGAGATCTCCGAGGTCGTCGGCTTTGAGCTCGACGACCCGCGGCTCGAGATGGTGACGGTCACCGATGTCGAGGTGGCGCCGGACTTGCGCGATGCAAAGGTGTTTGTGTTGATCCGGGGCGACAAGACCGAGGTGGACAAAGCTTTGAAAACCCTGAGACATGCTGCGACGTACGTGCGGCAGCAAGTAGCGCTGAATCTGGATCTTCGCTACGCCCCGCACATCCATTTTGTGCGCGACACGGCGGAGGAAAATGCATCGCGTGTTACAGAGATCCTTCAGGATCTCGCCATCAAGGGGGAAATTAAAGAAGGATGAAGGACTATTATCGATAGATCTGCTGGTATCGTATTTATCGCTGTCCTGCTGTATAAGTGTTAAGTCAAGTCGTTGAGTTAATTGAAAACAAAAGCACATTTGCGATCACCACGCACATAAAGCCTGACGGTGACGGCGTAGGATCGTCGCTCGGTCTTTGCTGGCTGCTGAGGTCTCTTGGCAAACATGCCGAGGTCATAGTTCACGGCGAGATACCCGTGGCCTATCGCAGCCTTCCCGGCGCGGATGAGATCCGGGATATTAAGGCACTGGACGCAGAATATGATGCGGTATTCGTGATCGAGTGCTCAGACATCGATCGGCCGGGAATAGATGGCCTGCAATCAGAATTAACGGTCAACATCGACCATCACTCAACCAGCGAACATTTCGGAACAATCAACTGGATCGACTCGACAGCGTCAGCAGTCGGGGAGATGATCTATAACCTCTGCAAAGCGATAGGCGGCCGCATCACTCAAGAGATCGCGGAGTGTGTCTATATGGCACTTGTTACAGATACAGGTTCTTTTCATTTTCCTAATACATCGGATCGAACTCTGAAAGTCGCGTCGGAGCTTGTCAAAGCAGGAGCCAGGCCTGCAAAGATCGGCGAGGCTGTTTACAATAATTATCCGTGGTCAAGGATCGAGCTAATGAGACAGGTGCTTGACACCGTCAAGCGTGACGAAAGCCGGCAAATAGCGATGCTGCGTCAAACAATAGCCATGGGAGAAACGTCGGGAGCGGTTGATGGCGACAATAACGGCTTCGTTAACATCCCCCTGGCGGCCCGCGACGTACTGGCCGTTGTGTATATGCGGGAGGTAGGCCCGAATAAGTTCCGAGCGAGTCTGCGGTCGAAAGGTGATATCAACGTCGCTAAAGTGGCGGAGAAATTTGGCGGCGGCGGACACAAAAATGCGGCGGGTCTCAGTATCGAAGGCCCTTGGGACGAGAAAGAACGCGAGCTCGTGGCTGCGGTCGCTCATGCCGTAAAAGCCGCTGAGGAAGCCGCGCTAAACTAGTTATATTCCAACAATTGGCAGTAGAAAGCGTCGGTTAGCATTGCCGGGCACGCTATCTACTGCCATAATTTTTTTCAATGTCAGAAGCGGAAAAACGATACAAGTGGCGCCGTGCCGATTACCGAGAAAAGACAAAAGGGCTGCTTATACTTAACACTGGGGATGGTAAGGGGAAAACTACCGCCGCTATCGGCGTGCTGGTTCGAGCCGCAGGCCGCGGGATGAAGTGCTGCATGATCCAGTTCATGAAGTCCAGAAACGACCGCTATGGTGAACACGAGTCATTCGAAAAACTCGGGATCGAGGTCCATACAATGGGAGACGGTTTTACCTGGGACACCAATGACAAAACGCAGGATATCAAGACGTCAGAAGATACGTGGTCCCTCTGCCTGGAAAAATTGCGAAGTAAAGAGTACGACATTCTCGTGTGCGATGAATTGCTCTATGTTCTCAGCTATGGATTTCTTGAGATCGCGTCGGTGATAGAAGAGATCCGCTCCGTAAGAAGGGAGCAGCCCCACCTGCACTTGATACTAACAGGCAGAAATGTTGACAACGCCGCCGCAAAGATGGTGGAGGAGGCAGATCTGGTAACGGAGATGACGGAGATTAAGCATCCGTTTCATGCCGGTATTTTTGCTCAACAGGGAATTGAGTTCTGATTGAGATCGCAAACGCGGCAATCCATGAAGCAATCCGTTGCACGACGAAAGCCTGAAAACAGCGCGGATTATCTCGCCCTCGCTCTCACCACCTGGGGGGTGGGATATATCCCCGGCGCACCAGGTACTTACGGGTCAGGCATAGCGGTTATCATTTACCTGGCGTTCTCGAGCCTGGACGCAAATATAGGCATCTTTCTGCTTGATCATCGATATTCGCTGGCACAGGCTTCCTATTTAATTTGGGCGTTAAATGCATTGCTGCTCAGCACCTTTGTTTTAATAGGCATTTGGGCTTCGGGAAGGTCGGTACCGTTGCTTGGCAACAGCGACCCCCATTCTGCCGTGGTGGACGAGGTGATGGGTCAGTTGGTGACCTTTTGCTTTGTTCCTTTCGGACTCAACTGGCCATTTATCCTCGCAGGGTTTTTGCTTTTCCGGCTCTTTGACATCTGGAAACCATATCCGATCGATGATCTGCAGGTTCTACCCGGGGGAATCGGTATCTGCGGTGATGACATCATCGCCGGTGTTTACGCCGGTATTTGTCTCGCGATCGGATACGCGATTACGATATCTCTATGATTGTTCACGTTTTACCCGGTGACTCGATCGTTGAGGAGTTTCAGAAAACCGGCATCATGGGCGACATCATCGTCTGTCGGGAAGCTTTGATCGCGGGTGACGTGAATGCCCCGTCTCTTCCGGAGTTTTGGGAGCAGCGTGCCCGATTCATATTGTCGGAATACGGTGATGACGAGATCGAATATCATGAAAAAGTCGCTGATGAGCTCGCTCGACTCGTAGACGTTCCGCAGGGCGCCGAGGTAAACCTCTGGTTTGAGTACGAAGCGTTTTGCAGCGTAAATCTGTGGTTCTGCCTTTGGCTGCTTAGTGAGACTGAAAAGGCTATTTATCGTGTCGAGCCAGCGATTCTGCCAGAAGAGAGCCGGTGGGACGGATTTGGGAAGATGGATGCAAATGATCTAAAGCAATGTTATGACGCACGACTCCAGATGACGCGAGCGGAGATAGCCTTGGGAGCGGCCCTCTGGGAAGCGTATCGCCGTCAAGATTCAGAACGGCTTAGCGAACTCGGCCAGAGCACGTCTGACGCTTTTCCTTATTTAGACGAAGTTTGCGCGGCTATCATCGACATGCAAAGCAGACCTGTCGAGGTCATTGGGCAGATAATGTCCGAAGGCAAAACAGGTCTGCAACAGGTATTTCCGGAATTCAAAAGGCGGGCAGGGGTGTACGGCTACGGTGATCTTCAGGTTCAGAAAATACTCGATCAAATCTCTTCTTCATAATCTTCGAGCGCGGGTTTCGGTTTTACGATAAGAAGAGGCGTTTCCCGTTGAAATATCCAGCCTCGACGCCAAAAATACCACAACAGCACCACCGTGATCAGTCCCATCAAGCCAAGGATAGTGAAATAGCCATAACGCGATCTGAGCTCCGGCATGTAATCGAAATTCATGCCATAGATACCGGCTATAAGGCTCAGCGGGAGAATGATCGATGACAGAACCGCGAGAGTTTTCATAACCTCGTTGGTCCGATTTCCCACGACCGCGAAGTGGATATCAAATAAACCTCCCACCAGATCTCGATAACTCTCAGCGAGGTCCGAGATGCGCTGGAGATGATCGTGCACATCGCGAAAAAAGGGTAAGACATTTTCGGGTATTTGCGGAAACTCCCCGTGCGACATTCGATACAAAACCTCGAGCTGCCTGGACGAAATTCGTTTCAGCCGGGCCACACTTCGTCGGAGGTCCATAATTTCGCCCAGGACCGCATTATTGTTTCGACCCATGTCAAAGACGCGATCTTCTAAGTCGTTTATAGCCGTGTCATAATCGTCGACGATCGGCATATAAAGATCGACCAGCTCATCCAGGATATGATGCAGCAAATACGCCGCCCCTCGCTTGCAAACAAAAGTGCTACTGCGAATATGCTGCTTTACCGTTTTTATGCTTCGAAACCGCAGTATATGAAACGTAACAACATAATTTGTTCCTAAGTAACCGTCGAGTTCTTTCGTGACAAAATTGGCTGGGTTTGTCTCGCCAGGTTTTATGCCATGGACGATGAAGTACAAATAATTTTCAAACGCCTCCACCTTTGGCTGATTGCGGGTCTCAATACAATCTTCCACTGTCAACCGGTGAAAATTGAATACGTTCAAAAGAATATCCTGTGCCTCGGCCAGGTCTTCTTCGGACTCGCCCTGAAGGTCGAGCCACACGACATTTGACTGGTCAGCCAAAAGTCCCGACAGGTCGTCCCGTGAAAACCCTTCCTCAACCTTTTCGCTGCCTTTTCTATAGACGAAGACTTCCATTCGGGGCCGCTTTAAATAATTGCCGGAAAAATGCGGAATGTTAAGTTAGCACAAGTTGCCGCCGAACTTGCAGTGTGCACAGTTGGTCGTATGCCGGAAGAAGCTTAGGTGGTTCAGTTCCAGGCTATCCGAAAGGTGGTCGGACAGGTAGAGAAGGGGCCGGCATCACCAATACTGTAACGCGCGGCAAACGTTAATTGGAGTTGAAGGCGCTATGTTATGAACTTCTGGCTCTGGCGTTGTGAAAAAAAAACAGGCCCGATGACTCCGGCCTGTGTTGTAATGTAAATTGGGGAAGAGCCAGGGTAGCAACCGGCCTCGAACTGGAAGCTTGGTCAGGGTCACATCCCGACTCTTCCCCTCTTTACGAGCCGCCTCAAACCACCCCCGCAGATTGACGCGTCTCCAATTTTTCAAACCCCCTTGATAGATCAATACCCCTTGTCCTGAAAAACTTCCGAGCGTTCCTTTAGTTCTTTCCGGTTTCCCGAAGCTTGACCCTGAATACAGGATAGAACTTCGCCCTTGAGGAAAACTTGAGATTCCGATTTCGGCAGAGTAAATGCGGCAATCAGGTGGTTTAGCCGTTATTGTCAAGAATCGAACTATTTGAAGGTGACGGTCAACGTATATCTTCCTGTTCCTCGCCGGGTGCGAATACTTACAATATACTTGTCACCATAATCGCCCTTAAGTTTGCCTCGCCAGCTCGTGGTATCTCCAGTCACCTCGTCATCCACGTCAAAAGCGTCCGGTTGGATGCTAAAACGCACCAAACCGTTAGACGACGTCAGCGCGGCCGCCAATGTTTGTCCGGCCTGTGCCCGAAACTTATAGCAAACGGCGCGGACGGCAGAAACATTCCCCGTGACAGTGGCGGTCGTCGCTTCGCGGGCTAATCTGATGGAACCGGCTTCGCGGCACTGCGCAGCGCCGCTGGAAACCCCAAATACAAGAACAGCAAACATTAACATCAGTAAGGCCTTCTTTTCGTAAACTCCTTCTTAGTGGTTTTCTGATCTTCGCCTGGATTTTAGCGCCGCCCGCATTTCCCTCCAAATGAATTGGCGCCTTGGGTGAAGAGTGAACAATTATCGACTCCTCGCCGCCCCGTGCTACTCTTTCGTTGCAAATCATGGGTGAACACGACGTAACCCTCAGGGTTGACAATGTCACAAAGCGTTTTGGCGATTTTACGGCGGTCGAAGGTCTGGCCTTTGATGTTCGGGCCGGGCGCGTATTTGGCTTCATTGGACCCAACGGAGCTGGTAAGACAACCACGATCAGGATGATCGTGGGAATAACTGCGCCGGACGGCGGTAGTATTCAGCTGTTTGGTGAGCGGATGTCCTCGCGCATGCAGGACAAGATCGGTTATCTCCCGGAAGAACGCGGTCTTTATAAAAAGATGAAGATCGTCGATCAGCTCCGCTATTTTGCGGCCTTAAAGGACGTTGCAAAGTCCGAGGCCGACAAACGCATCGACCGGTGGCTCGGCCGGATGGGTCTGGCCGAATGGAAGAATAAAAAAACAACCGATCTTTCGAAAGGTATGCAGCAGAAGATACAGTTTATTTCCACTGTTCTGCATGATCCGGACCTGCTTATCCTCGATGAACCTTTTTCGGGTCTTGATCCTTTGAACGTCGAGTTCATGATCCAGGTCCTCACGGAATTTAAGACCAAATCCAAGAGCATAATTTTTTCGACTCACCTCATGGAAACCGCGGAACGGCTCTGTAACGACATATTGCTGATAAACAAGTCCAAAAAGGTTGTATCGGGAAGTCTAAGAGAGGTGAAAGCGAGTTACGGTAAGAATTTGATCTCGCTGCGGATCTCGGGCGGCGAAGCCGTATTATCGGATCGTACGATAGTGGCCCGTGTGGTCGAACATTCCGACGAAATTCAAGTTGAGCTCGCAAATGGCACAAATCCCCAGGCGCTTTTAAGGCGTTTGATTGAATCGGGAACGATAATTACCAAATTCGAAATGGTAGAGCCGACATTAAATGATATTTTTATCGATCAGATAGGCGATAAGCCACTTACAGAAGCCAGTTCGTCATTTTGACCACATGCGGAAATACGTTGCCGTTTTAAAACACGAATACAAGAAGATCGTTCTTAAATGGACGTTCCTTATCGGAACGCTACTGTTTCCCGTGATAGGGATGTGTTTTGCGATCGTTCCGGCCATTATATTTTCCTTAAAGGGGGAACAGATGCGCATCGTCGTTGTCGATCCCGCCAATAAGATCCTGCCCCGGCTCAAGCAGAATCTTTCTGCGGAACGCATCACTGAAAAGGCTCGCGAGGCCGGCCTCGAGCAAATAGGTGACGTTAACGCCTCGCAGGAAGACAGAATGAAGCGGGGAGCAGAGCAGCTGGCGTCGGGGTTTGCGTTTTTGGAGTATCCAACCGCGGGAAAATCGATCGACCAGATACGTGGGGAACTGAATGCACGGGCAGCGAGTGACGAGATCGATGCGTATTTGCTGGTGCCGGGAGAACTCGAGGGTGGAAATGCCAAATTCGAGTTTAGATCCAGAAAGGCCGGCGATTTTGTGGCGAGTGATACTCTGCAGGACGCCGTGAATGAAGCGGTGCGATCGCAGCGCCTGGCAGACGCTCATATTGACGAGGGCTTGCTGCGCAATCTAAGCCAAAACGTTGCATTTGAAGCAAAATCGATCAGCGAGTCAGGCGAAGAAAAGGACAGCGACACTCTATTTATAGCGTCGCTGGCCATTGGAATGATGATCTACATTACGTTGACCATCTATGGCCAGGTCATCATGGGAGCGGTCGTTGAAGAGAAGGAAACTCGGATAGCTGAGATCCTGTTTTCATCCGCCACCCCGTTCCAGCTAATGTTTGGAAAGTTAGTCGGGGTGGGGCTCGCTGGGCTAACACAGCTTGCCATTTGGGTCGGTTCGCTCGCGGCGTTGATCGGGATACTGACAATTCAGGGCGGGGACATGGCATCCCTGACCGCCACTCTGCCAAATATTACACCGCTGATGCTGCTTTATTTCTTTATTTATTTTATTGTCGGCTACTTCATCTACGCCTCTATTTTTGCTCTAATCGGTTCCATGGTCACCACTGTACAGGAAGGCGGACAGTTTGCGTTCCCACCGATAATGATCATGCTTATCGGGTTTTATTTCAGCTTTGCGGTGATCCGCGATCCGAATTCAAGCCTGTCGTTTTGGGTGTCGATAGCACCGCTATTTGCGCCGTTAACCATGCCGGTACGAATACTTGCTGAGATGCCGCCTTTCTGGCAGATCGGCCTCTCTATACTGCTCAACTGCCTTGCTATCGCCGGGCTCGTCTGGCTCGCTGGCCGCGTCTATCGTGTCGGCATGCTGATGTATGGTAAGAGGGCGACGATCCCGGAGGTTTTGAAATGGATAAGACAGTCTTAAGAGAGAATGAATTTGAAGTGCGTGGATAACGAGATGAGAGTCGCGGCTTTTGTGTTCAGTATTTGTTTGCTGCCCGCGTGCTCAACTCCGCGGCCGCGGCTGTACGGACGCCGATACCTTTGCCCCCGGAGGCGGTAAAAATTAATAAGCCCGTGAACGTCAGTTTTTCGACCTACTCAAAGCATTGGCCGGTTAGCTGGCAGTGGATCGATCCTGACGAGAAAGACAAACCAACGCCGCACGACGTAAAAAAGGGTGTTCTGCGTGTAAAAATACCGACCGGCAAGGACGTGTACGCCGAAAATCTCTCCGCTCCACGATACGTAAAACCTATAACAGGAAATTTTCAGATCGAGACCCGCGTAAAGTTTCTGCCGAAGGAAAACTACCAGGATGCCGGGCTGCTTATTTACAAAGATGACAACAATTATTTTCGGTTTGAGCGGGCGTACGGTGGGTTAGGCGGAGGCGGTGAGGGTATGAGAGTCGACGTCCGAAAAGGAAGCGAGTTCGTTGCCCTTGCGACGCCTGGCGAGATACAGACAGAAGCCGAGGAGGTGGAACTGAAGATCGTCCGCTCCGGACGAGTATTTTATAGCCTATTGGCGTGAAAATGAGGAGACGGAGTGGCGAGAAGCGGCGGTGTTTGAATCGGATTATCCGGAGACGGTGTTCGCGGGCGTGGTAGCATGCAACACGGCGAGAGAAGTGACGGCTGAGTTCGCCTATATTAGGCTGCTGCCGGTAAATGATCGCTAACGAGCACTCTCGATATTTTCCGCATGTTTGTACATCGGAAGACAGAGTCCCTGCTGCGGTAACTGTAATATCTGTTCTGCCCAATCAGCGCGATTCAAATGCAAAAATCGCTGATTGATCAAAAAGGTCGTTGGGTCGATAGGAACCGCTTTGGCAAAACGGTCTTCGACGAAGAAACTTATTAGTCAAAAAACTGGAGGGAATTCATGTTTGATCTTATCGGACAGCTTATCGTAGGCCTCATCGTAGGCATTATCGCCCGGCTTATCCTACCCGGCAGAGAAGCGCTTCCGGATGGTGCTCTCGGGTGGCTCGTAACTGCGATCATCGGTATCGCCGGTGCGTTCGTGGGCGGCATCATCGCCCGCACCCTTTGGGCAGGAGAAAACTATGCAGCCGGGTGGATCATGTCTATCCTCGGAGCGATCATACTCCTGGTGCTTGTCAGATTGATATTTGGGCGCGGCGGGGCCACAACTCCGTAGTCTTTGGCTAAAGCCGTGTTTCTGAGGGTGCTTTCTCCGCAAGCGCCATTTTTACCAATCCGTCAAATGCCACGTGATAGGCCACGCCCTTTACGGGTGTGGCCATTTCTTCGTCTGTTGTCCCCTCGGAATTCGCGATGCCGACGCTGGCAAAGTAACATGTAGCGCCGTGATCGGCCGCCAAGCGCACAAGCCGCTGAAACACCTCTTCGCCTTCGATGCGGCCGCGGCCCGGGTACATGGCCGTCCGCACCACGAAATAACCGGTCTCGCCGTCTTTGGTGGCGATTATCTGGGGTTCAATTTCGCGGTCAGCATAAACGTCAGCCGAGTGCAGCGTCCACCCGGCTTCTTTAAGCTGGTTGTAAACTATCTCGACACCGAAAGCGTGAACATCGGCCTCGGTCATTCGATCCCTTGCAGCAGAACCGTTCATTTTAATCCTTAAGGCAAGGCGTTCGTCGGATCCAAAATATCAAGGCCCCGTTTGTGAAGAAAACGGAGCCTCGTTTTTGGAGAATGTTAACTGTCTAAACGCAGGTCGGGCAGCGGCAGTCACAGCGGATCTCGACGATGTCCTGGTCGACGGCGTCCCGACAATGATCGCTGCAATACTTTGACTCATTTGCAACAGAGCAACTGCACAGATCATGTGCACACTGATTATCGTTTGCCATAAGACACACCCCTTGACTTTCAAATTTTGCCACAAATGGCAATGAATCCATGATATCGCATAGGGCGTGAGCGTTCAACGCTTTGTTGGATGGACGCGCCGCTAACTATGCTAGAATTCGCAAAACATGGATATCTCATCTATTCAGGAAGCACGCGAACGAATACGTCCGTACGTAAGACGCACGCCGCTCGAACACTCCGGTTCGCTGAGCAAAAGGGTAGGCACCCAGATCTATGTCAAGTACGAGCTGTTTCAAAAAACAGGCTCGTTCAAGGCTCGCGGGGCTTTTAATAAGCTCCTGAGCCTGGCCGAGGAAGATCGAGCAAAGGGAGTTGTCGCCGTAAGCGGAGGCAATCATGCGCAGGCCGTTGCATATGCTTCGAGCGTATTGGGCATAGACGCAGTGATCCTCATGCCGCAATCGACGCCGCGAAATTACGTCGAGGCGACAGAGGGATACGGGGCGACCGTCGACCTGCGGGCGGATATCGCCTCGGCGTTTGCGGAGATCAAACGATACCAGGATGAGGGACGGCATTTTCTACATCCGTTTGATGATCCTCTCATTATGGCGGGACAGGGGACGGTGGGCATCGAGATCATCGATGACCTGCCGGATGTCACTGATGTAATTGTGAGTATCGGCGGCGGTGGCCTGGCGGGCGGTGTTTCGTCGGCCATCAAATCATTAAAACCAGATACCAGAGTGTGGGGAGTAGAGACGATCGGTGCCGACGCGATGTCGCAGGCGCTCGACGCGGGCCGGCCGGTGGAGCTGCCTGCAATCACCTCTATCGCAAAAACCCTCGGGGCCCCACAGGTGTCGGAGACGACGCTGCAGCTCGCGCAAAAAAACTTGGAATGCGTAACGCTGGTTTCCGACGGTGAGGCGGTGGATGCTTTGCGGTTTATCGCCGAACGCGTCAAGGTCCTGACCGAACCTGCCGCTTCCTGCACTCTCGCCGCGGCCGAAAAGCTGCGCGACCGTTTCTCTGCCCACTGCAAAGTGGTCCTGATCATGTGCGGCGGCAATATCGGTCTTAACGATCTCTGCAGTTATCTGTAGGAGCGACAGCATAAAAAAGCCCCACGAAAGCGGAGCTAAGTAAAACTTTAAGATAATAGAACCTCGATTACCGCGCGGGCGCGGTCACGTTGATATCAATCTCTTTTTTCGGACTTCCTTTCAGTATTCCGCTGTAATAAACCGCTCCAGCGATCAAAGCCACGATAATTATCATTGCGACAGCCCATATGGCGTTACTCGCAGTTCCGTTTCCATCACCATCTGCCATAACAATTTTCCCCCTTTTGGGTAAAAAGTTTAATTAATAATAATCAATATTGGTGTACCCTAGCTTACATTACGAGGCGAGCGGGGGTGTGCCTGCTGGACGTAAAAGGTATATAATAATTGGTAACCAGACTCAGCGCCCGAATTTGTGAGAGATGACGCGCTGTTGGAAGAACGGAATCTCGGCGCCGAGTCACAGACTAATTATCGATAAGGAATAATTAATGAAAGAGCAATTAATCGAGGTAGCGGGACTGGTCATAGATAAACAGCCCAATGCCTATTTCAAAGTTCAAATAAACGACAGTGATCATGTCGTGCTCGCCACCATATCGGGCCGCATGCGGCGCAATCGCATAAGAATATTGATGGGCGATCGCGTTGATGTCGAGCTTTCGCCCTACGACCTGTCAAAGGGGCGGATCACATATCGCCACAAATAGATAGTCGCTGATCAGCCCGACTGTTCGTCCATCGTTTGTTCGATCTTACGACTGGGGATTAGCCACATCGTTGCGACCGCAAAATAGATCGCAGCGGAAATCCATATACTCAAAAACGCCGTCGGAATGGCTATCAAATAGAGCAGGATCGAGATCATCCCTTTTTTGTCGTGCGCAACCGCTTTGGCGAGCGCTATGTTCTCGTCAGTCTCATGATTAACGATCGAGCTCTGAAGTATGGTGTAAGCAACGGCGGAAAGGAGAAGTACGAAGCCGTAAATGGCGATCGGCAAAGCCGCAAAGCCGTTCTGACCCATCCATCCGGTCGCAAATGGTATAAGCGACAGCCAGAATAGGAGGTGGAGATTCGCCCAGAGTATTTTACCGTTTACCTTTTCGGTGGCCTGAAGCATGTGGTGATGATTACTCCAATAGATCCCGAGATATATGAAACTGAGGACATGGGCCACAAAAATGGGACCCAGCGGAGCCAATGCCTCAATCTCCTGTCCCTGGGGCACTTTTAGTTCAAGGACCATTATGGTGATGATGATGGCGATCACACCGTCTGAAAATGCTTCAAGGCGTGTTGTTTTCATTTAGAACTATTATAGATCAGTGACGAATTTATAAGATCACCGGTCGTGTTCTTCACAAAAAATGCTCCGCCATGTGGGACGAAGCCATGCTGCAGTTTCGTGAAAAGACGCCTAAGGTTTTTTCTTAGCGGGGTGCGGTGCGGGCGTCTTTTGGGGTTTTGGCGGTGTAACCTCCTTGGGGTCCACCGTTGGGTTAGGCCGAGGGGGCTCGGCGCCTATGGGGACCAACCACAGCTCGTGAAACGGCTCTTCGCGGTATCCGCCATCGATGGTTATGATGCGTTCATTGGGAGCACCACCTTTCATCAGGTGGGTCCTAATTTTTTTAAGATTGTTGTAAGCGGTACCACGCGGGCTGACCTTACCGCCGTAAGCGATAACATACGCCTGTTCTGCAGGGGTAACAAAGGCCATAAAACTGTCGAGGCGTTTCCCCTGTTCTTCTTCGCTCAAAGCTCCAAATTCGTCAACCTTTTGCGCGGGCCCGGCGATAGGCGCAGTGGCAGTCGCGGTCATAACACACTCAGGTGCGTATCCGCCGACGAGGAGCGTCGCAGTGATGGCTTTGTCAGTACCTGCACCCGTTGAATCGACCACTATCGATAGTGTGCCTTGACCTGCTGTAACGCTGCCGCCGGTGATCGACCAATCGTACAAAGCCGCCACTTTTGGGTCGCCCCCGGCCACGGAAGCCGTAAATTTTACCGGTGCTCCGTCGCGTATTGGCTGCGTCGATGTTTTGACCCCGATCTTCGGACAGCCGGGCGTGCCCGTCGGAACGGCTGCTGGAGGCTGAGGAGCGGGCGGGTTTTCGGCGGGCGGTGTTTGCGCACCCACGCTGACCGCAAATACGGTCACAAGTAAGATTATGCCCGCGACGCCGTGAAATGCTCTTTTCATTGCAAAGAACCTCCGAAAAAAATTAATACGAATCATAACACGCATTGCTGCTTACAATATGCAACTATTTGCCGACGGTTTGCTTTTAATGATAGTAAGGCGCAAAGGGTTCAAATCGACAATGTGCATATGCCGAGATGCATGCGGGCGAGGTGTTCGGCAAATAACGACCGAACCAAACGGCTTTTGCAAACGTATGGCAAAATGGACTAGAAGATAATCGATTATGTTTTGTCCCCGTTGCGGTCAGGAAAGAGTTTCTCAGGCAACAAGCTTTTGCTCTCGGTGTGGTTTCCTGCTCACGGCGGTGGGCGAATTGCTAGTTACAGACGGCATTCCCGGACAGGGCTCGGTTACAAAGACCAAAAAGGATTCTCCACGGGCTCGCGGCGTGAAGCAGGGACTATTTCTGATGCTGCTCACGATCATTTTCACGCCGGTGTTTGGGATATTTGTTCGTTTTGGGCTGAACATGATGCCATGGCCAATTGGTGTTTTTCTGTTTCTTTTTGGAGGAGGCGCTGTCTTGAGAATCGCCTACGCTTTGCTGTTCGAATCGAGCGAAGCACCGGCCTTTACAGACACGAGGCTAAGCGGTTCCTTGCCCGTCGGGCAGTCGAATCGCGAGCTTTCGCCGACGGACGTGGCTTCGTTCATCTTACCCACGCGAGCATCGGGAACAGGAAGTTGGTTAGATACGAAAGACCTGCAGCCCAATAGCGTTACCGACGGCACCACGCAGCTTCTCGAGAAGGAAAAGGAGTGATCATTGGCTGGAGGCGTTTACGAAGTCCCGACCGCCCGCTAAAAACATTCTTCTCCTTTGTCGACGACCGGCTAGGGTTGTTTTTTAGGCGGGGCCGTTTTCGGCGGAAAGACGATCTCTTTCCGATTGACAGTCGGCGCGTGGCGCGGTGGCTCGGCACCAAGCGGAACGATCCAAAAATCGAAGAGCGGTTCCTCGCGAAATCCGCCTTCCATGGCAATAATGCGTCTCGGTTCTATTCCGGCGGCCGTCAACTCGTCCTTCATACGTCTTATCCAGTTAAACGCATACCCACGTTCGCTTTTTCTTCCCGCGTAAGCGATCAGATAAAGATTGTCCGGTGATTGCGACAGATACGCCGCAAGCGCTTTAAGATTGGTGGAAACTGTTTTGGAGTCGAGCTCACCAAACTCACCGAACTTGACTGCCGGGGCAATTATTTTCACGCTCGCCGATGCCTGAAGCAGGCACTCGGGAGCATAGCCCCCGACCCAAACCTCGGCCTTGATCTCTCTGTCGTATGTACCGCCCGCTCCAGTAGTATCCATCTCAATCCGACGCGTATTCTGTCCCTGCTTGACGGTACCGGCGGAGGTACTCCAAAGGATCATCGGAACGACTTTTGGGTCGCCGCCCGCGATGTTTAACGTAAAGCTGGCAGGCTGGCCGTCACGGATGGGCTGCGCGGGCTGAGCTTGTACCGTGACTGTAGGACAAGGTACCGCACTTGGTTCGGGTGTCGGTGTAGGTGAAACAGAAACAGAGGGGCGCGGCCTAGGCGTGGGTGTCGGTGTAGGGAATCTAATGATCTGTGCCGCGGCTAGACTTGCCGATGAAAAGAAAAATGAAACACCCAAGAAAACAAAGACAGCCCTTAGCATTGTTGCTACCTCCGACCGAGACAAATTGATTCACGCATCTGCCGTCCGGCAGTTGCAGAAAGATGACCCTGCAAATCTAATACACCGCCAGACAGGCGAATGTGACGAATCGCCTGGATGATATATATCTTTTTAGATATTTTCAATTGACACACTAAGCGCCACGAATCGCGCGACATTTTGCGTGCCGATCAGGCAGCCATAATGATACTAATTGGCAACTCCATCATTTAACGACGCGGCTAAACTTCATTCCCGCGTAGGTCAGCGAGTCAACATGCCCTCCGTGAGTGATGTTGAACTTTATTACCTCGCCTTGCCCGGGTGTCATTTCCACGCGAATGCTCTCTTTTTCGGTGAATGGGGTTGAAATCACATGTAAATAGCCCATGCGGGCGCCGAGCGTGTTTTGCTCGACGACAATGTCGATGTTCCCGAGCAGCTCGTTGCTGTACCTGCCTGTGTAATCTTTAAGCGGCCTCGTCAGCTGAGACGTGCGAGACGCACGACCGCGGACCGAGGCGATTTGTGCCTGCTTCATCTTGCCGTACTGTTCGACGCTGTCCTGCAGCTCTTTCGCGTACGTCTGGTCGACATCGGCGGTCCCCAGCCACTTGTCATAGGCATATGTCGCCAGCAGATGTCCGACACGCCCGCCGGCAGTGCTTTCATTGATCATTACGGCCACGCCGATCCTCTTGTCCGGCATGTACGATATGTGGCTGCTCCATCCCGAAAAGCCGCCGTGGTGATAGATCACGCTCTCCTCATGATATTTACCGATCTGCCACCCGAGGCCGTATTTACCGTTGCCGGTGAACGGCGGGGCATCGCGGACCGTGTCGGTGTAGCCCGCGTGGACGCTCTGCATCACATCGGCGGGTATCACCTGTTTACCGTCGAGCCTGCCGTTGTTCATATTAACTCTCAGCCATCGCGCGAGGTCTGAGAGGCTTGTGAACATACCGCCGGCCGACTGCATGTTATTGTCCATCTTGTCGATGGGCGAGCGGACCACTGTTCCTGTGTCGGGGCTAAAAAGGTAAGACTCTGCAACCGGGAGCTTCGCCGCGCGCGCTTTCGAAACGTACGCGGTAGTCTGCTTTAATCCTAGCGGACCAAACACCTTTTCCTGCAGAACGTCCTGCCATTTCTTGCCGGTCGAGAGCTTCACCAGCATGCCATAGATGTTGTAGCCGAGATTCGTATAGGCGTACTTGCCGTAATTGTCGTCTGTATAGGTCGTGCCTTCGGCCAGAACCTTCAGCATGTCCTTATCTTCTATCTCGCCCGAGTATGCCATGCGCCATACCATCGGGCTGTTTCTAAGAGAGCTTGTATGCGTTAAAAGATCGCGCACCTTTACCTTTTCCGGTATCGGCGATTTGAAAACCACGCCCGGTGCATACTTAGTTAACGGATCGTTAAGCTTGATATTGCCCTCGCGGTCCAGGATCGCCGCGGCGAGCGCCATATACGATTTCGTCGACGAAGCGATGTAATACAGAGTGTTTACGTCAGCCTTTGTGTTCGTCTCTTTATTTGCCAGCCCATAGGCTCGCATAAATATTGGTTTATCGTTCTTGACCACAACCATGGCAACACTCGCGAGCTCCGGTATTGCCCCCATGGTCCTGCGGATGTACGCGTCCAGATCAGAGGTGAACTCTTTCTCTGAGATCTGCCGCTTTGCCTGCGCAAGAGCGGCAACGGGAACGATCAGCAGACTAACGATGGTGATGATGAGTAAATGTTTCATAGCTGTTTTAGTAGAACGGCATTCCCTGGCGGCCATTAGTCACGCGATAGCCGACTAAGCGCCGAGCTACTTCGTCGGAGCGGGATAGAAGACGCCGCGAAACGATATCCCCTCATAATAACTTCAGTTTACAACTGGCCGTTCAATCATATAACGAGATTCACCCATTCGGAGTTCCGATCTTTGTAGGTAGCGGTTATTCGATCCTGAAGAATGCTTTAACACCGCTCTTTTCGCTTGCGCCTGTAACTCGTTGTGATAACCTGAACTTACAAAATAAGATCGATGAGCTGTTTTCGTTACAACGTTGCTGCCGGAGTGTGGTCAAAGGTGCGATCTGCACTTTGCGTAAGAGCGATGTCGGGT
>JBHENG010000031.1:0-478 GCA_046262195.1 Pyrinomonadaceae bacterium | reverse complement strand
TCTCGCACAGCAGGTCGACTCTCGAACTCCGGTGGTTGTGCAGCCCGGAGCGCCGGGCCAGGCAACCCGCGTGCTCCCGCCGACCACCAGACCGATACTGCCCTCCGTTTCGCCGAAGGATGTGGAGTTCATGCAGGGTATGATCCATCATCACGCACAGGCGGTCGAGATGACCGCAATGATCGAGGCACGAACGGATAATAAAGAACTTCGCCTGCTTGGTGCCCGTATTAGCCATTCGCAGGCCGAAGAAATGGCGTTCATGAGGCGGTGGCTCGAGGCACGAGGTGAACCCACGACCATGCCAATGCCAAAGGCTTCGCCCGATCACACGCACCACGGCATGGACATGTCGAGCCATTTGATGCCCGGGATGCTCACCCCGAAGCAGATGGAGTCTCTCGCAGGTGCAAAGGGAAAAGAGTTCGATCGTCTGTTCCTCGAGGGCATGATCCAGCATCATAACGGTGCGTTGGTA
>JBHENG010000030.1:478-29378 GCA_046262195.1 Pyrinomonadaceae bacterium | reverse complement strand
CCCGACTATAAAGCCCGCCATGACCTCCATTCCATAGCTCTGGATCTTCTTGATAGATTCAAGCAAGTCGCGTCGTGTATTTTGACCTTTTTGAGCTTCTATCAGGCTCTCCGCAACGGGCGTTTCGATCCCAAGAAATACGCGTCTGAAGCCAGCGTCTTCCATTGACTGAAGCAGCCCCTCGTCTTCTGCAAGGTTCACGCTCGCCTCGGTGATGAATGAAAAAGGAAAACTATTCCGACGGGACCAATCAATGAGGGCCGGCATAAAAAGACGGACATTTTTTTTGTTGCCGATGAAATTGTCGTCGACAATAAAAACGAGGCCTCGCCATCCGATACTCATCAGGGCATCCAACTCCGCCAGCATTTGTTCATTTGATTTGGTTCGGGGTACCCGCCCATAGATCTCGATAATGTCGCAAAACTCGCACTGAAATGGACAGCCTCTGGAATACTGAATATTCATCGCGCTGTAGGCGTTAATATCGATCAGTGAGAAATCCGGGGCGGGGGTACTTAACAATGATGGGCGCTCGTCGGCCTCGTAGATCTTGCGGGCGATACCGAGTTCAAGATCGTTAATAAACTCTGGAAGGGTCGTTTCAGCCTCACCGATGAAGATGTGATCAGCGTCAGGCAGTCTTTCGGAACTGGTGGACACATATGGACCGCCAACCACAACTTTTTTGCCGGCCGCGCGGCAAAGCCGCACCACATGCTCGAGCGATTCGTTTTGCACGATCATCGCGCTTACCATAACGAGATCTGCCCACTCGATATCATCGGGCCACAGCTCCGTCACATTCATATCCACGAGCCGGCGTTCCCATTCGGCCGGCAGCATCGCCGAGATCGTAAGCAGTCCAAGCGGCGGAAAAGCGGCCAGCTTTCCCTCAAAGGTGAGCGCATAACGAAAGCTCCAGTACGTGTCCGGAAACTCGGGGTAAACCAACAAAATTTTCATGGTGGTAGTATTTTACACCCAGGATCAACTGTATTTGTACGGTGGATTACAAGTGACTTGTTCCATCGGCTCGGCGGCCATTCGCGTAGCGATTTCTGCATCGCCGGAAAGGGTTCAACGCCCAACGTCATGGGTCTATTTCGGGGTCACGTCTCATCCGATACAACAATTATGCCCGAACCAACCGAAGGGGATAGTAGCCACACTCTTTATTGACTTAACTGGGCAGAAAGAAAATACTTAAGCGACAATATGAGCGAAATATTTGACCTGAGCACGCGTCCTGATCCGGAGGTCTTTTTCAAACGCAATGACGCTTATGACCTCCGGCTAGGAGAGATGGTTCGATCAGATCCGGCGGATTATGAGGTTGCGGATATTGTCATATTAGGCTGTCCGCAGGATGAGGGCGTGCGACGAAACGGCGGTCGGGTCGGCGCCGCGAAAGCCCCAAACGCTATCCGAAAACAGTTCTACAAGCTTACGACCCTCAACATCAAAAAACGGATTTTCGATCTAGGTGACACCGTTATCGGTTCGTCCCTCGAAGCAACCCACGACACGCACTTCACAATCGTCAAGCAAGTGCTTGCCGACGGGAAACGGTTGATCGTTCTGGGCGGGGGCAACGACATCTCGTTTCCAGACGGGGCCGCAATGGCGGACGTGCTGGGGCCCGAGTGGTGGATCGCCGTTAACATTGATTCGCATCTGGATGTGCGGATCGCGGAAGAACGAAACAGCGGGACTGCCTATAGACAGCTCCTGGAGGGAGGTCATTTATTGCCGACTTATTTCTACGAAGTGGGCTACCAGTCGCATTTTGCATCACGATTTTACTACGACTATATTCGCGATCTTGGCGTTAACAGGATCAGTCTGGAAATGATACGATCCAGAGCCGAGGCGGACCTTGAGCTGAAAGAGAATATCAGACAAAAGTTCATCGGCCACAGCTCGTCGCTGAGCACCTTTTTTGGATTTGATATGGATTCTGTTCGATCGGCCGACGCTCCGGGCACGTCGGCCCCATCACCGCTCGGTCTGCGAGCCGGGGAGTTCATCACGCTTGTAAAATACGCCGCCAGTTTAGCCAACACAAAGATCATCGAGTTTAGCGAGGTAAATCCCGACTTTGACATCGACGATCGCACCACAAAGCTGGTAGCGATCGGGATGCACCGATTTTGTTCAGGCGTGGCGTGACTTGCCGCGGGCTCCTTTGACGGCCTTTTCGGGCCTGTTTTGCTTGACACCAGCGGCGCCGTTTGGCATTCTTTAGGTTCGCTTTTTGTTGGTGATTAGCGGAATATAGTCTCTTAGCTCAGTGGTAGAGCACTACCTTGACACGGTAGGGGTCAGCAGTTCAAGTCTGCTAGAGACTACCATTTACTCTTTCGATAAGATGCTTTCAAAGAACTTTGCGAGTTTTATAACTACTACGACGCGCTTTTAATGGCGTGACAATCGCGGTTTCTACGGAATCTGCAACGCAAAGTCGCTCTTATCGGATCTGATCTATTTAAGTAGTAGTGAATCGTAAATAGTAAATCGTGAATAGATAAGAGCAGCGGGAACTTGTTTCCCGATCTTTAACTATGGCATCGCGTGATGTTGAAATCGGACAGTTTCTATTTCCGATTTACCATTTACTATTTACGGGCTTATGAGCGAATTAAACATCAATCTAGGTGGGACCGAACGGTCTATCCCCGCGCCGGCGACGGTTGCGGATGCGATCAAGGCTTTTGACCGCGATGTGCTCAAAAAGTCGCTTGCTGCCAAGGTCAATGGTGAGGAGGTCGATCTCAATAAAGAGCTGACTAACACGGACCAGGTCCTTTCGATCGAGCCGATCACTGCGGATACGCGTGATGGCCTCGAAGTTATCCGCCATTCGACCGCTCACCTGCTCGCGGCAGCCGTGCTTGATCTCTTTCCCGGCACCAAGCTTGGTATCGGGCCTGCGCTGATGGATGATCCGCGCTACGGGTTCTTTTATGACGTGATCGCGCCGCGGAACCTGACTGAGGACGATCTGCCTGTTATTGAGAAAAAGATGAAAGCGATGGCGAAGCAGAACCTCGTCTATCGCCGGGAAGATATCGAAAAGGCAAAGATCCTTGATATTTTCACCCAGCGGGACGAACCCCTAAAGCGAGAGCTTATCGATGAAAAGGTGAAAGAGAGCGCCAGCGTTTATTACATCGACAATTCACCATTCATCGATTTTTGCATGGGCCCGCACGTGCCCCATACGGGTAAGCTCCAGGCCTTTAAACTCTTGGCCATTGCCGGTGCTTACTGGAAAGGTGACGCCGAAAACACCCAGATGCAGCGCATTTATGGGACGGCTTTTGCAAAGCAGGAGGACCTCGATGCATGGGTCAAGCAGCGTGAAGAGGCTGAAAAACGCGATCATCGACGCCTCGGCCGTGAGCTCGATCTTTTTTCCATCCAGGATGAGTACGGTCAGGGCCTGATACTCTGGCATCCAAAGGGCGGCATCGTAAGAATGGAGATGGAACGGCTGCTGCGGGAGGAGCTCGAGCGCCGCAATTACAGCTTTGTATTCACGCCGCATATCGCCAAGCGACAGCTTTGGGTAACGAGCGGACATGAGGGCAATTACGCAGACTCGATGTACGCGCCGACAAGCATCGAGGACGAAGAATATCGGTTGAGGCCGATGAATTGTCCCTTCCATATCGGGATCTATAAAGCTTCGCCAAAATCCTACCGTGACCTGCCTCAGAGATACTCAGAGATGGGTACCGTCTACAGGGCGGAGCTTTCCGGCACGCTGCATGGCCTGATGCGCGTTCGGGGGTTTTCAGTGGACGACGCTCATCTGTTTGTGCGGCCTGACCAAGTCCACGTCGAAGTGGCTGACTGTCTTGACCTTGCGATCAACGTGTTTGAAACCTACGGATTCGAGAAAGTTAGATTTGAGCTTTCGGTTCGAGGGGGTGCGGAGAACAAAGGTTATCTGGGGGCGGACGATGATTGGGCAAGTGCCGAGCAACAGCTTGCTGCCGCCCTAAAGGAGCGCAGCATCTCGTACGAAAGGATCGAGGGAGAGGCCGCGTTCTACGGACCGAAGATAGATATTAAGATCGAAGACGCTATTGGTCGCATCTGGCAGCTTGGTACCATTCAGCTTGATTTCAACCTTCCGGAGCGTTTTGAACTTGAGTACACAGGCGATGACAATCTTAAGCATCGTCCGTTCATGATCCACCGCGCCTTGTTCGGGTCGATAGAAAGGTTCTTTGGCGTGCTGATCGAGCATTACGCCGGCGCTTTCCCGCTTTGGCTGGCGCCCGTACAAGTCACAGTGCTGCCCATAACGGACCGCATTAATGAATACGCCGAGACTGTTGCGGCAAGTCTCACAAATGCTGGATTTCGCGTGGAGTCCAACACGAAGTCTGATAAGATCGGTGCAAAAATACGTGATGCACAGATGCAGAAGATACCCTACATGCTGATCCTTGGGGACCAGGAATTAGAGAGCGGCCAGGTTGCCGTTCGGGAGAGAAAACAGGGCGACATCGGCACGATGGCGTTGTCAGAGTTCGAAGAGATGATAAAGCGGCAAAAGGCCGAGCGCAGTCTCTAAGATCGGTCAGGACTTTAGGAGGCAAATATCGCTAGAAGATTTGGTGGAAATAGATTTAAACCGCGCTTTCGCGAACCGCTTCACAGAACCAACGAGCGAATTCGCGTGCCGTCGGTCCGCGTAGTGACCGAAGAGGGCGAGACCCTCGGCGTTATGGACACGCGCGACGCGATCACCGAAGCGAGAAATCGGGGCCTTGACCTGGTCGAGATATCACCGAACGGCAAGCCGCCTGTGTGCAAGATCATCGATTACGGAAAGTTTCTGTACGAGCAGAAGAAGAAGGCGCACGAGGCGAAGAAAAAGCAGGTCACCGTCCAGGTCAAAGAGATCAAGTTTCGCCCGGGTACTGATGATCACGACTATAATTATCGAATGGAACATGCCAGGGAATGGCTTGGGGAGGGTGACAAAGTCCGTGCCGCCATCGCGTTCCGCGGCCGCGAAATGTCTCACCGAGAGCTCGGCGGAAAGATATTGAAGAAGCTGACGGAGGACTTGGCAGATATGGCCGATGTTGAGGTTTATCCGAAGATGGAAGGCTACCAGATGTTCACTATCTTTGTCCCAAAGAAGGCGAAGGTTCCCGAAAAGAAGGCGCCCGAGAGTTCAGCAAAGCCTAAAGAAGTAGAGATAATCGAAAAAAAGGCCCCGCGGGAACAGGGAGTCAAGCCAAAAGCGGAACCAAAGAAAGACGAAGATGAGATTTTTTAGTGAGTGACATTTTTGTCAAAGTAGGTTTAAGGAGAGAGTAAATGCCAAAATTAAAAACACATAAAGGAGCGGCAAAGCGTTTTCGCTCAACAGCGAGCGGCAAGTTCAAACGCGGACATTCGCATGCACGCCACATTCTGACCAAGAAAACGAGCAAGAGAAAACGAAACCTCGACATCGATGTGCTGGTTTCTGAGGGCGATCAGAAGCGCGTCGAAAAGATGCTGCCGTATGGCCGTGATTAAATAAGTAAAAAGGCAAAAGGTAAAAGGCAAAATTAGCGCGACGCATTATTTTTCCTTTTAACTTTTTACTTTTGCCTTTTCGCGATCGAAAGGAGTGAAGAAATGCCGAGAGCAAAACGTGGAAATAAGCGCCTAGAGAAGCGCAAAAAAATATTGGCTTTAGCCAAAGGTTACCGGGGAACTAAGTCGAAGCTGTACAGGTCGGCCAAGGAGTCGGTCGAGAGAGCATTAAATTTTGCATACACAGGCCGAAAGCTGAAGAAACGCGATTTTAGAAAGCTTTGGATCGTTCGTATCAATGCTGCATGCCGGCTGAACGATATTAAATATTCGCAGTTCATTCATGGTCTCAGCCTGGCTGAGATCGAGTTGGATCGCAAGGTGCTGGCCGACCTGGCGGTCAAACAGCCCGAAGCATTTGCCACGATCGTAAGCCAGGCAAAGGACGCGATCGGACGGCAGCAGCCACAAGCAACTGCGTAAGTAACGAGTGACGGAAGAACTGGAACAGGTTCGGAGAATTCACAAGGCGTTCGAGCAGGAGTTCGAACGCTTTGCTGATTTACAGCTTGGCGGTATCGCTCTGAGTGACGCCGAGGCCATGCTGCGCGAGGTGGGCGAGCTAAAAATAAAACACACCGGCAAAAAGTCAGCTATCGCCCGAGCGATGAAGCTGGTCGGCAAGGTGGCGCCGGAGGAGCGGGGAAAATTCGGTCAATTTGTTCAGTCCATCGAACGTCAGATCGTAAAGACGATCGACACCGCCACTACCAAGTTGACAGGTCATATCTCGGCACTAAAAACCGAAGCAGAAAGATTGGATGTCACGATCCCTGGACGCAGGCCTCGCGCAGGCCATCTTCACCCCATCACGATTCTCAGACAAAGGATCGAAGATGTATTCGTTTCCATGGGATACGCGATCGAGGACGACCGCGAGATCGAGACGGACTATTACAATTTCGACGCGTTGAATATTCCCGACGGGCATCCGGCGCGCGAATCGCAGGACACATTCTATACAACATACGGTTTTGCGCTTAGATCCCAAACGTCGACTGTACAAATACGTGCGATGGAACGGCGAGGTGTCCCTATCCGCATCATTGCCCCTGGCAAAGTCTACCGTCGCGACACGCCGGATATGACCCATGTGCCAATGTTCCACCAGATCGAGGGCCTGTGTGTCGACAAGGGCATTACAATGGCTCACCTGAAAGGCACCATCCAGGAATGGGTCCAGCGAATGTTCGGCGACCAAACGATCACCCGTATGCGCCCGAGTTACTTCCCTTTTACCGAGCCAAGCGCGGAGTTTGATTACTCATGCTTCACATGCGGCGGTACCGGCACATTCAAGAATAAACGCTGTCGCCCCTGTAAAGGTTCAGGATGGATCGAGCTCGGTGGATCCGGGATGGTGCACCCCAACGTACTCGAAGGCGTTGGCGTGGATCCCAAGGTTTACTCTGGTTTCGCATTCGGATTCGGGCTGGAACGCATGTGCGCTTTGATGTATTCCCTCGATGATATTCGATTGTTGTTCGATAACGATCTTAGATTCCTCGAGCAGTTTCGTTAATTGCGTCCCCTTTGATCTATGAATATCAGCTATAACTGGCTAAAAGATCTGATCGATCTTGATCTATTTCCTGCGGATGCAGCGGACAGGCTAACGAAAGTCGGGCTCGCGGTCGAAGGTATTCATTCTGTGGGGGCGGATCACGTTCTGGATATTGATCTGACTTCGAACCGCCCGGATTGCTTATCTCATCTAGGCGTCGCCAGAGAGCTTGCCGCCATAACCGGTTCCCCCCTCAAATTCCTGCCTGCCGGTCGTCACTCTCCCGCCAACAACCAAAAGAACCTGGTTACGCTCAAGGACGACGACATCTGCCCGCGATTTACGGCTCAAATCATCAGAAATGTAAAAGTTGGCCCGTCACCCCCGTGGCTGATGGAACGCCTAGAGGCCATCGGTGAGCGCTCGATTAATAACATCGCCGACATAACTAATTATGTTATGCATGAGCTTGGCCAGCCCATGCATTCGTTCGACCTGGATCGCTTGAAGGAAAATCGGATAATTGTTCGCCGTGCCCTCGCCGGTGAAACAATAACGACTCTTGATGAGGTAGACCGAACACTCGATAGTTCGATGCTGGCAATTTGCGATGCTGCGGGGCCTGTTGCGATCGCCGGTATAATGGGCGGTCTTGACTCGAGTATTTCTGAATCGACGGTTAATGTATTACTTGAGGTCGCCTACTTTAACCGCGACAAGATAAGGGCCACATCTCGCAAACTTTGTTTATCGACTGAAGCGAGTTACAGATTTGAGCGGGGTGTCGATATTGAGAACGTCGTCAATGCTTCGGTCAGGGCCACCGAGCTCATTATTGATCTTGCGGGGGGAATGCTCGGCGAGTACGAGGACATATACCCCTCGGTTTATTCTCCCAACACAATAGAGGCAAAAAGGCTCTCGGAATCCGTAAAGCGGTTGACCGGTCTTAATGTGAGCGGTTCTGACTGCAACGGAATTCTGGAGAGATTGGGTATCAAGCGTCAGCAGGAAACGGTCTATCTCTCCCCTTCCTGGCGACATGATCTTGCGATCGAAGAAGATCTGGTCGAGGAGGTCGCTCGACACGCCGGTTACCACAAGATCGGGACCGAGCTACCCCCTGCTTTCGGTGCCGGCGAATACCAGCCCACTGAAATCCGCGAGCGTCGCCTGCGCGTGGCTCTGGCCGATCTGGGGCTTAATGAGGCAATTTCCTATAGTTTTATCGACACTCGGTTTGATGACGTGTTTGATATCGTTCCAGGCATTGAAGGCGAGAACGCAACTGAAAAACACGTAACCCTACAGGATTCAGTGATCGAAGGTGCGGTTCGTATGCGACCGAGTCTGCTTCCAGGTTTACTTGAGGCTGTACGACTCAATCTCAATCATCATCGGCGAGACATAAAGTTGTTTGAGCTTGGAAAAGTTTTCGCGGGAAGATCAGCAGAAGACGAACTGCCAAATGAGCAAGAACTCCTGGCCATAGTTATGACGGGTCGCGAGGCATTCCAGGGTCGGGTCCTGGCCACTCGCGAACTTGATTTTTACGACGCAAAAGGCGCGATCGAGGCTGCTCTTGAGGCCGCGGGTGTCGAGGGTGTTACCTTTCAGCAGAAAGACGTCAAACATCTGCAACGCGGCCAATCGGCGGAGATGCTTGTGGGGGGCAGAGCAGTCGGGTATTTGGGTCGGTTAAGCGACGAGATCGCCGTGTCATTTAAATTTAAACAACCCGTCTACCTCGCGGAGTTGAATTTGACGCCGATCATCGAAAGCAATTCCGCCAGGGTCGGATATCAGCCGCTTCCAAAATATCCCTCGATCGTACGAGATGTGTCCTTTCTGGCAGATCGCAGGGTCACTTTCGCTCAAATCCGAGACGCCGTTATCGAGCAACAGTTCGATATATGTCGAGGCGTCACTTTCGTCGACGTCTACGAGAATAAAGACATGTCCGGGGCTTTGCGTTCGATCACCGTGCGTCTGGAATATCGCAGCGATACGCGCACGCTCATAGAAGACGAAGTTGAGGCCACTCACACACAGATCGTCGGTAAAACGATCGGGAAACTGGGCATTTCGACCCGCGTCTGAGAAATCCTTAATCCTTTACTTGAAGTTTTTCACAAAAGTCCAGATAATGATTTCCACAGTCTGACACAAGTTTGGAGATCCCAATGAACGCCTTAACGGGAATGGAGAAGTTCTCGCACCTCGAGGACAAGATATACCTTACAATCGAGTTCGCAAAGAAGATGCGGGACGAAAAACTCCGTCTGGAAAGCGAGGCTGATGCCTTACGGCGTGACGCGGAAACTGCCATCATCGAAAAACGGGCGATTGAAGAGAAACTTACCGCTTTACTGTCGGAACGCGATTCGATTCAGTTAAAGGTTGAGGCGATGTTGGACGCGATCACTATGATCGATTCGGACGTTGCAGACGCGGTCGGGAGATAATCTTTTATGTCGGAACAGACGATTCGCGTTGAGATCTATAACCAGACCTATAGCATCCGCTCGGACGGAGATAATGAATATATCCATGACCTAGCCGAGTACGTCGATTCTAAGATGCGTGAGATCTCATCGGGGACGATGACCGTGGACTCGCTAAAGGTGGCTATCCTCGCAGCGCTCCACATAGCTGATGAATATTACCAGTTAAAACACATGCAGGCGCAAAATGATGCTCAATTGGCGGCACGCAGCTCCGAGTGTTCCGAAATGCTCGACCGGATATTAAAGCACCGTGACCTGGCCCCTCAAGAAGTCTCGACTGACAATAACTAGCTTGAACCTTTTTTCTCGACTCGAACAACGTCATTTGATAGTATCCAAGTGGCGAACGAAGTTGACTGCGTTCCTCGTCACCGGACGCAATTACAATTGAGCCAACACATGAATGCCGGGAGGCTGATGCCGATCTTTCGGTGCGATTCTCTACGTGAGATTCGCCATAGATATCGGCTCTGATGCTCCGTAAGGAGCAGAAAGCCACCCACCTGTAATCTACAGGTTCAATTCATACGTTCGAACGGTTTCGCGGTTTTCATTCGCCAACAAGTTTTATAATAGACGCCGGCTGCACACTAGGCGTTTTTTCTTTTTTTGCTCCTATTCGAGTCCTTCTTTTTCTAATTCCTGCCTGATCTCGTCTGCCATTTTCGCCGACTCCAGTGCCAACGGAAGTTCCGCGGTTCGGCCCGATAGTTTCCTGAGGGCGAGCTCGGAATCCGCGAGGGTGCCTTCTCTGCTTGCGGCCGCCTCGATCATCTGAAGCCGGGACTCCGATTCAGCCAGCATCAGCTTGGCCTCTTCATTGATCCTGCTGATCTTTTCGATATCGTTTGTTATTTCCAGCCCAAAATCGGCCGCACGGGAGCTTTTCAACTGCTTCACCGAGGTTTGTCGCTTTCGCGCGAGAGCTAATTCCCTTTTAGACGACCGGATTATACGGGTAGCGGTCAGACGAGATGCAAGTGTTTCACGATAGGCATCGGCCAGCAGCAGGTCTCGAGCCTCGACAGCTTTAAGAGCGCGTTTCTCGTGGGGCTTCAACTCATTTCTAAACCAGTCTATTTCCTCGGCCTTTATTCCGTCCGCCGCGATCCGTTCCCGCATCTCTCGGGTCCATACCGAACGTTTTTGTGCAAGGATCACTGCGATGATGATGCCAGTGATGAATCCGATGATCGTCGCTGTTACTCCAAAAAACAGTATCACGGCGGCAACCGGCGGCCCGCCTGCCGCTGCCAGTAACAGAATGAACGTTATGAGCGCCGGCAAAAGAGTAAGCAGTATCGGAGCGGCCACGGCGCCGACCATATAGTTTCTGCCCCGTGCCAGGTCTCGCGGAGTTATTTCGTACATACCAAAGGTGCTTAGAGTCTAGCGCATCGCTTCGATAATAACGGAAACGGTTTAAGTACTTAACGCATCCTAATCTTTAGTTTTCGCCTGAAAATATATTATTATCTGAAAGCCGGGGAGCGACTTATGATTAGACCGATGCTTTTGCTGGTTATTACCATCCTTGCAGGTTTGATCAGCAACACTGTCGCACAGCCGGGCGGCAAACAGACGGTTCGAACCGTCACCATTCCCATTTCGATTTTCAGTAAGCAGGAACTAAAAGAAAGCCAAAGCGCAGAGTTTGTTCAGGCGGACCGCCTCATTGTTCGTGAAGATAAGGATGAGCAGCAAATACTGTCCATACGCAGCGTAAGTACTACACCACTTTCTATTGCAATACTGGTTCAGGATGACCTGGCAGCCAATTTTAATCTGCAGATATCTGATATCCAGCAATTCATTCGCCGGCTGCCGGCTGGTACGCGCGTGATGGTGGCCTATATCCGCAGCGGCTCAATACAGATCCGGCAGCGATTCACGGACGATCTGGAGCGGGCTGCCTCTTCATTGCGGATCGTACCGGGGAGCTCCGCCCTCGCGCCGCGTAGCCCATACGACGGGGTTGATGAAGCCTTGGGCAGGTTTGACGCTGTCCCCGCGGGCAGACGCGCGATTCTTCTGTTTTCAGACGGACTGGACACATCGGGCGGCTTAAACCTCGCATCGGTTTCACAGAGCTTTGATCTCGAGCGTGCCGTTCTAAAGGCCCAGCGCAAAAGTGTTGCAGTGTATTCGTTTTATTCGCCAACCACCGTTACTAATGATGGTAACTCGAGCCTTATCCTCGCAGCACAAGGGGCCTTGGATAAGCTATCTGAGCAGACTGGTGGACGGGCCTTTATTCAGGGCACTTTCGCACCGATCAGCTATGTCCCATTTTTCCGGGAGCTGGTAATCTCACTCAATCGCCAGTTTGCTCTCACATACCTTTCCACGCATATGAAAAAGGGCTACCACCGGGTGGTCGTGCAAAGCACAAATCCCGATATCAAGATCGAACATCCAAAAGGATATTACTACCGTTGAACTAACCTATCTTGCGGTTACAGGACTGACAGACCTTCACGTCCTCTTTGATAAGCAAACCGATCCAAAATAAAGGGAAAAAGAACACGAGCAGCACTGCGAATGTGATCCATCCAGCCGTCGAGACCCTGCGCTCAACTCGCGGCTGAAATTGACTCATACAGTGAGGACACCTAAAAGCCTGCCTGAGGTGGTTTGACGGTTGATAGGACAGCGGCCCGGGGCTAAAAGCTTGCCCAGTATGATCGGTGTCACGAGCCAACCCTCCCTGACCGGTCGGTCTCGCTTCGGTTTGGGTTTGGAACTCATCCGTTTTCCACGCGTAGGGCCGCGGAGCAGAATAATCGTACAGATTATCAGGGGCGGGCTGCTGCATCGTAAACTTTGTACCGCAAAAACGGCAAAAGTTAGTTTCGCCCGAATTGAGTTTTCCACAGTTTTGGCAAGGAATCATAAAGCAATGGGAGCCGTTAACGCCTTACGAATAATACCAGAGAATTGTTCTGTTTCGTACACTGAAGCAAACGGCTACAATTGCCGGAGCGTCTAAGAATGGGTACTCTAACAGGTAACTCCTCTCGCCGCGGTTCCCGAATATGAAGAATCTGATCAAAATCATTGCAATCCTAGGGTTTGGTACAACCGTCGCAGTTTCCCAGCAGTCCGACGCCGCCCTTCGAACAGTCGTTGAGAAGGACAAGACCAGTCGTGAATCGAGCGGCCCGCTGGTGACCACCCTTTCGGCTGCTGAGCATTTGTACCGCGGTGACGTCTATTTCACCAACCGGCTGTTTCCGCAGGCGCGCGATCATTTTCAGAGGATCATCGATGTATATCCGACTGACGCGGGTGTGCCGTCGGCCCTGTTCGGAATCGGCAGGTCATACATGTGGGAACGTGAATGTACAAAGGCGATCCCTTTTCTGGACCGGGTGTCAAGGGAGTATCCAAACACGAAAAATGGCCGTGAGGGACTAGCGTTTAAGGCGGCATGTCATATTCGATTAGGTAAGAGTGCCACCGCCGCGAAAATATACGAACAGTACACGGTCATGTATCCCGCGGGCGAGCGGATCGATTCCGCTTATCTGAATCTTATCGATGCTTTGCGAGAAGCCGGGGACTATGATGGGGCTGGAGTCTGGGTGCGTAAAACCCGTCAGAGATTCGCTGGCCAGCCGACCGAAACAAATGCTCTACACGCGCTTCTCCGCCTGCAGATACATAAAGGGCGTTGGACAGACGCGGAGTCAACGGCGAACACGCTGCTTTCGCAGGCAAAGTTTACCGGATCGATCACTAGTGTCGACGAAGTTAGGTTTCTGAGGTCGTTCGCGATGGAAAAGGCTGGCAAGAAACAGCAGGCTATGGACTCTTACGCTCTAATCCCGAACGTCTATGGTTCATACTATGGCGGCCTTGCGGCCGAGCGTCTGGCCAGAAACGGCGCGAAATTCAAGGTGTCGCCGGCGCTAACTGCTAAACAGCTCAGTGACCATCCGGTAGCGTTCCGGACCGAAGTACTTCGGTACTCAAAAAAGCACAAAATAGACCCACGCTTTATTCTCGCGATCATGAAGCAGGAGAGCGCGTTCAAAGCAGGCGCAAAATCGCCATCGGCCGCTCGGGGGCTGCTGCAGCTAGTCTTTGACACTGCGTTGAAGTACAACAACGACGCGGGTTTCCCGGATCTCAAACCCGACGATCTTTACGATCCGGTCGCGAACATTGCCATTGCGTGTGAGTACATCGCCGCACTTAAAGACGAGTTCGGTGGCTTATATGAAGCTATAGCAGCCAGTTACAATGGAGGCGAGGACAACGTGGCGCGTTGGCTAAATCGGACGAAACCAAAAGAAGCAGGCATTTTTACCTCCGAAATAGGATTCGCGGAGAGCAAGAACTATGTGTTCAAAGTAATGTCGAACTACCGTATATACCGCGAGCTCTACGACGATAACCTTGTAAGGAAAGGATAGGACAAGCCTTTCCGTCGAAACTGTTAGATCATTCCTCCCAGTCGCCTTGGCCTTCTCTCTCGACATGGTAGCCCGCGTCTTCGAGATGCTTATGGACCTCCTTGCCATGCGCTTCGTCACGCACTTCCAGCAGCATCTCAATGCCCACACGACCAAGCGGTGCAAGCCACATCGCCCGGCGGTGAAACACCTCTATTACATTTGCTCCGGATTCAGCAACCGTGTTTAGAAGCGCTGCGAGCATACCCGGCCGGTCGAGTACCAAAAGCTTCAACATTATGTACCGCCCCTGGCGCACGAGGACCTGTTCCAGTACACGGGCGAGAAGATTCGCGTCTATATTCCCGCCGCAAAGGACCGCGCAAACGGTTTCGTCGGCTTTGAAGTCGATCTTTCTGGCGAGCAATGCCGCCAGACCGGCAGCGCCGGCTCCTTCGACAACCAGGCGATTATTCTGAACGCAGAAAAAAATGCCTCGTGCTATCTCTTCCTCGGACACCTCAACGACCTCGTCTACGTAGGCCCGAATAATGGGAAGCGTTAACTCACCGGGCGTCTTTACTGCGATGCCGTCTGCGATGGTTTGGCCGATCTCCACTTTTACAGCGTGTCCCGCTTTTAAAGAAGGATTCACCCAGGCGGCGTTCTCAGCCTGCACCCCAATTACCCGAACGTCCGGCCTAAGGCTCTTGGCAGCAATGGCAATACCTGATATCAGGCCCCCCCCGCCGATCGGTACCACGATCGTCGATAGATGTGGAAGACCCTCCACGATCTCTACACCGATGGTGCCCTGACCGGCGATAACCAGAGGATCGTCAAATGCATGAACATAGGTATATCCATGTTCAGCTTGGAGTTTGCGCGAGTGAGCCACCGCTTCATCAAAAGTTGTTCCATGGAGAACTACCTTTGCTCCGAGATTCTTGGTGGCCGTGATCTTAGTTAGCGGGGCAGTAACAGGTAATACGATCGTTGACTGTATGTTATTCAGTGCGGCAGCGAGCGCCACCCCCTGCGCGTGATTACCGGCTGATGCAGCGATCACTCCACGTGCTTTCTCTTCCATGGACAGTCGAGAGATCTTGTTGTACGCACCTCGTATCTTAAAGGATCCGCTCTTTTGAAGGCATTCAGCTTTAAGGTGGGCATTTGCCCCGAGTTCTCTTGACAGGCGTGCGTCAGCGATAATTGGCGTAGGAATAATTGTGTTTTGTAATAGTCGGCGAGCGTCCTCGATATCGGCGAGCTGGACTATCATAACTGCGGTGGATTATAGCAAAGAAGGATAAAATGATATATATTGGCTCGGACCGGAGTTCGGAGGCAGAGAATGGAAATTTTTGGTGTCGGTGCGATCTTTTTATTGTTTTTAGGGATCGCGCTTTTAACGGTTGCATGGAAAACGATCAAGATCGTGCCGCAGTCAAGTGTGCTATTGATCGAGCGTCTCGGCCGCTTTCATCGCGTCGCGGTTAGCGGTTTGAATATTATTATTCCGTTTTTCGAGGCTCCTCGAGCCGTGTATTGGACGAACGTACGGGCAGGGACCACATTTATCGACCTTAGAGAGCAGTTTATCGACCTTCCGCCCCAACCCGTTATCACACGTGACAACGTCACGATCAACGTAGACTCAGTCGTCTATTGGCAGATCACTGATCCTGGCAAAGCAGTTTATGAAGTAAATGACCTCGTAGGCGGTCTTGTTCAGTTAACCATAACCGGCATGCGTGCGGTTATGGGTGAGATGGACCTTGATCACACACTGTCAAACCGTGATCAGATCAATTCTAAACTTCGGCTTATTCTCGACGAAGCTACAGATAAATGGGGTGTAAAGGTCACACGTGTTGATGTTAAGAACATCAATCCGCCGGAAGACGTTCGCATTACGATGGAAAAGCAGATGACAGCAGAGCGGAATCGACGAGCTCTGATCCTGCAGGCCGAGGGAGACAAACAGGCTGCGATAACCCGAGCGGAGGGCGAAAAGCAGGCAGCGGTCACGCGGTCCGAAGGCAATAAACAGTCCGCGATCCTCGACGCCGAGGGCGCGGCACAGGCGCGCCTTACTTCCGCGGCGGCTGAAGCGCAGGCTATCGCGCAGATCGCTCAATCCATCGGGGACAGGGGGCAAACAGCCCAGTACCTGATTACTTCGAAGTACGTTGATTCAATGCGGGATATGGCGCGGACGCAGAATTCAAAGGTCATATTTATGCCGATGGAAACCTCCGGCGTGCTGGCGAGTGTGGGGGCGTTTAAGGAGGTGTTTGCGGAGACGGGCGAAAAAAGCCCGGAATTGCAGAAGCCGCCGCGAAGTCCGCGGGAACTGGAAAAGTAGTCGTTTATTAACCGCCCGCCAGACGAAAACTTGATATCGGTGAATAAACCGAGCCAGCCGGACTCAACGTACTTTCGTAGAGATGCAGCGCTGTTACATTAAAGGTTGTCGACGCGAACCCTGCGGTTAAATGCGACGTGGCCAGGTTGACCGCTCCATCCGATTCCCTTATACGAGCAATTGTCAGATGCGGGCTAAATGCGCGTTTTTCGCTTGTAAAGCCTATTGCGGCGAACTTGTCTTCGATCTCACTACCCATATTCGAAATCATCTCCTTACCGTGGCCTACTCCAAGCCACAATATTCGAGGCCGCCGGACGTCAGGAAACACGCCGGTTCCTTCCAGCGTTCCTCGAAATACCGGGTATTTATCCGCAACGGATCTAACGGTATTTTCAGTATCCCCGATGACACGTTCTTCGACATTCCCCAAAAACTTTAGGGTCAAGTGAAGCTTTTGCGGTGACTGCCATCCGACCCGAAGCTGCCCATGTTGTTCCCGCAGCACGGAGATATAGTCCGTCACGGCCCGACGGACGCTGTCGGGAAAGTCGATAGCCACAAATAATCGTCTGACAGGCATTTTGCTTACATTTTTACGCATTGCTAAACTTTTCAACAACGATGAAGGCAGTCAAGATCATTTTCGCAATTCTGGTTATTGCTGTTTTAGCTTTTGTAGGAGTTTCGTACTGGATGTACAGCTCACTTAACTCTCCGCACCACCACTCGAGATCAGAAGATTACATAACGATCGAAAAAGGTACGACGCCTGCTGCCGTAATCGATAAGCTTGCCGCCGAGGGAATTATTTCAAGCCCCAGAGCGGCGATGATCTACCTGAGAACCGTCGGGGACGCTAGCAGGCTTCAGGCTGGCGAGTTTCAGTTCCCTTCGCCGATCACTGCAATACAGGTGCTAAAGGTGCTTGAGAAAGGAGAGGATCGGACAGTCAAACTCACCATACCCGAAGGGTTTACACGCTTTGATATTGCAAAACGCATAGTACAGCGTTTTCCCCAAACCTCCCTCGGTGGTGAAACGGCCGTCCTTTCCCTCATGGACGACGTCTCAATGATTCAGGATATCGCTCCAATGGCCGGGAATCTGGAGGGGTATATGTATCCCAGCACATATAGTTTGCCCCGAGAGGCAAAACCGAACGAGATCATAAAAGTTATGGTTGATCAGTTTCGGCGGTTCTGGCGACCGGAATATGCCGACAGGGCGAGGCAGATCGGGCGCACGTCACATGAGATCGTGACGATTGGCTCACTGATCGAGACAGAAACAAGCATCGAGAACGAACGACCTATTGTCGCCGGCGTCATCAATAATCGATTGGCTCGCAATATTCCGCTCGGCATCGATCAAACTAATGTATATATCGCGAAAATGATGGGTAGGTGGGATGGAACCATCAATCGGAGCGATCTCGAGATCGATTCTCCTTACAATACCAGGATAAAAACCGGAATCCCGCCGGGACCGATCTCATCGGTTTCGGAAAGCTCGATTAGGGCGGCGTTGAATCCGCAACCCAGCGACTATCTTTTTTATGTAAGGAACGTCGAGCTTAATGACGGATCACACTGGTTCTATGCCTCGGCCGCTGAATTTGAGAAAGGAAAAGCGAAATATCAGCACTGGCTCGAGGAGGAGCGGCAAAAGAAACGCGCTGCCGACGTCGCTCAGTGAACCAATGATAAAGCTGCTTGCGCTCGATCTTGACGGCACCATACTAAACTCGTCTGGCCAGGTGCCCGACGCAAATCGAGAGGCCATCCGAGCGGCAGAAAAAAAAGGTGTGCTCGTCACGATCGCAACGGGTCGACGATTTAGGGATGCTCAGCCGGTTGGACGCCACCTGAGACTAAATGCCCCACTGATTACCCACAATGGGGCCCTTCTGAAATATGCGGAAGGCGAGGAAACTGTCGCCGTTTCCTTAATTTCGGCTGAGACAAGCCTTGAGGTCATAAGGGTCGGAAAAGCTTTCGGCGGCGACGCGCTTGTCAGTACGGATCCCTATGGAGCCGGGACGCTGCTCTATGACCGCGTATCTGAGGACAACCTTCCGCTTCAAAAGTATTTGCGTTGGTCGGAGACTTTGCATGGGATGGCTGCGCGGGAAGCTGTGGCCCAAGTCCCCGAATTGGAAGCAGTTGTCACATCACATGACATCGTGCACATTTCGTTCTCGGGAAACTGCAGCGCCATGGAGTCCATGCAGTCAGTGTTATCAGCGGAACTCGGCAACACTGTAACCATCCTTCCCACGATCTATCCGCGGCGTGATTTCACGCTGATCGACATTTTGCCGCCGAATGCGTCAAAAGGCCACGGGCTTTCCATTCTCAGCGAGATCGCGGGGCTGTACCCCGAAAATGTTATGGCTATAGGTGATAATTTTAATGATCTGGAAATGCTTGAATATGCGGGTACGGCGGTTGTGATGGGAAATGCCGACCCGCGGCTTCTCGAGCGAGACGACCTCATAGCCACCAGTTCAAACGACGAATGCGGCGTTGCGGCGGCGATCGAACGATTTATCCTCTAGCCGAAACCGTGCCAGGTCATTGGCCTCGTCGGAGATGAAGTTGTTAAAATAGGCCGACCGGAAACTAACTAGAGAAAGCGATCACAATCATCGGGAGATCTTTTAATGGCTAAGAGAATAGCGGTTTTGGAGACCAACAAGGGAACGATAAAGTTCGAACTGCTTGAGCAGGACGCGCCAAAGACAACTGAAAATTTCAGGCTGCTTGCGGATCAGAATTATTACGACGGTGTCGTATTTCACCGCGTCATTCCGAATTTTATGATCCAGGGTGGCGACCCGCTTGGCGAGGGTTACGGGGGCGAGTCCGCGTGGGGCGGGAAGTTTAACGATGAGATCGCTCGCGACTCAGCACTGTACGAGGGGCCATATGAGAAAGGCACTGTAGCTATGGCTAACTCCGGTCCGAATACAAACGGCTCGCAGTTCTTTATTATGCATGTCGACTATCCGTTGCCTCCGAGTTATACCAAGTTCGGTAAGGTGATCGAAGGCCAAGAGGTCGTAGATAAGATCGCAGCCGTTGATCGTAATCAAAGCGATAAACCCAATGATCCGGTTGTCATGAACCGTGTCTATGTCGAGGAAACTGCTGCCTGATGCGGGCAGTTCTCCAGCGGGTCTCGCGCGCCTCGGTGACCGTCGATGGTGATGTCACAGGAGAGATCGCGGCCGGACTGCTAATATTTGTGGGCGTTTCCCCCTCGGATAGTGAAGCGGATGCAGATTACCTTGTTGACAAGATAATCAACCTTCGGATCTTTGATGATGCGAACGGAAAAATGAATGTATCTCTGCTGGATACCGGCGGAGGTGCCCTTGTTGTTTCCCAGTTTACGCTTTATGGAGACACGCGCCGCGGGCGGAGACCTTCTTTTATCCGAGCCTCGGCGCCCGCCGATGCCAATCGGTTATACGAATATTTAGTAAGCACGCTGCACCTAGAGGTTCCAAACGTTCAAACCGGCCGATTCCAGGCCATGATGAACGTCGAGCTCGTGAATGACGGGCCCGTGACTATAATTTTGGATAGTGAAAAAACTATATAATTCTCTAAATTCGCCTATGCGTAAGCCTACGATCATTGTTCTTTTGTTTTTTTCCACTTTTGTATTCTCTTGCGCTGACAAAAAGCCGGCGGCCTCAAAGTCCGCCAACGCCGAGATCAAGAAAGGCGTTGCTCCTATCGCCGACAGTGAAGCCGCGCTCATCGAAATGGAGAATGGCTCCGCGTTTGGAACCATTAAAATAGAGCTCTATTCAAACATCGCACCAAAGATGGTGGCCCGCTTTAAGGAGCTGGCGCGAGAAGGTGTATATGACGGAGTAACATTTCACAGGATCAATGATTCTGTTATTCAGGCCGGAGATCCGCTATCCAAAAACGCAAATCCGGCTGACGACGGTGCGGGAAAGTCCGACAAGCCCAATGTCGAAGCCGAATTTTCAGACCTGAAATATGATACGGGGATCGTCGGCGCCGCCCGTGGGCAGGACAACAATTCGGCCAATTCGCAGTTCTTTATAACACTCAAACGCGAGGCCGGCTTTGATAATCGTTACACCATTTTTGGCAAAGTTCTCGAGGGGATGAATAATGTGAGGACCATCTCCGCAGTGCAGCCGAAAGAAGGAGAACGCCCGATAGAGCCGGTCAGGATCAAGCACATATCGATCGTTCCTCGCTAAGATTCTGCGTGTTATAATCCGGATTATGCTCGCGTAGCTCAGTGGATAGAGTGCTTCCCTCCGAAGGAAGAAGTCGCAGGTTCGAATCCCGCCGCGAGTACCAGTATTATCAACGAGCCCACGTCGAAGTTATTTCTTTTGCTCTTCTACTTCTTGCTCAGGCAGGTGTAACTCTTTGAGGGAAAAATATGTCAAATATTTGGGATCTGTTCCACTGGCTATTCTTGTGTAACCGACAGCAGATCCTTGAGCCTGAACTTCCTGAGTATATTTGTAGTTGTTTGCTGAACTTGTAAGCTTTGAATTGTTGATGTCCATTACATCGCCATAACTCACGCGAGTCCCGTTTTCCCGTGCTTTTGCCGTGATGAAACGAACCACATGTTTATCTTTGTCGTAAGCCAGGATCACATGAGAATAATGTGGGTCATCATTTAAGGTCCAAATTTCTTGTTGTTTTCTCTCTTCTCTATCCAAGCTGCCGATCTCCTGCAGGCGTTCGGTGGCGGCTTCTTTGCTCATGCCGATCGCAATGCCCAAAATGTCGGAGCCGGATTGGGTTCTCGGGTTAGAACAGTTGATGGTGACCACGCCTAGCAAAGACAAAGCTATTAAAATTTTCAGCATATTGAATAAGTTATTCATTTTCGTGACGTAATACCACTCCTGTTAAGCCAATCTTTGACTCCCAGGTATTTTAAAGGAAAAGCGACCCAGCAAGACGAGATGATTGCTGAGTCGCTTTTTTTATTGACCTTGATACATTTTCTGTATCGCGTAACCCTTCGTTCGGCCTGGTCGAGCTACAGGTCAGTAACGCACGGTTACCTTGCCACAAGTGCCGTAGATGCAGTGAATACCTGGACCGGACCTGCACTTAGATTCACCACTTTTACAAGGTAAGCGCCACCCTGTGAAACCGGCATTTCAACCGATGCGACTCCGTTCGCAGCATCGCTGATCCCGAGTATCGAGCCCGAAGGATCAACTACTACAAGTCGTATCGGAGCATCGGATTCGGCAATAACCGAAAGAGCTGTCGCTCCTTGTTCGACATTGACGCTCTGCAGCAATTCGCTTCCAGCATTGACGGTATTTGTACTGCTGGTCGTAGTTCCGGGTCCTGAGAACGGTGTCGAGTTTGTGCTGGCGCTTTCTAGTGTGAAACTGTCGACATAAACCGAACCGTTGATGTTTCTCAACTCAAGGGTGTGCGGCCCTTTAGACAACCCGTCAAACTTCACGTTGTAACCGTACTCCGGCGCCCGCATCGAGCCTTGTGTTCCCTTAAAGCTGACAACTCCTTTTGAAACACCGTCCAGCACGACCTCTGCGCTACCACCTTTCGGACTCTTTGCGTAGTTATAGGTAATTGAGCCCTTTTGACCGGTTACGTCGAAACTCAAGCGTGCAAAGTGTGTAGGGTCATTACCGGTGTTGATTCGGAAATGTCCGGCACTCGCGTTTGAGTCTTTAATGAGATGCCAGCCGTTGGAGTAAGCGATACGCGGATCGTCATCTTCGATCTGCGTGGTCGTCACAGTTGTTACCGGGTCGTATGCTCGGAATAAACCTAAACCGCTCGATTGTCTGATAATCAACGCCCGTTTTGCACCGTCGTTATCAAAACGGGTATTGAACTGACCGTCACCATTTTTATCAGCACCTGCTATACAACCCGGAGTGATACAACCGTCGGCTAAACCGGCCACCGCGCGGCCCTGCTTATCAACTTCCATATCGTTGAAGTCGAGCAAATTGCGTGTTCCGGAAGGACAAGTCGTACCGTTCGTGCAGACGACGCCGCGTTGGACTGGATCGTTTGGAGTCGCGTTTACCGTAACCCACGTGTTGCCGCCGTCGTATGTTGTGGAAATATAAGCATACCAAACAGCTTCAACATACGGTTTCGTCTGATCAGTTCCGGTTGCGGCTGAACCTGCCGTCTTCGTACCCAGGAAAAAGAATGCCGCACGATCAGGATCGCCCGCTGTTACCGCCGGAAACACGGTGTTATTGATGCCCTGGTAATAACCAACATTTTGATCGTTGGCAAACGTTTTGCCTCTGTCGTGCGAAACGGCGATGCGCGGCGTTCCGTCTCCATTTGCATAACCCACATAGATAGTTCCGTCCGAGCCGATGCCGACCGAAGGATCGGTTCTTCCTGATTTGCTGCCCGGAATCTTGCGTATGTTCCATGTCAAACCGTTATCTTCAGATACGGCTACGGCTTGTTGGCCGCCGCATCCTTTATTTGGAACGTAAACGGTCCCGTCGGGAGCAACTTTAATGTGACCGTGCAATCCGCCGCACTGCGTTAGGTCATACATCGGAACGGCTGCGCCGAAGGTCAGACCGCCATCGTCGCTGCGAGCAATTTCTGCCAGACCAATGTCCTGCGAAGCATAATAAACTGCGTTCGGATAGGTAATTGCTGGATTTCGCACGACGACACCTTTGAAAGTACCGTCCGCATTTTTTGCATAGGGACCACCGCCAACCGTTTGGTGGTCAACACCCGAGTTGATCCCCGAACCCTGGCTCGGCGTCCAGTTATTGCCATCATCATCAGTGAATGACATTAGACTGGTTTTGTCAGGTAATAATTGTGAAACGAACGTGCGATTTGTTCCTGAATCTGTGAACAGAATTGGGTCAAAACTTGTAACCGAAGTGTTCAGAGCCGATTTGTTTTCCCATGTGGCGGTTGCCGGAGAAACAGCATCGTTAAAAGTAACCCGCAATGTCTGCAAGCCCGCAATAAACATTGCTTTTCCGGTCGCCCAATTCAAACCGATCGTCGGTTCGCCGGCGCTTTTTCCCAAATTGGAAGGCGGAACAAAGTTGTCATAAGTTGGGGCAGTTGCACTGGAAACAGGCGGAGGAGTTGGTGCGGGACCTGCCTGAGCTTTGCTTTCGACCGTTGCAGTGCCGCGGTATTGGTCGGCAGTGCCGGAAGCTGCCCAATACACGACCCGGACAGAATACATGCCCGTTCCCGTTGTGCTTGGGTCGATCTCTGCGGTTTCGCTAACAACTGGCGGGGCTTCGCCGGAGCGGTCTACTTCGGGTCCGGTAACCGGACCTTTATGAATATAAAAGTCGTAATCAGATGCCGGAAGATTCCAGCCAATAGTTACTTTGATAAATTTCCCGGTCCAGTCACCTTCGGCAACCGTTAAGGTATATGTGTCGCAGTTTACACCTTCAACACAGGTTAATTCACCTTCTGGCGAAGTGCCGCCCGGAGCCGTACCATTCCAGGTTGCAGAATTACCAATTTCCGAGCCGATATTCCCTGAAGCCGGATTGGCGGCCTGGACCAGTGTCAAAGGTGTTATGAGAGCTGCAGCTAAAAAAAGCGCGGCAATCGCGCGCAATGTCGTTTTTTGTGATCGTTTGGTGCTCATCTCGTCGTCTCCCCTTATTAGAATTTAATTTTCTGCCCGTCAAAGTTTTGCCGAATAGCTTTGACCTTTTTGGCGGATCAAACGGTAAAAGTTTTTACTATTTGATAACTCCGATTATATTTATAGGGGTTGAGGGAAACTTGAGAAGAACTTGAGGGATACTCGTATTACATGCAAGAAATTAGTTTCGAGGAATGATCTTGAGACACAACTGCATTTAAGTCACACCTGTCTTGTGGGTGAACCGCTCCTTCAAACATGACCCAGGGACCAGGCGAGAAGCTAATAGATCGTAAATCCGAGACTGCACGTAAACTGGCGTTGACGTTTGAGGAAAAGGGTAAATTACTCCTCGCTTGCGACATACCGGCCGAACCTTACGCCTATCAACGCAACGGTAAAACCGTGACGGCAACGACGCCAAGTCTGGCGCGCCCGCATCGAAAAACTGCCATCATCTGCGCCATCGATACGGCCATGCCACGTGCTGAGATGTTCAACCTGCTCGCCCTTTTTCATTCCAACTGGATAATGATCACCTAACCCGCAACATTGGGTCTCCGAGTAACGCCCAGGATAAACGAACATCTCGACCACCGGGTATCGTGCCCTTCGCGTCTCGTATTAAGTCCCCAATGCGGGTCATGTTCCCCTTCGCGAGTTGATTATAGAAACGCCTGGCCATCACCTCCTGGACGTCCGGAGTCGTCTCAGTCGTCGATGCCCAGGTAACCGCCGCGCCTCCTGTCGGTGATTTCAAAAGGGCCTCAGCCAGCGAATCGACGTGAGGTTGAAAGAATTGACCGTTAAGACAGGTCAACATCGTAAATATCGACGGCTTGTCGAGGTTCGTCAACGAGGGTACACCACCTAATGCAAAGAAGCTGCTTGACCACGTGCCCGACGAACCATGGCCGGAGTAATTGACAACAAACTTACCAGAATTTATCTCGCTGATAAGCGTTGGCGTAGACGAAGAGGACGCCTTGCCCACAAATGAAGCCGGAACTGTCTCGGGCATTTCGGCCCGTATTGACTTACTCATTGCCTCAAAATCCCATCCCGTGGGCAGATCAAAAGCGAAAAGAGCGCCGCGGCTTAGGGACTGGGGGACGAGGGCCTCAAACGTCCTTGTTTTTTCCAGAGCGGTATTGACGGCGGTCCCGGTTCGGGCAGGAATACGGCCAATGGCGATCTCTGAAAGTCCATCGCCATCGAAATCTGCTAATGCTTCGTCACTACTACTTGTACCATAAACGAGATCGACGCTCTGTGCCGGAATATGATCCAGGTAGCCGTAGCCCAGGTAATTTTTTGGGTCAAACGAGGCGTCACCGACCAATAAAGCATATTTCAACGGCACCGTGCTGTTTTGATACGCGTAACTCAGATAGTTTCTAATGGCGGCCGAACTGGAAATGCCGTAGCTGAACTCATCGAACACGTCTGCAACCTCGATAACGCGTACGGTTGTTCCCTGAGACCGGCGATAGCCGGCCCATGATTCTGCGGCGGCGAGCACGTCAGAGCTTGAATGCGAAATGATGATCAGTTCCGAGTCATTTGGATTCGAGGTCAGCGTTGACGGCATGTTCGGAACAACATATGCAGCTTGTGCAAGTGCCGTGTCCTCAACCGCTTGTGCGACCATGGGCCGGGCCGAGGAAATCCGTAACGTATATCCGGAGCCATTTTGAACTGCCGGCACATTGGATATCAGCACGGGGTCCCCGGCTGCAGTAGTATCGAATAAACGCACATTCGGACTAGTGAATCCGTCCACCGTAACAGTGCGGTACCCGGGTGTAAAGAAAAAGATCTTGTTCTGCGCTGCCTGATACTTGCGCGCGTAGCTGACCTGAACGTAGTCAAAGTAGCTAAAATCATTCGGCGTGGCCGAAATCAGTTCGAGTGTATTCCGGCCTTCCAATAGACTGTTCGTGGAAATGGTGGATGTTACGGAAAAACGCGTTTTGCCGCTACCAAAAACTCGGGGAATCTCGATCCCGTTCAGAAGGGGCCTCACCGCGTGCAGAGCCTCGGAGTAACCTTGCAGCGTCAGCGTTATCTCCGCCGACGGCCGGGCACGGTCTATTCCCGTCAGTTCGAAATCGATCAGGGTGGTTTCAACACCAGTTATTATCGGTCCCCAGTAATTTTCAGCCGCGCCATTCAAAATATCGGGATTGTAGGACGTCCGAAGGACTTTACCCGCAACGACTGGGTAAGAAATAGCTGGAGCATCTCCGCTAACTCGCCTGAGGAATCGCGTGCCGATCCTCTTTCCCGGTGTCGTTCCGCTGATGAGATAATAAATTCTCGTGTCGCTTTCAGGAGTATCAATGGCGGAACCGAGGAATTCTATATATTGCCCATTGCCGCCTACAATGATCGACTGTTCGACGCCTTCCAGGGAAAGCTGCCAATTGGCGGAATCAGAATCAACCGGAAATCCCGCAGCCCCAAGTTCCTGTCGGGAAACTCTATAAAAGCCCTGTTTTCGAATGCCGATCTTTACGCCGGGCTGCGACACTACCCACCGGTGTGCCGATAGGTCCGCCGAATGAGCGTTAATGGCTTGGGCTAGTCGCAGCTCGTCCGTCAATACGACGTCTGATCTCGGAACAATTCCGTTTGTTGAGACCGCAGCCATATGCAGCTCTTGAGCTGATTTTTCAGATACTTCCCCGAGGTCGTCGATCGGTCGCGCCACGACTACGTGACTGCCTGTGCGCCCGCCGTCCATTGTTCGGCTTTCGATCATGTAGCTCGAGCCGGGCCGGCCGCTTGGATCGAAAAAGTCGTAGTTGCCGCCATAGAGCGGGCGATCACCCGCACGGGCCGCCGATCCGGGAATCATCGATTCATTAACACGACGGCTGCCCTTGCTCATCCGGTAAACGTGGAATCCAGCATTATTATTTTCAGAGGCCATCTCCCACCGGATCAGAACTCCAGCGCCTTCGGAAAAGGCAGAGATTTCGCCAAACACCGTTCTTATTTTTTTCCGATTAACGACGGAACTTTGATCGGGATCTATCAAGGGCGGGATGCCCTTTTGCGTCCCCATCCTGGATCTCTGGCTGAAAACCGGAAAACACGCCGATAACACAAGCGTAGCTATCAGTAAAAATGAAAACGTTCTGTTCATGCAGGATCTCCAAAATGCCGAGAAAGACGGTCTTAAAAAAGACAATCTATCATTTTTGGGCTTGTTAAACAAGGTATTTAGGCCACGAGCTGTCTTAATACGTATGGAAGAATGCCGCCATTCTTGTAATATTCGATCTCGATCGGCGTATCAATACGCAAGATGAGATGCACAGTTTCCTGCTCGCCGTTGGCCCGTGTGATATTTAGCTGCAGCTCCTGACGCGGCTTAATCGCAGTACCATCCAGCCCGATGAGGTCAAATGACTCTGTACCGTCGAGAGCCAAACTCGCAGCGGATTGTCCCTCGGCGAATTGGAGCGGCAGCACGCCCATACCCACAAGATTTGACCTGTGGATGCGTTCGTAGGATTCAGTAACGACGGCTTTCACGCCCATGAGAGCAGTTCCCTTCGCGGCCCAGTCCCGTGAGCTGCCCGTACCGTACTCCTTCCCGGCGAAGATGATGAGGGGCACATTTTCCTCTCGATATAGCATTGCCGCGTCATATATGGACATCTCATCGCCGCTTGGCTGATGGTTGGTATAGCCGCCCTCGATCGGCTCGACCATTTTGTTTTTGATACGGACGTTTGCAAAGGTTCCCCGCACCATTACGCGATCATTGCCCCGGCGTGAGCCGTACGAATTAAAGTCACCCGGCTGGACGCCATTTGCCTGCAGATACAAGCCGGCAGGCGAGTTTGGCTTTATGGCCCCCGCAGGCGAAATGTGGTCGGTCGTGACCGAATCGCCAAAGATCGCAAGAGCACGTGCGCCTCGGATATCGGCAAAACTGCCCGTATTCATCGAAAAATCGTCGAAATAGGGCGGCTCCTGGATGTACGTCGATTCGGTATCCCACTCATAGATCTGGCCTGAGCTGGAAGCAATGTCGTTCCAAAGCGGATTCTTTTCCGCAAACTCGGCATATAGCCGGCGATAAGTTTCCGGGTCAAAGGCTGTCTGCAGGTACCCTTTAACCTCGTCCAGCGAGGCCCAAATGTCTTTTAGGAATACATCTTCACCGTCGCTATCCTGGCCGATCGGCTGCAGATAGACGTCACGGATAATGGTTCCCGCGAGTGCAAATGCAACGACCAATGGGGGCGACATGAGGAAGTTTGCCTTTATATTCTGGTGGACCCTGGCTTCAAAATTCCGGTTGCCCGACAATACGGACGCCGCGATAATATCGTTCTCGACTATTTCGTCCTCGATCGCTGGGTCCAGCGGTCCCGAGTTGCCGATGCAGGTAGTACACCCGTACCCGACAAGATTGAATCCTATCTGGTTCAGATATGTTTGCAGACCCGCTCGCTCGAGGTACTCGGTAACCACTCGCGATCCGGGCGCGAGTGAGGTCTTTACGAAAGGAGGTACCGTCATTCCCTTCTCGACCGCCTTTTTTGCAACTATCCCCGCCGCTATCATCACTGCTGGATTTGACGTGTTCGTACATGACGTTATCGCCGCGATCAGCACATCTCCGTGACCGATATTTGTATTGATCGTTTCGCATTCGGCCTCATCGAAATCCACTCGGTCGGGCGTGGGCCGGTTATTCACCATTTCGATCTCGGTCAAAACATTTGTGTTGTCCGGCGAGACCGAGCTATGGATAGATTCCGGTAATGACCTCGAGCTCTGCTCGCCGCCGCCGGCGACGACGTTTGACGGGTGCGAGCCCATGGTCACGCTGTAC
>JBHENG010000030.1:0-468 GCA_046262195.1 Pyrinomonadaceae bacterium | reverse complement strand
CCGCCGTTCGCGACCGATTTCGTAAATAGCTCGACGAATCGGTCATCCAGATTTGACAGCTCTATGCGGTCCTGCGGTCTTTTCGGTCCCGCGACCGACGGCGTAACGGTCTCAAGATTCAGGTCCACGACGAGCGTGTAATCCACCTCGCCTTCACGCGGAATGCCAAACATTCCCTGCGCGATGTAGTAATTACGGATCGTTTCTATGTGTTCGGACGAGCGTCCGGTATTCGCAAAGTATTCCAGCGTTCGTTCGTCAGTCGGGAAGAACCCCATCGTGGCGCCATACTCCGGCGCCATATTTGCGATAGTCGCGCGGTCAGTAGCATTTAATGCAGCCGCACCTTCGCCAAAGAACTCGACAAACTTTCCTACCACATTCGCCTTTCGGAGCATTTCAGTGATCCTCAGCACGAGGTCGGTCGCCGTGGCCCCCTGCGGCAGGTCACCCGTGAGATGCACACCC
>JBHENG010000029.1:0-29606 GCA_046262195.1 Pyrinomonadaceae bacterium | reverse complement strand
GGGCTAAGCAGTGGTTCATTGTCACAACCGTTTTTGGAGCGGCCTTTATTTCTTCTCAGATACTCGCGTGGATGGAACTCGCATCCCGAGGATTTTTTGTGGCCGGCAATCCATACGCCGGGTTCTTTTATATCCTTACCGCGGTCCATGCCATCCACGTGCTAGGTGGAATTATCGCCCTGGCGACCATCCTTCTGCGGGCCTGGTATCCAACCGAAAACCTGTTAGAGATCATCAGACGGCGTAACCTGGCTCAGACAGTGGGCTGGTACTGGCACTTCCTGGGCGCTATCTGGCTTGTGTTGCTTGGGTTGCTCGGTTTCTGGAAATGACAAGACCGCTTCATGGAACTTCTGCAGATATTTCCACATCTTAATGCCACACTGAACGCTCTGAGCAGCGTTTTTTTATTGTTCGGGTTCTACTTTATTTTACGGCGCCGAGTGGGGGCACATCGCTGGTGCATGATCATGGCCAGTTCTGTTTCTGCTGTTTTCCTGGTCAGCTATATTACTCACCACGTGATCCGCACTTATCACTTTGGACTGGGTCCGACAAGATTTGCCGGCGAGGGGATCGTCCGTCCTATCTATCTCACAATTCTCACGTCTCACACAATTCTCGCCGCACTAATAGGTCCATTCGTCGTACTAACATTGTGGCGCGGGTTGAAAGGCCGTTATGACTCTCATCGGAAGCTGGCGAGGCTCGTCTTTCCTATCTGGTTATATGTTTCAATGACCGGCGTTGTCGTATATCTGCTGCTCTACCAACTTTTTCCAAATAAATAACGATAATTAATAAACCTTTTCGCCCTTACGCCCATCAAACTCTTGAACGTCAGTCTGGATGATGTTATATTCTGATTGTTGAAAAGTTGATCACCGAAGCCGTTTCTGATGAAACGACGCGGGGGACCCAAATTTTAGTGACATTCACTAAAACGGGGCGAATCATCAATTTTGATGAAGGGATAATCTTTCGTTCCTAGCCCGGCAGCTAACCTCGTAGGTGTGGCAAAGAAGTTACAGCAAGAGATTAAGCCCACATGGCGCGATTTTCGATGTGCTTCCCGCGCTGCTATTTCAACAATGAAGCAGACATCCGGTCTTCTCAAAGAGAAAAGTTCCGCCCTGACCTGGGCGGAACTTTTTTTATCTCAAGCTTACGAGCGGTCTTAGTTTGACCTGTTTCAACGGTATCCGCTCCTTCGGATCGATCTCCAATGATGCCGGCCTAACGGGAAAGTCAAGGGTAAAGGTCTGCACTCGCTTTGAGATGTCGAGAACGTGATCCGCCTGCTCGCCTGTCCCCTTTATCGTGACGTCCATCGGCAGTCGAAATACTGCGGGAGTTATCGGATCGATACGGTGAGTCTGCGAAACGGTAATTGTCAGTTTTTTTGCCCGCCGATTATAGACCTGCCTTATATCCAGCCGGGGTGCGCCAGCCCCATAGACCCATTGGTCAAAAAACCACTTGAGATCCTTGCCCGAGGCCTCTTCCATCGCTTTGCGAAGGTCGGTAGATTCGACATTTGCAAATTTATGCCGGTTTAGATAGATGTTTATTGCCTTCCAAAACGGACCGTCGCCTACCTCTTCACGGAGTGTGTGGATCACCGCGCCACCCTTGTGATAGGTCGTTGAGGCGTTGAGAAAAAGCGATGATACATCAACAGCCCGCACGTTATACAAAGCGTGCCGGCGTTTGTTGATGCTGTCGTCGACGAGAAACTCCGCGGCGTCCGACCGAATCTTTGTTAGGTATTCACCGCGGCCTGCGGTCTTTTCGACGTAAACAGCCTCCATAAATGTCGCAAAACCCTCGTTGAGCCATAACTCCGCCCAATTGCGGCATGTCACGAGGTTGCCGAACCAGGAATGCGCGAGTTCATGTGAAACGAGATCACGGATGGGACCGCGTCCAAAATCGAACTCGGCGAGGAAGATCTCGTTATCGGCCATAGTAGTGGCGCTGATATTCTCCATTCCTCCAAATTGAAACAGCGCGACGATCGTCTGATCATATTTGTTGTAGGGAAAAGCGACACCAGTCTGCTCCTCAAAGACACGCATCATATCCTTCGTCTCACCAAAGGCTTTCGGCACGACCCGTTCCATTCCTGGATAGACATAGAACCCCAGGGGGATGTCTTTGTATTTGTCCTCGGCGCGGCTGTATTTTCCAATAACGAACGAAGTGAGATATGTGGAGTGAGGTACCGGCATTTTGTAATGCCAGGTTACTGTCCCGTCACTCTGTTCCTGCCTGCCTACAAGTTCTCCGTTTCCGACCACTGTCTCGTCTTTTTGCACCGTAAGATATTGCTCCGTCGTGGCTTTATCACTCGGGAAGTCGAAAGAAGGGAACCAGTGCCGGGCCTCGTCCGGCTCGCCCTGCGTCCAGATCTGTGCGGAGTGCCCGCGTCCCTGCGGCCCTTCCTCTGCTGGAACAAAGTAAACCCCCTTTTTCGGAGTTGCCGTATATCTGAATCTTATTGATATCAGCTCATCGGGAGAATACGCGCGGTCGAGAGTAACAATGACCTTGCCCGCGGTCGACCTGTGATCCAGACGGGTGCCCGATGGGTCCAGAGCTACGGAAGTGAATGTAAGGTCCACGGCATCGAGCTCTACCACCTTGAAGTTGGGATTTAATGGCTTTAGCGAGACGGTCGTGTCGCCCATCACCCTCTTTGCCGTCGGGTCAAAACTGGTCCGGATAACGTAATGCTGAACATCGTAAGTCTGCGACCGATTAAGATCCGGTCGGGCAGTCTGTCCGAACGCCGAAAAAACCGCGATCAGAATGACCGCGGCCTGGTTAAATGCAAAGAAACGTATCGAAAGTTTCATAAAATATCAGACTTTAAGGTTGGAGGTATCGCCGGAACCAATCCAGCACATTGCTATGCCAAAACTCGCTGTTTTGCGGCTTGAGGATCCAATGCCCTTCGTCGGGAAATATCACAAGTTTCGAAGGCACGCCTTTAAGCTGCAGAGTTGTGAAAAGCTGCAGGCTCTGATCGACGGGAACACGGAAATCCTGTTCGCCCGCGGTCACTAGTGTAGGTGTGTTGAAATTCCTGGCAAATTTGTGCGGCGACCACCGGTTATAGTTGACCGGATTCTCCCATGGCATGCCCTTGAATTCCCAATTTACAAACCAGATCTCTTCGGTCGCGGTCGCCATGCTCTCGAGGTTATAAACACCCGCATGTGAGACCAGAGCCTTAAACTTAACGGCTGGATGATTGTTGTGGCCAAGGATCCAATCGATCATGTATCCGCCATAACTTGCACCTGCAGCGCCGACGCGGTTCCTGTCGACAAAGGGCTGCCGGACGACCTGGGCCACGCCGTTCATTATGTCGGTGTACGCTTTGCCTCCCCAGTCGGCTGAGATCTCGTTGACCATCTGCTGCCCGTACCCGGTCGAGCCTCTTGGGTTCGGCATGAACACCACGTAGCCTTGATTAGCAAAGATCTGCGGGTTCCATCTATAGCTCCAGCTATCGCCCCAGGCACCCTGCGGCCCCCCATGGATAAGAACGATGAGCGGATATTTCTTCCCAGGATCAAAATTGGCCGGCTTCACCAAAAATCCGTGTATATTCTGGCCCAGTGCGCCTTTCCAGGTCGTTTCTTCAGCCTTTCTGAGACCAAAGGCCGCCAGTACGGCATTATTGGTCGCCGTCAGCGCTGTCACGCCGCTGCCATCGGTGTTGGCACGCATGATCTCGTTCGGACCCGTCATGGAGCTCGACGCGAAGACCAGGGTCCGGCCATCGGATGATACTGAGAGATTACTCGCGTACTGGCCTCCAACAACCCTCCTTACGTGCGTAGCGATCCGCTGTCGAAAGTCCGGCTCTACCGGCACAGAGAATATCGGGTGCCGTCCACGTTCGCCGGCGGTGAAATAGATCGTCTTGCTGTCCGCGGTTACAGCCATTTCATCCACCTGAAGATCAAATCCCCTTGTCAGCTCCACCATTTCACCGGTGGCGATGTTGTAACGCATTATGCGCCAACGGTCGGCTTCAAATGTGGCTGTGGGCTGCGAACGGAACAGCAAATACTTTCCGTCTCGCGTATACACCGGCGATGCGTCATAGCCCTTGATCGCGGCGGTGATGTTCTTCGCGCTCCCGCCTGAGAGAGGCTGGATATAAATGTCGCTGTTCGTCGAAATAGCTTCAACGCGGTCCGGATTTCGTAAATAAACTACGCTCGAACCATCGGGTGAAATCGCGTAATCGACACCAGAGCTCGCGCCGTACGGCGGCGAGTCAAAATCACCGGGTGTCACATCGCGGGCCGCCCCGCCGCTGCTTGCCACCACAAAGACATGTGCACGTTTGCGGTCACGCCATTCGTCCCAGTGCTTAAACAAAAGGCGTTCAGTGACATGCGCCTTTACTTTACTGTTCTCAAGGCGCGCGTCCTCTGCCTTATTACATTCTTCGGTCCGACACTCCGGATATACTTCCGATCCAAATGCGATCCATCGACCATCTGCCGACCATACTGGCCCGCTCGCTCCGGTCGATATCTGCGTCACCTGGTCTTTGTCACTGCCGTCAGGGTCCATCGTCCAGATCTGACCGCCCGCCACGTACGCGATTCGCCTGCCGTCGGGGGACCAACGCGGGCTGCTGCTGGAGGTTGGGTTACTCGTGATCTGACGTGGCCGCGAACCATCGATGCCCACCGTAAAGATCTGATTGACCACGCGGTTGGCCGTCTTGTCAACGGTGCCGACCGTATACGCCACGGTCCGACCATCAGGCGAAAGCTGTGGATTGGCAACTCGCCTCATGTTAAGCAGTTCGTTTACGCCGAAAGTTGACTGTGCCGCGGCCGCGACGGCGGCCAGCATGACAATCCCGATCATCGTTACAATGCGCTTCATATATCTACCTGTAAACAAAGATGTTGATGTGGCTATTATCTCATAGAATTTTGGAAGATTGTATGCCTCACCTGTATGATGGCGAATATGAAATACCTTCTCTTCGCGCTCGCTGGCATCGCTCCGGCGACCGTGGGTTTCACCCTCATTTGTCAGCCGGTTGTGTATGACGCATACTCACAATAGCCAGAAGGCTCATCAGACCCTATGTTGAACCGACCACCGCCCTATTTTCCGCAGAATCAGCTTTCGCCGCCAGACGAGAACCGATACCGGAAATTCAAGCTTGTCGTCGCAGCCGCGATAGCCGGCACACTCCTGGCCCTGACAGCCCTAGGCTTCGGCATCTATTACCTCATCCGCTGGTTGTTCTAGCGGCCGATAGCGAGAGTTTGCAAATAAAAAAGGAGCTGTCTGGAAAATAACCCGGCAGCTTCTTTTTTTTGCTAAAGGATGAAGGGATATCTGTGTTACAACATGATATGAAGGATACTTCCCCAGTTGTTCTTCCATATAGATGGAAAAATACGGATGTACTCTGATGTTGACTAAGTATTGGAGTAGCGAGGTTAGAAGCTGAATGATTTTTTGCGGGGAAAGACCGCGTTAAGAAGACTAACTCCGATCCGGTTTCGAGCCCGCACCGCCACCATGAGGCATAAGACCTCGAATAGGAGAAAACAATCTAACTTTATAGTAGCGAATTTATCGAGTGCAAAATGATTGATCGACGCACAACATTAAAACTGATTGGCGGAGCGATGGCGGGTCTTCCTTTGATGGGATTGACCCGCTTTTCAGCTGCGGCGCAGGACAGGATCGTGCCAAAGGACGCGCCGAACATTATATTTATAATGACGGACGATCAGCAGCAGAACGCCATGAGCGCGTACGGCAACAAGATCCTGAAAACACCGAATATGGACCGCATCGGGACCGACGGCGTGCGGTTTACCGAGATGTTTGTCACAAATTCGCTGTGTGCGCCGAGCCGCGCTTCGTTTATGACGGGGCTCTATTCGCACGCGCACGGCGTTACGACCAACGGTGCACCCAATTCGATATTTCGCAATCAGCCCGGACTTAAGGACGACCAAGTGACGTTCGTGCATCTGCTGCGGCAGGCGGGCTATCATACGGCGCTGGTTGGCAAGTGGCACCTGCGGTCGCAACCGGCGGGCTTTGAACAATGGATAATTTTGCCGGGCGGCGGCGGGCCGTATAACGACCCCGAAATGATCACCTCGGGCGGAATGCGTCTGAAATTTCGCGGTTACGCCGACGATGTCGTCGGTGACCAGGCGCTCGCCTATCTCGCGCAGCGGCCAAAGGAGAGGCCATTCTGTCTGCTTTACAATTTCAAATCGCCGCACCGCAACTGGGTGCCCGCCGCGCGATTTGAGAAGGCGTTCGAAGACGTCGAGATACCCATGCCGCGGAGTTTTAGCGACGATTTTGCAGCGAGGCCCGCAGCGTTGGGCAAAAACGAAATGGCGGTCGCAGACATGCCCGACTTTCGCAATCGCGGAGTGTCGGCGGATTTGCCTCGCGATGAGCGTAAGCGGCGAAATTTTCAGGTTCTGGCAAAGAATTATTACCGAACGCTGCTCAGCGTGGACGAAAATGTCGGGCGCGTGCTCGATTATCTGGACAAGAACGATCTCACAAAAAACACGATTGTCGTTTATTCATCCGACAACGGTTTTTTTCTGGGCGAGCACGGGCTGTTTGACAAGCGTTTGATGTACGAGCCGTCGATCCGGGTGCCGCTGTTGATGCGTTTTCCGGCTCGCGTCAAAGCGGCACAGGTGGACACAAAACACATGGTGCTCAATGTGGATGTCGCGCCGACGCTGCTCGAGCTCGCCGGTGTGCCCGTACCGGGCTGGATGCACGGGCGAAGCGTGCGTCCCATCCTGGATAGGCGCCAAGCTCCGTGGCGCGATGCGTTTCTTTACCAATATTACGAATATCCCGCCGAGCACTGCGCCCAAAAACATCGCGGTGTGCGCACCGACCGCTGGAAGCTCATCCATTTTTGGGAGCAGCCCGAGGAATGGGAGCTTTATGATCTAAAGAACGATCCGGACGAGATGAACAATCTATACGGCCGCCGGAATATGAAAAAGATCACCGCCGAATTGCGGACAAGGCTCGACCACCTCAGACGCGAGGTCGGCGACATCGACCCGCCCGGCCCGCCACCTGCTGCCGGCCCATGCGCCGTCGCCACCGCAGCCGAATGAGCATTATTGGTTCGAGCGCGTAATTAGAAGTCAATCAAAAGTACATCAAAGGGGCGTTCTTAGTTCAGCTCGCCGGGACTCTTCTGTTTCGATCCCACTGTTCTCGCTTTCTCTCCCTGCAGAGCAAGCTGCTTAGCCTGGGGCAGCAGGTCGATCGCCTTGAGCACCTGATTGTCGTATTCGTTAGCCACCTGATAAGACGTTTGCGAGCCATAGGCGGCGGTCACGAATTCGGTCCGGAGAAGCCTCTGGACGAACTCACGCTCCCGGTCTACCTGTACCGGCGAGATCTTATACTTGTCGGCCGCATACTGCTTGAAAGCGGCGTAGACAGTATCGGTGATCGCAAAGTCGCTCGCCTTAAGGTCGTATTCAAAAGTGATGGGCCTGTCAATCGTATATGCTTCAACGCCTTTTATCTTGCCCATCACCGCATCAAGGGCGAATGCAAAGATCGGATTTGCGAGCCTCGCCTGAACCCTGTTTCGTTCGGCCGTGATCGTATCGGGCTTGATAGGAACGTCAGGGTTTATGCCGCCGCCCCCGTAGACTGTGCGACCAGTGTCGGTTTTTGTCTCGCCACCTTTTGGTGCCGCGGTGTCCTTGGCTTCGTCACGGAGCGTGCCGCCGTTCGTGTAGTAGTTGTAAAGATCACCGTTGGAGTAATCACGCTGAATTACGCGTCCTGACGGCGTCTCATATTTTGCAATAGTCAAAAGCAGCATCGATCCCTGTTCCAGTTGGAATGGATTCTGAACCAGCCCTTTACCAAACGTGTTCTCACCGACGATCAATGCCCGATCGTGGTCCTGCAGCGCGCCGGCCAGGATCTCAGATGCCGAAGCGGTGTTGCGGTTAACCAGCACCACCAAAGGGGATTTATCGGGAGCGCGATTTTGAGAAGCATACTGCTCGCTAACACTGTCCATGCGGCCCTTCTGGGTAAATACCGTCTGACCGCTCGCGAGAAAAGCATCGGCAACCTTATAAGCGTGGCTTACCAAGCCGCCCCCATTATCACGAAGATCGATAACAAGCTGCTGCATTCCGGCAGCCTTAAGCTCGCGAAAACCGTGGCGAAATTCCTGATACGTGGTCTGGTTAAAACCACCCATCATTGCCATGTACCCCACGCCGGGCCGGATCATATATATCTGACCTATGGACGGCTGCGGTACAGCGTCACGTACGATCTCGATCGTCTCGCGTCTGCCGGTTGCGAGACGCTCGACCACCAATTTGGCCGTGGTTCCCTGCGGCCCTCGCAGGAAATTACGCACCTCGCTGAACGGCTTTCCTAACATCGACGTGCCGTTCACCTCGACGATCTTGTCGCCATATCGCAGTCCCGCCCGGTGTGCAGGGGCGCCTTCGAAGGTGGCTTTGATATACGTCGCGATCAACTTTCCATCTGGTCCGCGCAGATCGCCGATGGTCGCTCCTATTCCGTAGTATCGGGAGCTCTGGTCGGTTCTAAATTGCTCAAATTCCTTGGCGTCAAAATAATTCGAGTGGGGATCCAGGTTGTGCAGCATCGCATCAATAGACGATTTGAACACGTCGTTGTAATTTAGCGTCTTTGAGTCCACATAACTGCCTTCGATAACAGAAAGAGCCTCTTTCAGCTCACCCTGTATCATCTCTACCGTAACCGGCTTGCCAGACGCAGCTTTAACGGAACCGTCCTTATTACGCTCCGGCTGAACCCGCGAGCTCGTCTGACCGTATCCAAGTGTTGTAATGAAAAGAATTGATAAGAGGGCAAAAAGGCGAGTATTGCTTTGCTTCACAGATGTAAGATCTCCCGGGTAACCCTGTTTTTGAGACGAATTTTCACTCGAAAAAGAATAACATCCATTTGAGGAAATAGCGATGGAATTAGTTGCCTCTATATACCGGCTGATAAAGGCGTTGCGCTTTTATGAGGTCATGATTTGCGTTACACTTTAAACAACTTACCTTAGCTCTCGACGGAGGAAATTTTCCCAATGTTCAATCGAATGCTCGAACCGATCGGGGTTCACCAGTCACATGCTTGCTCATGCTTTTAGAAGTAACGAATCTGAGGACACAGTTTCCCACGCGAGCGGGACTCGTTAAGGCCGTCGACGGCGTTAGCTTTAATATCGGTGAGGGCGAGCTGCTGGGCCTGGTTGGCGAGTCCGGCTGCGGAAAATCCATCACAGCACTGTCCGTGATGCGCCTGATCGCCTCTCCCGGAAAGATCACGAGCGGATCGATCAAATTCAAGGGTGAGGAGCTGACCACAGCGTCCGAAGACCGTCTGAGGGACATACGCGGTAACGACATTGCGATGATCTTTCAGGACCCGATGACATCGCTAAACCCGGTGTATACGGTTGGGGAACAGATCGCGGAGGCCCTCCGGCTGCACCGAAAGCTTGATCGAAAACGGGCGTGGGCCGCAGCCATTCAGGCAATGAAAGAGGTGGCGATACCGTCACCCGAACGCCGTGCTTCTGATTATCCGCACCAGCTTTCGGGCGGTATGCGCCAGCGCATCATGATCGCAATGGCCCTGGCATGCGACCCCGAGCTTTTGATCGCCGATGAGCCGACGACGGCGCTGGATGTCACGATACAGGCCCAGATCCTCGAGCTGTTAGATGAGCTGCGTGTTTCTCGAAAGCTCGCGGTGCTGCTCATCACTCATGATCTCGGCGTTGTCGCTGAGGTGGCCGATCGCGTTTGTGTGATGTACACGGGCAAGATCATAGAGGAATCCGGCGTACACGAGCTCTTCGCCGACCCGAAACATCCGTACACACGAGGACTGCTTCGCTCTGTTCCAAAGCTGACCGTCGCGGGCATCGCCAAGGCCGAGAGACTCCAAACCATCGAGGGCACGGTGCCGAGTCCGACGAACCTCCCATACGGCTGCCATTTTGCGCCGCGCTGCGAATATCGGATGGACATTTGCACCGAGGGCGAGATCCCTTTGTATCCCTTACCCACCGGCGATAAAGTCCGTTGCGTGCTCTATGATGAGCAGCAAAAGTTCAGGGCAGCTCGGGAACGTATACTTGCCGCCGAAACAGCATAAACAAAACCTCTGATGTCGTCTGCTGCAGCCCAAACATCTTTGGCACCACTCGTACGGGTCCGTCATCTCGTCAAGCACTTTCCGGTTGCTAACAGCGATGACCTGGTGCAGGCGGTCGATGACGTTTCGTTCGATATTATTGCGGGTGAGACACTTGGCCTCGTCGGCGAGTCCGGGTGCGGCAAATCGACTGTAGGCCGCTGTTTGCTGCGACTGCATGAGCCGACGAGCGGCGAAGTGCTTTTTGAGGGCACGGACCTCGTTGGATTGCCCAGTCGGGAGATGCAGGCACTTCGCCGTGAAATGCAGATCATCTTTCAGGACCCATACGCCAGCCTGAATCCGCGGCTAAGCATCCGCTCGATCGTCTCGGAACCGCTCAAGATCCACAACATTGGCGACAAACGATCTCGAAATGCGCGCGTGGCTGACCTTCTTCAAAAGGTCGGGCTTGATCCGAAGTATGCCGACCGTTACCCGCACGAATTTTCCGGCGGTCAGCGCCAGCGTATCGGACTTGCGAGAGCGTTGGCTCTTAATCCAAAGCTTATAATTTGCGACGAGCCAGTCTCGGCACTTGACGTTTCGGTACAGGCACAGGTCGTCAACCTGCTTCAGGGCCTGCAGGAAGAGTTTGGGCTCACTTATCTGTTTATCTCGCACGGCCTCGCTGTTGTCGAGCATATTTCCGATCGCGTTGCCGTTATGTACCTGGGTAGGATCGTCGAGATCTGTGATGCGGTAGAGCTGTATGAAAAGCCGCTGCATCCCTATACCAACGCTCTCCTATCCGCGATACCCGTTCCCGACCCGACTCAGAAACGCGAGCGCATCGTGTTGAAAGGCGATGTTCCGACCCCCATAAACCCGCCGAGCGGCTGCCGCTTTCGCACGCGCTGCCCGCTCGCGATCGAGGCATGTGCTGCCGTCGTTCCGGAACTTCGTGAGATCACGCCCAATCATTTCGCGGCCTGTATCCGTGTCGACGGGTACGCCGAAGCGCCGGCCTCGCTTGGGTAGTGAAACAATAACAAATGCGTTATCGTACGTGTTGTTGTAATTCTTAAACCAATCAAACAGAGGAAATATGAATCGCATAGCCGGCGTAATCGTCGCCGCCATCGGTCTCGTTTTGGCCATCTTGAGCATTACCCGTGTCCTGCCGGGTCTGACGTCGACGGGCGTTGTGCTGATATTGTTTGGCGGCTTGATCATTGGGTTGAGCTTTATCGATAAGCCGGATTCTGAGGGTACCGAGAAAATGTCTACGCCCGCCACGTTTGGAAACATCTTCTTCGCTCCGACCGATGTTTTTCGGAACCTCCGCCGACACCCTCGCTGGCTTGCCGCCGTGCTCATTATCTCCGCAATGTCGGGTATTTATTTGAATCTGTTCACCAACCGTCTGACAGCAGAGCGGATCGCGAATTTTGCCGTCGATAAGGCGCTAGAGATGCCCTTCATGAACGATGATATGAAGGAACAGGTCGAAGCGGGCCGCGCGAACGCGATCGCCCAGGCTAAAAATCCAGTTACGAGAGTCGGCCAGGCCGTCGCGGGTATTGCATATTCGGTTTTTGGTTTCGCGTTCCTTGCGGTGATATTCATGCTTTTTGCGATGGCGATGGGAGGCAAGATCAACTTCTGGCAGGCGTTCTCGGCAGCCGTTTACGCATGGTTTCCGGTTGCAGTCATTCGGTTCGTTCTGAATACCATAATCCTGCACCTAAAAGACCCCGCCGACATACATCCAGTTCTCGGGCAGGGCACGCTGATACAGGACAATCCCAACTTTCTCGTGACTGCCGCCGAACATCCTGTGATCTATACCCTATTAGGCTCCGTCAGCCTTTTGATGTTTTATTGGTTGTGGCTGAACGCCACCGGTCTGAAGAACGCCGGCGAAAGGGTTACGGGAACCACCGCGTGGAGCGCCGCCATCGGGGTTTACGTAATTATGGTCCTGCTTTCGGTTGCGATGGCTGCGTTGTTCCCGGGGTTTATCAGCTAGGTAAGTAAAAAAGACGTAAAAGGAAAAAGCCTTGCCGAAAACGGCTGGCCTTTTCTCATTCATACCGCAGCGCCTCGATCGGATCGAGATTCGCTGCCTTCAATGCCGGGTATACGCCGAAGACCACGCCCACACTTGCGGACACAAACACCCCGAGAAGGATCGCCCAAATCGGGATAGTTGCCGGCAAAGGCGAATAAGCATTAATGAGCAAACTAAGTACTTCGCCGATGATGACGCCGGCAGTGCCTCCGATCGCCGTGAGAACCACCGCCTCCGCCAGGAACTGTACGAGTATGCTCGATCGCGTAGCGCCCACGGCCTTTCGTATACCGATCTCTTTCGTTCGTTCCGTGACCGAGACGAGCATGATATTCATAACACCGATGCCGCCGATCATAAGCGCCACAGCGGAGATGGCGGTCAGCACAAGGTAAGTAGCGCCTGTGAGTTGATTATAGATATCAAGCAGCGCGTCCTGGGACGATATTCCGAAATTGTTCTTTTCGCCCTGTTTCACTCCTCGTCGGGAGCGAAGAATGTCCGTGGCCTCATTAATCGTTTGTTTGACGTCCGCTCTTGTCCTGGGCCGAATGATGATCACAAAAACCGATTGAGGGGGTTCGATCCGCGGATAGAATTTCTGGGTCGTCGATAATGGTACAAATGCGATATTGTCCCTCGACTGTCCGAAAAACGAGCCTAGAAAGCTCATGACACCAACGACGCGAAAGGGATTTCCGTCGATTTTCACTTCGGCGCCGATAGGGTCCTCTCCGTTCGGGAATAGCGCCTTTATCACGTCCCGTCCCAGGACGACGACATTCGAGCGGACCTGCATATCGCTGTCCGTAATAAACCGTCCATGATCGACGTATTGCGAATGTGTGAATTCGTAGTATGGCGTCGCCCCAATAAGGATTGTCGTGTCGGATTGTTTTTCCTTGAATCGTATTGTAACTGCTAGTTCGCGCTGGATCGGCGAGACGCCGACGGCGGTTTCCAACTCTCGTCGTAACGCGTCCGCATCGTCCACGGTCAATTCCTTCCGCTGACGTTCCTCGGCACCCGGAGGCCGTCCGAAACTCGGGTCAAATTTTGAAATAAATATCGTGTTCGAGCCGAGAGACTCGATCTGCTCAGAAAATGCCCGATTTAGCCCCTGAATGATCGAGACCATTGCGAGTACCGTAACAACACCCACCGTCACACCGAGGATCGTCAGACCCGAGCGAAGTTTGTTCACCCGGAGAGTGTCCAATGCCATGATCCCGGCCTCTCGGAGGGCAGTTGATGTCATAAATACTCGTCCTTATTCATTTCTCATTGCCTCGATCGGATCCAGAGCAGCCGCTCGCATGGCAGGGTAGAGGCCGCTGGCGATACCCACAATAAGTGAAACTCCGACGCCCAAAAGGGCTGAGTCGACACGGATCGAGATCGGAAAGCCCATCGCCAGCGAAAGAACGAAGGCCAGACCATATCCGAAAATCACTCCGATGATTCCCCCCACGGACGTTACAGTAACAGCCTCAATGAGGAATTGCTGCATGACGTCCCGCTTGCGGGCACCTACGGATTTGCGTAGGCCGATCTCACGGGTCCGCTCTGTGACCGAAACGAGCATTATGTTCATCACAACTATGCCGCCGACAACAAGCGAAACCAAGGCGACTCCGATCGTGGCCGCGTAAATGCCCGAGGTAGCACGGTCATATATCGCGAGAAAAGCATCCTGAGTATCAAGCGAAAACCCGTCTTCCTCATCTGCGGACGTCTTACCCCGCCGGTTTCGCATTATTGCCCGGACCTCGTCCTGTGCAGCTTCGAAATCAGCCGGATCATCGACCTGGATGTGGACGGTTATAGAATCTCGTGCACCGAACATTCTTTGGCCCGCTTGAAAAGGAAGATATACAAAATTATCGCGGGAGAAACCGAGGACTTTGCCGAACGCCGTTGCAACTCCTGCGACTTCATACGGCACACCGTCTACTCTTATCTGTTCACCGACGACAGATTCGGCTCCACGGCCATTAAACAGGTTCTCCAGCAAGTCCGATCCGATAACGCAAATATTTCGGCCGTTTACATCCTCCTGGTCCGTCCATATCCGACCCGATTGAAGCGTGATGTTTTCGATCAAGAACATTCGGGTCGAAAGGCCCCTGACCGCCACGCGCTCGGATTTGTAGTCCCCGAACTTTACCAGTCCCATTCCGTTTACGGCCCGACCAATGCGCGCGCAATTGCGGCAGAGTCGTGCGATCGCTTCGGCATCTTCGTTTGTGATCTCTTTTCGCCGATTGAACCTGATCAGGTCCTCCCTTGAAGTGATCACGAGGGGACGTTTGGCAACGGAAAAAACTGTTGAACCTTGTGATGAAAAAGCCGTTGAAACAGTACTATCAAGTCCGCTGATGATAGTGATGACGGCGATGACCGAGGTAACCCCGACTATGACGCCCAACAACGTGAGGACCGTTCGAAGTTTGTTGCTTCGAAGGCTAAGCACAGCCAGGCGAAACGACTCTATGAAAAGACGAAATGTGGCTTTCCTGTCCATGTGCGTCTCATTATAGAGCAGCCAGCGATAAATAATGTGCTAATTATCGCGGCCGTAGAATATTTTCCAAAGCTCCGCAATATGGGCGAAAAAAACGATCGGAACGACGATCCTCGGCAGCCCGATAAAAGGGTTCCCACGGCCTTTATCCTGCGGATTACTTAGCCGCAATGTCGTTCGTATAAAGACTATCGAACCGATAACGGAGGGGCTTCTTTATTTCTGGGTTTCGTCGCTCTCGATACGGCCGTCGCGGATCGTAATAATACGATGGGCCCGTGCCGCTATATCGGGCTCGTGCGTTACAAGTATGATCGTGTTGCCGTCCTCATGAAGCTTTTCAAACAGATGCATGATCTCAACGCTTGTCTTTGAGTCCAACGCACCTGTCGGTTCGTCCGCAAGCAGGATTGAGGGGTTATTGACCAATGCGCGTGCAATGGCAACTCTCTGGCGCTGGCCGCCTGAGAGCTCATTTGGACGGTGGGTAACACGATCGCCGAGTTCTACAGACGCCAGGGCGGCCTGTGCCTGGTCGTGGCGTTCGCCCGCCCGCATGCCGGCGTAGATCAGTGGAAGCTCGACATTATGCAGGGCCGTCGCACGTGCGAGCAGGTTAAATGTCTGAAAAACGAAACCGATCTCTTTATTACGGATACGGGCGAGTTCATCGTCGGACATATCCGATACGAGGTGACCGTTGATCCAGTACTCACCTTGGGACGGGGAATCGAGACACCCGATTAGGTTCATCAATGTCGATTTTCCGGAACCGGACGGGCCGATAATGGCCAGGAACTCGTTGCGTTTTACTTTAAATGAGACATCGCGGAGCGCATGAAGCTCTTCGGTACCCATCTGGTACGTCTTCCAGATGTTCTTCATGCTTATCAGCGATTGGCCGCCTTCCGGAGCCGGCGATGTGCCGTTGCCGTTCTCGTCCTCCATAAACCTGTACATTACTATGTCTTGTTTGCCGCCTCGCCCTCTTTCTTGGTCTGTTTCTTGACCGTAGTGCCATCTTTCAGCGTGTTGAGCACTCTGCTAGGACCCGTAATGACCTCGTCACCTTCCTTTAATCCGCTGATGATCTGCCTGTCGGATTCGCCGATAATGCCGGTTTCTACCTCGACGAACTTGGCCTTGCCGTCCGCGAGAACATAGACGCCAGTGATCATTTTTGGCTTATCCGATGGGGGCATAGCCGGGGAATCGCCCGGCAGCGTAGGTGAAGGCTGGCCTTCAGGCTTTTTCTCAACGACGGCCTGCAGCGGTACGGCAATCACGTTTTCCACCGTTTTGGTGGTGATCTCAGCCGTCGCGCTCATCCCTGGGCGGAGCCCGTTCCTGACGTCCTCCGCAAGCTCGAGCATTTGAATGACGACGCGAAACTCCTTGGCTTCCTGTACGTTGATATTCGTTGAGAGTCCGCCGCTGGTCTGCGATTTGCCCATGGCAAGCGGTGTTTTCTGTATCACCTCCCCCTGGATCTCTTTGTCACCGAACGCGTCTACTTTGATCTTGGCCTTTTGCCCGACCTCCACCTTATCTATGGATGTTTCGTCGACCTTCACCTCGACGTTTATGGACGACATATCCGCGATGGTCAGAAGTGCGGTGGTCGAGAGGCCGGCTACCGCAAACGTCCCGACTTTTGAGGGAATCTCGGCGATCACGCCATTTATTGGCGCGACCTGCAGCGTTTTGTCCCGCTGGCTTCTTTGGCCGCGAAGTACCGCCGACTGTTGGTTTGCCCGCGATTGGCTGGATGCAACCCCCAAAGTTGCCGTGTCGACGGCCCGTTTGGCATCACGCACCGCTACAGCCTGCTGATTAAGACGTGCCGTGGCGTCTCGGACGCCTATTCGCCGCGATTCGAGATTAGCCTTTGCTGTTTGCAGTGCAGCCGCAGCATTGTCGACGCGGTCCTTCGACTCGTCATAGAGCTGGCGCGAGATGACGCCGCTCTCGAGCAGCTGCGCATTGCGCTTGAATTCGCGCGTCGCGGCGTTGTGCTCGACCTGGGCCCTCTCCACGTCCGTCTGGGCTGTAACGATAGACTGTCTCGCAGAGTCGACGGCTACCTGTGCCACGTTCATCTGCTGCTGGGCCTGGGCAAGGTTGTTCTGAGCAGCCGTTACCTGCGACTGCGAAACGCGAACATCGTCCTGTGCACCCTGAAAAGCCGCTAGCTGAGCATCTGTATTGGACTGAAGCTGATTTGGGTCAAGTCGCACCAGCGGCTGCCCTTTCACGACCTGGTCGCCTTCCTTTACATATATTTCTTCGATCCGGCCCTGAACCTCACTTGTAAGGTTCATGAACTGGATGGGGCGCACCTCGCCGGATGACGTAACGGTCGAGCGCAGCTCCTTTCGGACCTCCACCTTAACGGTGGTCACCTCCGGCGTGTCCGTCCGCGTCATAAAGATGCTGCCGACAATTATTAACACCAACACGACGGCAACCACGGCGCCGATAATGATCTTTTTTCTACGGCTCAGTGCCATATATATTCAGTCCTCACAGTAAATTCGGTTTAGCAAGGTATAGCTGACTGGTCGGATATCACGTATCAAGCGACTATTACGACACACATTTTGCCATTGTTTCAAAAAAGTGCACAGGCCATTCTGCCGTCAAGTTAGCTGCGAACCAACCTTAAAGGTTTGACGTAAATAGGCGGTAGAATTACGATTTACGTACATAGCGGAGGATGTGTAAAATATTGAATATGAAACGACGGCGGGCGATATTTTGCCATCAAGAGCGACAGACATGATCAGGTGTCCTGCATGCCAGACGGCCAATCTTGATTCGTCGCGCTTTTGCGATGAGTGCGGAACGCGCATTGTTGCCGCGGCGGCCCATCAGCCACCGCCCGCCGCTGAGCCGCCGCCGTACGTTCCACCGCCGTCGGCCAGTTCGGTCGCGCGGCCCGTAAGCGTGACCTCTATCGGCGTGCCGCCCGTAAATCTCGAGCCACAGGACGTGGTAAAGCCCCCGGCCAATAGTCAGGCGAGCTCTGGTATCGCGCACGCTGCTCTGGTTATTGAACGCGGCGACTCGCCGGGCACGGAATTTCGGCTGGCCAACGAGGAATCGATTATCGGTCGCTGGGATGCCGATAATGGTATTTTCCCGGACGTCGATTTGGATGCACATGACTCGGACGCTAAAGTATCGCGCCGACACGCACGTATCGTGCGCAGCAGCGGCTCCTATTTTATCGAGGATCTTGGTTCGACCAATGGCACGTACGTCAACAGGGGCCGCAGGCTGCTGCCTGGCAATCCTCAGCTTTTGAATGACGGCGACGAGGTCATCGTCGGTAAGACATTTTTGCGTTTCCAGATAACACACTAGGCTCATAGTCTAACTCGAAAACGAAATGCATCGTTGTAGTCATTGCGGCTTTGAAGTCGTGGAAGTCAAAGGATTTTGCCCGGGCTGCGGCATCCGAATGGACGACTCTGCGCCGGAGAGCATTTCCGACGATTTTCAAGCGGCGGAAGATGACGCGGCTGCGGGCACCGGCATAGCTGCCGAGGAAGCGGCTGAACTTAATGCACCCGAAGAAGAGGGGCCAATTGAAGCCCATGCCGCTGAAGCATCTATCGACGATGGAACGGAGGCCGCCGCAGATGACGATAAGGCGGAAGTTGCGGCAGACGAGGCCACCGGGCTGCCTTTCGAGGAAACCATAGCGATGGCCTCTTTTGAGGTCCCGATCGAGGTTGAGGAACCAGGACCTGAGGCCTCTGACGAACAGATCGAGGCGTCTGAGGCCGAGCCGCGCTCCGCGGATGGCGAGAAAATAGACATTAACGATTTCGAGGCCAGCACGTCGTCAATCTCGAGTGAGAACAACGAACGCGTGGCCGAAACGATCCAGGCGGGCAGCGTTGACACCGACGGCAAACGCCCGGGGCTGAAGCCTCTGGCCGAAGGCACAACATTGAATGGCCGCTACGAGATAGTGAGAAAGATCGGTGGCGGCGGCATGGGAGCCGTTTATCTAGCGAAAGATCTCAACCTTGGCGGCGTCGAGCGTGCCGTCAAAGAGATGGTCCAGTCGAGCATCGAGGAGGAGCAGCAGAAAAAAGCGATCGAAGATTTTCGCCGTGAGTCGATGATCCTCTCGACCCTCGACCACCCTTCTATACCGACGATTTACGATTATTTTTACGACGAGTTTGAGGGTCGCTTCTATCTCGTCATGAAGTATATTTCCGGCGGTGATCTGGCCTCAAGGCTTCGTGCCGCTCCGGGCGGCCGGATCGAAGAACTTACCGTTGCTGAATGGGCTCTGCAGATAACGGATGTTCTGGCGTACCTCCACGGGCTGCCTACCACGATAGTCTATCGCGATCTCAAGCCCTCAAATGTCATGCTCGACGGCAAAACGTCGCGCGTCATGCTGATCGATTTCGGCATCGCACGGTCAATAAACCAGGCCCAGGAAAAGGGAGTCACCGCTGTGGGCACGATGGGTTACGCGCCGCCTGAACTTTTTTCCGGCCAGGTCGAGCCGCGTTCGGATATATACAGTCTCGGGTCGACGATGTTCCATCTGCTGACGGGTGCGGATCCGCAGAACAACCCCTTGCTGATATTCGATTTCCAAAAAAATCCGCGACCCCGGCAGATAAACCCGCAGCTGTCTGACCAGATGGAGCGCATTCTCATGCGCTCTGTGGAATACAGCGCCGAAAGCCGCTTTCACTCCGCTGAGGAGATGAGCGAGGTTCTCGCCGCGCACATTGATAATCTCAAGACCGGCAATATCACATACGGCGTCAGCGAGGCGCCGGCGGCTGTCAGTCTTGCAAACCAGAGTGTGTTTTGCGGCTTTTGCGGACAGCGGATTGTGGCGACCGATCTGTTTTGTGCCTTTTGTGGTGCCAAGCAGCCTATCGCTCAGCAGGGGGTCCACGCCGAGATATACCCGCGGTCTGCCGCGACGGCTAAGCTGATCATCGATGGCACGAGCGATCTTGACGCGCCAGCCTTCACACTCGAAAAGAACGAAAACCTGCTCGGCCGACGCGATCCGATGTCCAATATTTTTCCCGAGGTCGATCTCTCGAAATACGATCCCCAGACAAAGATATCGCGGCGCCACGCACGTATCTGGCGAGAGGGCGGCAATTTTATGGTCGAGGATCTTGGCTCGTCAAACGGTACCATCCTGATAGGCGGCATAAGCGACACCATCCGACTGCAGCCGCGCCAGCCCCGGCCGCTCGCAAACGGCGATCGGCTAAGGCTCGGGGATACGACCTTACATTTTTTAACGCAGTAGCTCGAAATTATGGCCTCAGCCGTCCAACGACCCGTCGCCGCAATCAAACCAATCAGGGAGAAGGAAAAGATCGTAGGTTTCTCACCCGATCACCTTGTCGCTCCCTTTGTACTCAGGTGCGTGGCGCTTTTCATCGATTACATGGTGCTGCTTTTGCCGCCGATCGGCTGGCTGCTCATTTCGAGGCTGATGAGCGACTCCACAACGGGGGCTTCGGTTGGTCCTGGCGCATGGATACTTGGCATCCTTCTTTTTATCGCTGATTTTTTGGTGCTGCCTATCTTTCACGGACAAACAGTAGGTAAGATGGCTGTTGGATTGAGCGTGGTTAATCTCGACGGTACGTTTCCTGGTCTCTCGGGCATAGTCCGCCGCAATATTGCGGGCTATCTGGTAACGGTGCTTACGCTTGGGGTCGGCTTCCTTATCGCGGCGCTCAACACCAGCGGCCGGGCCCTGCATGATCTCATCGCCGGAACGATCGTGGTCCGTGGCGTCAGAAAACAGGTATAGAACTAAATATGGCCCAGCTCGTGGTAAAACACGCGAACGGTAATTCCGACAGCTATCCGCTTTCTCGTCTTCGAACGACGATCGGCCGTTCCGCCCGCAGCGACATTTGTATACCGGACGCCTTTGCGTCGCGTTTGCATGCCGAGATCAGGCAGGAGGGTGACGCATTTTGGCTGGTTGACCTGGGATCGGCAAATGGCACTAAGCTCAATGGTATTCAGGTTTCCGGCACACTACCGCTCTACCCGGGCAGCGAGGTGCAGATCGGCGAGACCCGCATTGTTTTTGAGAGCGACCAACAGATCTCCAAGAACATCAGCTCGACCCTGATCTCTGACAGTACCGACGCGCTCGATCCGTCTCAGACGATCTCTTTGTCGATCCGCAAGAATCCGACTACCGAGATCCTCGACTCATCTTTATCATCCAGAACGGACTTGCTGGGGCTGATAAGTAAGGTGGGCGTAGCTCTCCTCGCCTCGAGCGGTCTCGACGAAACGCTCGACAATGTAGCCTCGCTCGTTTTCGAAGCCGTCCCGGCCGAACGTGTGGTGATCATGCTCCGCGGCGAGAAAGAGGGCGATGAGATGCAGATAAAGGTGGCTCGTGCTCGGGGCAGCAATACGCCCATTGATGAGGTTCGCATCAGCCGGGCCATCATGACCGAGGTCATGGAGAACGGGAAATCGGTTCTCACCTCGGACGCGCAGCAGGACCCTCGTTTCGCGAGCCAGACGCTCGTGCTGCAGGGGATCCGCTCTGTACTTGCCGTTCCGCTAAGTGTGGACGAACGCCACGTTTTTGGCATTATCTACGCCGATTCACCGACACACCAGGTGATGTTCTCGAGCGAGCATCTCGACATTCTGACCACGCTCGCCTCGGTCGCGTCGATCCGCGTGGAGAATGCCAGTCTGCTCGAGGAACGCATCAATCGCGAACGCATGGAACGCGAGCTCGAGCTTGCCACCGAGATCCAGCAGCGATTTCAGCCGTCGGGCCCGCCAGTTATCGAAGGCTACGAATTCCAGGGCATATCGTTTTCCTGTTACGAGATCGGCGGCGACTACTACGATTTTATCCAGCGACATGACGGCACGATGCTCGTCGCCCTCGGTGACGTGTCCGGAAAGGGAACTGCGGCGGCCCTTTTGATGTCGAGTCTGCACGCGGCGATCCACGCACAGGTGGCCGCCAAAAGCTCGCTGCACCAAACGGTGGTATCCGTAAACGAATACCTGGCTGAAAACACTCCGGCTAACCGTTTCGTCACGCTTTTCATCGGCGAGCTGGAACCCAACTCAGGACTGTTCCGCTTTATCAACGCGGGTCACAACCCGCCCCTCATCGGCCGCGCCGACGGCACGATCGAGCAGCTGTCATCTGGCGGCCTTCCTCTTGGGATTATGCCATTCGCCGAATACGAACCGGGCGAGGCCGTTCTCGGCCCCGGTGATGTCCTCGTTATTTACTCCGACGGCGTTAGCGAAGCCAACAATATCAATGAAGACGAATTTGGCCTCGACCGTCTCGCCGAGGTTATTCGCGAGAACGTCACACGCTCAGCCTCCGGTATTCGCGACAAGGTCGAGTCCGCCCTCTCGGCCTTCACCGGAACGGCTCCAGCCAACGACGACATAACTTTAGTTATCGTGAAGAAAATGGCCGCGGGCGCCTCGGTCGCGAGGATGTAACCCGCACCGTGGCATGAAACATTAAGTCGCTATCTTTGCAGCGCAAACAAACGTTAGTATTTTTTCGTTAGACGAGCCTTTGCGGACACGGGAAAAGGGTGCCTTGGGATTCTTCACCTCGATGGGTTCTCCGTCGTCGGGCCGGTAGACGGTTGTCACTTGCGCCGCGGTCTGACGGCGACCGCAGTGAAACAACGTGAGTGTTTCGGCGTATGTTTCGGCAATGCCCCGCGTGATGCGCACCAGGGCCGCGCGTTCGCCTGATCTCTCTCCGAGTGCCAAATCGGCGACCTGAACTTTTGCTACTGAATCATCGGAAACGACGAACCATTTCTTCGCGGGGTTGCTCTCGGCAACCTGAGCGTTTACCGCGATACCCAAAACAAGAATAAAAAGGCTTGTTTTGATCAATTTCAGTGTGCTCATCACATCCTCAGGCCTAGGAGAGTTATCAGTCTAGCCCTGCCTCTTTCCTCAGATTCTTAACATAATTACACCACGGCAGGATCTGATTCTCCGTAGCCGAGCATACAAACGGCCCCGCAGCAACGGGGGATGTTCATGTTAAAACATGTTGACCATACCATGAAAAATACCGTAGAATATGAAGTGCCGACACCCACATCCGGCAAGCCCACCGTACAGCAATGCCTACTACATCGAGAAGGGTTAGCCTTATTTTCTTTGTACTTGCCACTTTATTGGCGGTAGGACTCGTTCCGCTTGTGCTAACCGGCTGGTTTCTGTCGGAAAAAAGCGGTCGCGAGCTCAGATCCTCGGAGAATCGATATCAGATCCAGCTCGTGCAGGAAAAAGCGAGGCAAATCGAGATATTCGGCCGTCGGTTTAGCTCCATGGTGGCGAGTATCTCCACTGCACTTGAGATCTCGAACGATGCCGCAGTCGTCTCATCGTCTCAGACGGAAGCAAAGCTGGGAGCGATCATCCGCGAAAACCCGGACCTGCTGGCGCTCTCCGTCATTCCTGCGAGCGGCGAACCGGTTTCGGCTTCCCGCGTCGAATCTATCAGCCAGGCCGAGGTCGATTCCATCTCAGCTTCATACATAGCCACCGGTGACAAGGAAAAGCTGGCGATCGGCGAGCCGATCCGATTAGAGGCCTCTGGCGAATTCGTCATGTCTTTCGCGTCGACCGTGAAACTTGGGGGCGCAAACGCGGCCACTGTCGTGGCGTTGGCCTCGCTCAAGCCGATCTCTCAAGGCGTTGTAGGCATCAACGCTGCGAAAGAAGCGGACCTTTGGGACGCCGGCCTGCCTATGGTCTTTGTGGTCAATCGACAGGGCGAAACGATATTTCACCCTGACCGCTCGCTCGCGACCGCGAAACAGCCGATGTCAGATCTCAAGATCGTTCGCGAATGGATCGAGTCGGGTGTCCAGGTCCAGTCCGCCCTGGTGCCATTTACCGCGACCTTCAACGGCCAGGATCACGAGATGATCGGCGCATATTCGACTGCTCTTTTAGCAGACGGATATCCCGTCGGCGTCATTGCGATGCAGGACGAAGCGCACGCGCTAGCGTCCGTTCAGGAGATGCGGACCCGGACCTGGCAGATAAGCATGGCATTTGCGCTGCTCGCCTTGCTTGTCGGCTTTGTCGGCGCCCGCTACATGACATCTCCGCTGCTGCGGCTCGTTGGAGCGGCACAGCAGATAGCGGCCGGCGATTTTTCGTCGCGCGTCGAAACGAACAACATTACCGAGATCGGGACGCTTGGCGAGACCTTCAATCTGATGACCGATAAGGTCCAGGAGCAGATAGTAAACCTCGCGAAAGCGGCGGAAGAGAACCGCGACCTATTCGTCGGGACGGTAAAGGCATTGGCCGCGGCTATCGACGGTAAAGACAAGTACACGCGGGGGCACTCCGAGCGCGTATCCCGCATCTCGGTCGTCATTGGCAAACGCATGGGAATGGGCGAAGACGAGCTCGAGACGCTCAGAATGAGCGCCCTCCTGCACGACATCGGTAAGATCGGCATCGATGACTCGATCCTGAAGAAGCCGTCCGCGTTGACAGACGCTGAATACGAGATCATGAAGACCCACCCGCAGCGTGGCTACAAGATAATGTCCCAGATCCCCGCGATGAAAGGTTTTCTTCCCGGCATGTACATGCACCACGAAATGGTTAACGGCCAGGGCTACCCACAGGGATTGACCGGCGATCAGATCCCGCTGCAGGCAAAGATCGTTTCCGTGGCCGATACATTTGACGCCATGACGATAGACCGCCCGTATCAAAAGGGAATGGACCTAGCATCGGCTCTCGAGCGGTTAAGAAGCTTTGTCGGCACCCGCTATCAATCCGATGTTGTCGAGGCCCTCATCGACGCGTGCAACGCTGGCGAGGTTGCCAACGGCATTGTTCGCCAGCTTGCCGCCATCCGTGCTGCCGCCGACGGCGACGGCACCACTCCCGCCAAGCTCGTCGCATAACCTGCCTTACTCGCGCCGGCGTACACGGGAACTCTGTCCCGAAATATCGCACGTTGTTCAGCGTGCGATATTTTTTTATACTCTTTAGTTTGCGGTGCGGCTGAAAAAGCGATCTGTATGGCGTTTTGGCGAAGAAATAAGCAGGATTCATTCTCAACCTCGGTGCTTGGCCTCGATAAAACTATCGAGGAACTGCAGGCACAGGAAGCTGCCGCTGAACGCGAATTAAGCGTCCGGTTTGACCGGGCGATCGAAAAAACTCGCCACTCCGTCAACACGCGGCTCGATACTTTGTTTGAGGGTCGCAAGCAAATCGACGACCAATTTCTCGGTGAGCTCGAAGAAATGCTTATCTCCACCGACATCGGCGTTGCCACGACGATGCAGATCCTGGACAGTGTTCGGCGCGGCGTGTCGCGTCGGGAGATCTCAGATCTCGACGCACTGAAAAGGGCGATGCAGCAGGAGCTCCTCGACATCCTTCGGCATTCGACCGAACGCGGTGTTGCCGATGAACGGAGCCTTGATCCATCGATCAGGCCCTACGTTCTGATGGTCGTTGGCGTGAATGGCGTCGGCAAGACCACCACCATCGGAAAGCTAGCCCAGCGGATCAAGGACGAGGGAAATGACGTGCTTATTTGCGCGGCGGATACCTTTCGAGCGGCAGCAAGCGACCAGCTCGAGATCTGGGCCGAGCGTGCAGGCGTTCAGATCGTGCAGCAAAAGCAGGGGACCGATCCCGCCGCCGTGGTTTACGACGCGCTTGCCGCGGCCCGAGCCCGCAATTCCGACGTCCTGATCGTCGACACCGCGGGCCGGCTTCATAACAAGGCAAACCTGATGGCTGAGCTCGAAAAGATGAAACGCGTCTCCTCACGCGAGGTCCCTGGGGCGCCGCACGAGACACTGCTGGTGATCGATGCGGTGACCGGTCAGAACGGACTCGAACAGGCCCGCCAGTTTATGAAGACCGCCGACGTCACCGGTATCGTCCTCACTAAACTAGACGGTACCGCCAAGGGCGGTATTGCCGTCGCTATCGCAAAGGAGCTTAATCTTCCCATCCGCTACGTCGGTATCGGCGAACAGGTGAACGACCTGATGGTATTTGACGCCGAAAACTACGTGAATGGCCTTTTCAACTAGATGACGGCCTCTGAACGGGACATAGAGCTGACCCGGCGGGCGTTGGACCTCGCGGCCCGGGGTGTCGGTCTCGTTAGCCCGAATCCACTTGTCGGCTGCGTCATCACCTCCGAGGGCGGCGAGGTGGTCGGCGAAGGCACTTACATATACGACAACGTTATTCACGCCGAGATGACCGCGCTGGAAATCGCCGGCGACCGTGCCCGCGGCGGCACAGCGTACGTGTCGCTCGAGCCCCACGACCATCACGGCAAGACCCCGCCATGCACCGAGGCGCTCCTAAATGCCGGCATCACTCGGCTCGTCTGTCCAATCGAGGATCCAAACCCGCTGGTATCGGGCCGCGGGTTTGAACGTCTAAGAGGCGCCGGTTTAGACGTCGTTACGGGAGTTTTAGCGGGCGAGGCGGCCAGGTTGAACGAAAAGTTTATCTGCTGGCATAAAAAGCATCGCCCTTTCGTCCATCTTAAGCTCGCAGTGTCGCTTGATGGCCGCATCTCACTTAAAAACAGCGTGTCAACGGCGATTACCGGCGGGCCCGCTCGCGACCGGGTCCATGCCATCCGCCACGAGCACGACGCAATACTGGTTGGGGGCAACACCGCGGTCGTGGACGATCCGACCCTTACCGACCGCGGTGGCAAACCGCGCCGCCGTCCTCTTGTCAGGATAGTCGTCGATAATCGACTGCGGATCAGCCTGGATTCAGTCTTGGTCCGAACTGCGGTACAGGTGCCAACCATGGTATTTACGAACAGCCACGAAACCGAAAAAATAGCCAAGCTCCGCGAAGCCGGCGTAGATGTTGTCGGTCAGGAGACGGGCGGCCGTGACCTGACGAGTCTGCTTGACGAACTGAAACAGAGAAGCATACAGAGTGTTCTGGTTGAGGGCGGAACAGATGTCGCCGGTGCATTTTGCGACGCGCGGCTGGTCGACAAACTCACCTTCATTGCCGCCCCGATGCTCATCGGTGGCCGCGATGCGCCGAACGCCATCGGCGGGACCGGAGCCTCAAGCCTCGACGAGGCCATGCGACTGGACGATGTGACTATCACACGTCTCGGCGACGATTTTGAAATAACCGGCTATCCATCAAACACCTGATGAGAGCAAAGAGATCGCTGGGTCAGAATTTTCTCATAGACGATGCCGTCAGCCACCGGATCGTCGACGCTCTCGAGCTTGACCCCGGCGAAACGGTCGTCGAGATCGGCCCGGGCGTCGGCGCGTTGACGGAAAAACTGTTAGCGGCCGGGGCCCATGTAACGGCCATCGAGTTTGACCGAGAATTAATAGATCCGTTGGAAAAAAGATTCGGCTCGGATGTCCGTTTTAAGCTGCGAAATGAAGACGCCTTGTCGGCAGATTTCAGCTCCCTGATACCTGTCTCCGAAAAAGCAAAGCTTGTCGGAAACCTGCCGTACAATATCTCGACGCCGATCCTTCAGCGGGTGATCGACGATCGCGTACTTTTCTCCAAAATAGTCTTCATGTTCCAGCGAGAGGTTGTCGAGCGGATCACCGCTCGCCCCGGTGGAAAGGGACGCGGATTTCTCAGCGTGCTGGTAGAGGCCGCGTTCGAAACCGAGTATCTATTTGACGTGTGTCCAACGGCGTTTCGGCCGGTCCCGAAAGTCTGGAGTGCCGTAGTGAGGCTCACCCCCAAAACCTCCGACACCGACCATTACGTACTTTTTCGCAAACTCGTCAGCGTGTCATTCGCCCAGAAAAGAAAGACAATTCTGAACAATCTAAAGCATTTGCTGAACGATGCGGCTTCGGTGCTGTCAACGGCGGGGATCGACCCCAACCGACGCGCCGAAACACTGAGCATCGAGGAATGGAAAGGCCTCACAGAGATCGTAGCTTCATCTTCCGGGTCGATACGCGGCGCCGGTCCGACGAACTAGATGTCCTAAAGTGATCTCAGATGCGCCCGGTGCATCTATCAGACCGCCCCGTGCGGTGTGCTATACTCCAGGTTTACATTGGTCAGGGGGGATCTCGCAGTACTGTGAACAAGATTGAAATTATACCGCTCGGCGGCATTGGCGAATTCGGCATGAACTGCATGGGCATTCGGTATGCCGATGAGATGATCGTCGTCGACGCCGGCATGGGGTTTCCCGAGGAAACTCCGTTCGGGGTCGATATCTCGATACCGAATTTCGACTTTCTCGAGGAGTATCGCGACGACCTCACGGCGATCATTCTTACCCATGGCCACGAGGATCATATCGGGGCCCTCTCGTACATCCTCAAAAAGTTCAATCTGCCTGTTTATTCGTCCCGGTTCACCCTCGCGTTGACAGAAAAACGTTTGAGCGAGCACAACATGCTTGACGACGTCCTGCTTCACCGGGTCGAGGCGAATGACGTGATCACTATCGGCAATTTTAAGGTCGAGTTCATACACGCATCTCACTCGCTGGTCGAGTGCTTTTCCCTCGCCATACACACGCCGGTGGGCACGATCATTCATACGGGCGACTATAAGATCGACGATACGCCAGTCATCGGTAAACCCTACGATCTTAAGACCCTGGGAAGGATCGGCGACGAAGGTGTTTTGGCCCTGCTTTGCGACTCGACAAACGCGACCGTGCCGGGACGTACCCCGTCTGAACGTGCCGTTATCCCCGCGCTTCAGGAGATCTTTGGCGAGACCGAGGGGCGGCTTATAATCTCGACATTCTCATCATCGCTTCATCGTCTGCAGATCGTTTTTGACATCGCCGAGGAGTACGGGCGAAAGGTCTGCGTCATCGGCCGTTCGATGCAAAAGAATGTGGAGATCGCCGAGGAACACGGCCTCTTAAAGATCCCCTACGGCACGATGGTGGACCTGGCGACGTCACGCGCCGTGCACGACGACGAGATCTGCTACCTCGTAACCGGCTCCCAGGGCGAAATGCGAGCGGCACTCTGGAATATGGCCACGTCCACATTTAAAGGTCTTGAGGTCGAAAAAGGCGACACCGTCGTTCTCTCTGCCCGCATCATCCCCGGCAATGAAAAAAACATCAGCCGCCTCATCGGTCATCTCTACAAACGCGGCGCCAACATTATCGAGGAACGCCGGCGGCTCGTCCACGTTTCGGGCCACGCGTCGCAGGAAGACATAAAGATCATGGTCGAGACCGCTAGGCCCAAATTCGTCGTCCCGATCCATGGCGAATATCGCATGTTGTTTCGCCAGAAAGAGTACATAAAGAACCATGTAGGGAATTATGAGGACGAGAACATCATCCTGATAGAGAACGGGAATGTGCTTGAGATCGACGAGTTTGCCGCCCGCGTGGTCGAGAAACACGAGCTGCACAAAACATTCATCGACGAGGAATCGATGGAGGCGATCGAGTACGATGTTGTCCGCGAGCGAAAAAAACTGGCCTACGGAGGGGCCATCTCGCTCGTCGTTACGATCGATAAAAAGACCCATCAGCTCGCCGGCGACCCGCAGATCACATTTCAGGGCGTTGCCGGTATCGACCCACTAAACGGGTTCGGCGCGAGTGCCCGCGACGCCGTGACAAGCGCGATCTATGAAATGAAGCCGGAACACATCGCCGACCGCAGTGTTTTCAAGGAAAATCTCCGCATACACATGAAACGATTCATGCAGAGGGAATTAAGCTCCAAGCCCGTTATAGTCACTACTGTCGTCGAGGTTTAGGAC
>JBHENG010000028.1:0-31232 GCA_046262195.1 Pyrinomonadaceae bacterium | reverse complement strand
GAGCAAACCCCTCTCCAAAAACACCGCCCGAGCCGATGGCATACAGGGACTGAACAACTTGATACCCTTTGTCGTCCCCATATTTATAGGGGTCAAGAAATGCCATTATTCGCGCGACCCGCCAGGGTGCAAACAGTATCGCGGCTCCCCCAATGATGGCCATAACAAGTCCGACTGCGCCGATATGAATTAGACGGGCGCCTGCCGCAAAATACACGGATGAAAAGACGGCACATAAGACGATAGTTGTTCCCAGATCCTTCTCCATCAGAACGAGGCTGCTTAGAAGCCCAAATCCGAGGAGGCATGGGATAACGGTTCCTTTCAGATCGCCGACAGTACCTTCTTTTTTTGTAAGGTAATACGCCAGGAAGACCGGTAAAGCGATCTTTGCAAGTTCGGACGGTTGAAATGAAAAACCGGAGAATCGGATCCACCGCCGAGCTCCGTTGATCGCCGGAAACCCAAATACCATCAGCAACAGGATGACTGTCACACCGACAACCCCATAAACGACCCACGCCTTTTCAAAAATGTGGTAGTCCAGACGGCTCACTATGTACATTGCCAACAGGCCCCCGAGGGTAAAGCCTATCTGCTTATAAAAGTAGGTGAACTGGCTGTTGCTGTCGGTCTCCTTCAGAGCGAACATTGCCGAGGCGCTATAAACCATCATGGCTCCAAAAAGAGCCAGTGCCGCGGCAATGACGAACATGAACCAATCTATTCGATTCTCCTCAAGCATTCCTATTATCTAAACCCCTGCCGCGAGTTGCTGCACCGCTTTCTTAAATACATTTCCACGCTCTTCATAGCTGTTGAACATATCGAAGCTGGCACACGCCGGGGCGAGCAGGACTGAGTCGCCTTTCCGGGCTGCAATACGACTTTTAAGCACTGCATCTTGCATACTATCCGCACGTATCATATCGGTGTGCCCACCAAGCTGAGATTCGATATTGTCGGCATCCTGACCTATCAGCACCACACTGCGCACCGAGCTCTCAATAAGCGGCACCAAAGGAGCATAGGGGGCATTCTTTCCCAGGCCGCCGAGTATCAGCACGATCTTACCGGCGCCGCTGAGAGCTTCGAGGGCCTTGGACGCAGCGTCCACAGATGTCGCTTTTGAGTCGTTGTAAAATCTTACGCCGTCAATCTCGTTCACAAATTCGATCCGGTGCTCTACACCTTTAAACTCTTGCACCCTCGCGGCCATAGAATCCGGCGAGGCACCACACGCCCAGCCCGCAGCCATAGCAGCCAAAATATTCTGCACATTATGCAAGCCTCGCACGAAGATCTGGTCGCGTGACATGATCGCCCTCTCCTGACCATCGATCCTAAAAACCAGTTGCTCATCCCGTAAGAAAAATCCCTGAGACAGTTCCTGTTTAACGCTAAAGCAAACCATCCGAGCCTGGAGCCCGCTCCACCAGCTGGCTGTGATCTCGTCATCTGCGTTGAGTATCGCAAGATCATCCCCAGTCTGGTTCATGAAGATCCGATGCTTAGCGGCGGCATAATCCTGGAACGAGTCGTATCTATCAAGGTGATTCGGCTTAACGTTCAGGCAGATTGCCACGTGTGGATGGAAGTCGCGTATCGTCTCGAGTTGGAAGCTCGACAACTCGACGACTGTCCAGCCATCGTCACTCGATCCTTCGACTAGGCTAAGCAATGGGGTTCCGATATTACCGCCGACCTGGGTCTTAAGGCCGGCGTTTTTCAAAAGCTCGCCGATCAGGGCTGTTGTCGTAGTCTTGCCATTTGATCCCGTAATACCAACGATGCGTCCTTTGAGAAATCGAGATGCAAGCTCGACCTCACCGATCACCTCACCGTCGTTACGGTCCACGTACCTTACGGGGAGAGAGTTTGTCGGAACTCCAGGCGAGATCACTACAAGATCGATCTGATCCAGCAGCCACGATGGCAACGCGCCAGAGATAAGGCCAACGTTATGTGAAGTTTTCAAAGAACGTGCCGCCAAGGTCCACTCGTCCACCGCCTTTTTATCGTGAAGAGCGACCACGGCCCCTCGCTCGGCCAAAAAAGTAGCGGAAGCGACTCCAGATTTTCCGGCACCGAGCACGAGAGCTTTCCTTCCCTTGATCTCCATTACCCTCGTCCGATAAAACAAATGCTGCCCCTGGCGCTTGACCCAAAATACTTTATCTGAGCTTTAGTGTTGAAAGACTGAGCAGCGCAAATAGGACCGCCACGATCACAAACCGAAAGACGATCTTTGGTTCCTTCCAGCCCGTCATTTCAAAATGATGATGCAAAGGCGTCATCTTAAAGATACGGCGGCCAGGGTTTCCGCCCCTTTTCGTCAGTTTAAAGACGGACACTTGGAGCATCACCGATACCGCCTCCAAAATAAAAACGCCTCCAATAAACGGCAGGAGGAATTCCTGCTTCGTTAGAATCGCCACTGTGCCCAATGCTCCGCCGATCGCTAGCGAACCCACGTCTCCCATAAACACCTCGGCAGGGGGAGCGTTGTACCAGAGGAACCCGAGGCTGGCACCTACCATAGCACCGCAAAATACCGTCAATTCCGCGGACGCGGGGTTATGGGTTATATCCAGTCTCTCCGCCCAACGGGCGTCGCTGGCGAGATAGGTAAGACCTGTTAGGGCCGACATTGCAATAAAGGTCACACTTATAGCCAAACCATCCAGCCCGTCCGTGAGGTTGACCGCGTTTGATGACCCCAACAATATGAAAGCTATAAAGAACAAGTAAATGAAAGGACCGACATAACTCACGCCACCCGCACGCGCCGTTTCTTTAAAGAACGGAATACTAAAATTCCAGGGGTAATCGCCCGCCGCCCAAAGTACAGCCCAGACAAGGATGGCGGTGATCAGCTGTCCAAACAGCTTCTGTTTACCAGTCAAGCCTAGGCTGCGACGTTTGACTATTTTTATGTAATCATCAGTAAAGCCAACCAACGCAAACAAGGTCGTTGCTCCGAGCGCGATCCAAAGATAAAGGCTGTCGGGCCGGGCCCAGAGGATTGTTGAGATAAATACAGAGCCTATGACTAGCACGCCACCCATCGTCGGTGTTCCCCGCTTCTCCTGGTGTGACGCCGGACCCTCCGTTCGGATCTCCTGGCCAAACTTCAGGTAAGCAAGCTTCCTTATGACCTTACCGCCGAGCAAAAGTGACAGTAGTAGTGCCGTTATGGCAGCGAGGGCGGTCCGAAAGGTCACATACTGAATAACATTGAGACCCTTGAAAATGTAGGACTCGCTGTTACGCCCGTATTGCTGGTAAACAAACTGGTAAAGGAAGTAATAAAGCATTTGCCCTCGGTCGCTCTTAGCTTTATGGACTACTTTCTAGCCTGCCGGTGTCCCTTTGCCGCTTTTTTCCTCCAATTCGAATTTTTCCAGTAACTTTTCAATAACTTTTTCCGTGCGAACCCCCCGCGAACCCTTGATCAAAACAATGTCTCCCGGCCGAATCTCACGAGTCAGCAATGCGCCGGCCGTATCGGCATCAGCTGCGAATTCGCCATCCTTCAGCCCGGCTTCTGCTGCACCGTCGACTAAATTTTGGGCCATGCCTCGAACACCGATGAGTTTATCGATCGCTCGGGCGGCGATAGCCTCACCAGTCTCGTGATGGACCTGGGGGCTGGCTGGGCCGAGTTCCAACATCTCACCCGCTACAACTATTCGCCTGGCATCCCGAGACCCGCCCTCAACCAGCGTATCGACCATCGAAAGCAGGGCGGCTGGGTTCGAATTGTATGAGTCATTGATAACGGTAAATCCACGTTTGAATCGCAGGAGTTCACCTCGCTGGGACGGCGTCTCGACGCACCGCAAGCTGGCCGAAATCTCGGCCAAGGACATTCCGAATACAATTCCGACGGCAGCGGCGGCGAGCGCATTAGAGATGTTATGTCTGCCATTGAGCGGGAATATGACGTCGGATTCGTCATCAGCAGTTTTGAGCTTGAAAGTTGTTTCTCCGAACCGCTCAAACTTGATATTAATTGCCATGACATCTGCAGGAGTGTCGATGCCATACGAGATAGTGCTTCCCTTAGACAGCTCGCTCATTCCCGCAACTCTTGCATCATCAGCATTAAGTACGGCGACACCGCCGGCTTTCATACCCTCGACCAGCTCAGCCTTCGCAGCAGCGACCGCTTCTATCGAACCGAGATGTTCGACGTGTACGGGCAGAACATTTAGTTCCACCGCAACATCTGGCGGCGTGATGCGGCAAAGCCGCTGAATCTCGTTCATGGGTGTGGACATCCCCATCTCGAGCACCGCAACGTCGAAACTATTATCACTGGCGAGGTTGAGCACCGTAAGGGGATGACCAAGGCCATTGTTGTAGTTCTTAACGTTTCGAAGCACCTTTTTGCCGCTGGATGTTAAAACATGGGCGGTCAACTCTTTTGCGGTGGTCTTGCCCGCACTGCCCGTAATAGCCACCACCGGGCCGTCCCACTCGACGTAAACGCCGTGCGCCAGATCCTGCAGCGACTTTATGACATCGTCAACGAAAATCAGTTTCGTCTCGAACCGCTCTAACTGCCTTCTGAGTTCAGAAAACCTGTCGTGTCGGAGCACACATGCGACGGCTCCGTTTTCAAACGCCGCAGGTACGAATTTGGTTGAATCTTCGAAATCGCCGTTAAACCCATTGTTGGCATATTCCGGCTGGGATAACGCAAAAAAAATACTTCCTAAACGAACTTCGCGCGAGTCGATAACAAATGAACCCACTTCACTTGCGAGCAAAGCGGGGTCATAAGAGTACGCTAAGGCGTTCATATATCCAATGGCGGTTTCAAGTTTCAATTTTTGTTTTTCTTACGGGTTTTAGGTGTCTAAAGTACGGTCTTGCTGCGGCCGTCAATTTCCCCACATCATTCAACTTTTTCTCGATGTTCTTTTTGATCTCCTTCGGGGCCACATTTTTGGCCGCTGGTTTTGTGTCTGTACCTGTCGATTTCTTAACGGATTTATCTGAACGGTCAAGCGAGGCCGACTCTTTGTTCGAAGCGTTTTTCTGCGGTACGGTCGGAACAGGCGCTTCAGAAATATCCTTGGCAACCAGGTTCTCCTCTCTGAAAGGTGCGTCCGGTTTGACCTTCATTTCCTGAAGCACCTGTTGGGCGATCTCTTTGAAAACCGGTGCAGCTACACCTCCTCCATCGCGGGCTCCAGTTTTGGGCTCGTCCATAACCACTGCCACCACGATTTCAGGATTATTCGCGGGAGCCATGCCTATGAACGATGAAACATATTTAGTGCGATCTATGGATTTCGATTTGGGATTGAATTTCCAGGCGGTGCCGGTTTTACCTGCCACGGTATATCCATCCAACTGAGCCCGGCGACCCGTTCCCGCCAACACCACCTGCTGGAGCATCGTACGCAGATCACGTGCACTCTTGGCCGTAAGTACTCGTGTTTGCTGCGCTTTCGTCACCGTTCTGGCCTCGTCGTTCGACCGTCGAATTTCCTTGATAATATGGGGCTGGATCTTAACTCCGTCATTGGCTATCGTCGCAAAAGCACTTGCCATTTGCAACGCGGTTACGCTTATTTCATAACCAATGGACATCGATGCCAACGAGTCTCCATACCACCGCTCTAGGGGGCGAACGATCCCTGACGTTTCGGCCGGGAGCTCGACTCCGGTCCTAGCGCCAAAGCCCATTTTTTGCACCATCGCAAAGAAGTCTTCCCGACCAACACGCGTCGCAGTTTTGATCGCACAAACATTGCTCGAATGGGCCATTGCCTGCGAATACGACACGCGACCAATGGCGTGTGAATCAGTAAACTTATGATTAGCAACCTCTATCGTGCCATTGCCGCTGTCTATCTGGTCTTCAGGTGAAAACAAGTTCTTTTCGAGCGCGGAACCATATGTAACCACCTTAAAAACCGAGCCTGGGGAATAAAGCGATTGAACCGCTTTGTTGCTAACGTTCTCGACCGCCATTTCAGAGATCTTGTTCGGATCGAAGGTGGGATAATTGCCTATCGCGAGTACCTCCCCGGTCTTTACTGACATCACGACAACCATGCCGGCCTTGGCATTGGCGGCGCGGACTCCCGACTCCAGCGCCTGTTCAGTTATGTATTGAATTCTAGTGTCGAGCGTGAGAACGACGTCAGCTGGAGCCGCGCGCTCAATGACCGTCTCGTCGTATACCCGACCCAGTCGATCCCGTTCTTGAACTTTGTCGATGATCGCCCCGCGAAGTAACCCCTCTTGAGTCTGCTCAATACCGGCCCTACCTACATCCGCGGCATCGTTATAACCCACTACCTGTGCCGCCAAGGTGTCGTAGGGATACTTCCGCTTTTGGTCGTCGGACCAATGAAGCCCTGGAAAATACGGCAGATCGGCTTTTTTGAGGTCAGGTGTGTCGAGAGTCCTGTTTATTTTTTGGACAGCGTCTTCCTCAACTTTTCGCTGAATGACCACATACTGTTTGCTGGCGGCCTTCGCTTCATGGAATCGGGTGGCCAGATCGATCGAATTAAGCTTCAGGGCAGCGGCAATCGTCTTGGCCGCGGAGTCCGGGTCGGGCATTTCTATGGGATTGGCATACAAGGTCTTTGCGGGAAGGCTCATCGCCAAAGCGCGCTCATTCCGATCCATGATCGTTCCCCGTAGCATCCGGGTGCGTTTTATGTTCTGTCGCTTGTTTGCGGCTTGCTCCCTGTGCCAGTCATGCTGAGTTACCTGGAGATGAACCAGACGAACGCTTATTCCGCCGATCCATAGAACAAAAAAGGCGACCACAAGCATGAATCTTGTAAAGGCCACCTGTTTGAGATTAGTTTTTTTCGTCTTTTGTGAGCGCTTCATTGGTCCGAAATGGCTTGTTTTTAAACTGAGTACGTAGTGACTCGGCCACAGACTATTCCGCCGACGATTTCCGAGGGTCTCTAGGTATCCGCTCTATCTTTTGGTATTTCGCGACCATCGGTCGCGGTACCGGCGACACGGCAGCGGTCTTGACCACCATAGATTTTGCAGTCGGCGTTTCCTTGTTTGGGGCTTTCCGGAGTGCTGTCGCTGAGGCGACAAGAGGAACAATCTGGGCCGGTTGCGAGCTCTGGTCTGTTAAGCCGACTTTTTTCGCAGCCTTTTTTATTTCTGCAGGTGACAATGAAACTTCACGCGCGAGAAGGAGACGCCGTTTATGTGCTTCCAGATCTTCTAGCTGTTTCTGGAGGCGCGAATTCTTCATCCCGTAAACCATGGAAGAGAAATGCTGCCGACCTGCCAGAAAAAAGCCGCCAACCAGGATCAAGGCGCAGGCGGCCATGCCGACGTATGTCGGCCAATTATTACTGGGCTTCTGAGGCTGTTTACGTACGATCCGCTGTGAGTGCTTGATAGTCATGTTTATTACGCCCTCCCTAAGTGTTCAATGTGATGACTGGTCTAGCTTCCGGCACGCTCGCAGCTTTGCGCTTCGCGAGCGAGGGTTTTCTGACTTTTCTGTTTCGCCTGGTACTACCGGCCGGCGGGTCAACACCTCTATTCTCTTTTTTGCTCCGCACATACACTGGGGGATCCGGGTTGGACACTCGCATTTTCCTGATAACCGCTGAAACGCTTTTTTTATAACTCTATCTTCTAGCGAGTGGAAGGTGATGATCACGAGCCTGGCGTTTTCCGCCAAAAGATCGACACAGTCACTTATGAAACTATCCAGAATATCGAGCTCTCCATTGACCGCTATGCGAAGCGCCTGAAACGTTCGGGTCGCGGGGTGAATTTTCTCTTTCGCTCCTCTGGGAACAGCCCTTCGAATCAGCTCGGCGAGATCAAAGGTTGTCAGGATGGGCTCACGCGCTTCTCTTCGTTCAATAATTCGCCGCGCGATGCGCCGTGAAAACCGGTCCTCGCCAAACTCGTAAATGATATTCGCGAGATCCTCCTGATCGAGGGTCGCCAATAATTCCGCCGCAGTGGGGCGTCCTGATTCTGCGTCCATTCTCATGTCAAGTGGTGAATCGAACCTAAAACTGAAACCCCTGATTTTGCTGTCGAGTTGTAAAGATGAAACGCCAAGATCCGCTATTATGCCCCGTGGTTTCCCCCGTCCCGCGTCCGTGACGATTTTTGGGATATCCGAAAAATTTCCCTTAACGAGTAACGCTCGGTCGCCGAAGCTCGCAAGTGTCTGGCCCGCTAACAGCAAGGCTTCCCCATCCTGGTCGATGCCGATTACCTGTGTGTGAGGTGACGACGACAGTATGGCCGCTGAATGTCCTCCGAGACCGACGGTGGCGTCCACGAACAATCCGGTCTGCGGCTCCAAATAACGTATCACTTCGTCTAGAAGAACGGGCAGGTGCCCTTGTCCTGCGTCGATTTGCGACATATCAAAGATCAAAGCTGCTCGACTTCGGTAAGCGTATTCAGCACTAGAGTGGTCTATGAGTCTGAGGCAAGTAAACCACTCGCATTACCTGAACTGAGCGCTTAACCTCTTAAACAGTTATGTTAGGAATCGTATGATGAACCCGTATGAATGGATCGGGTTTGTCCAGTATCTAAAGCATTTTACGCCGTTGATTTGACGGCTGTCAAGAAGTTATTTTGTAAACGGAATTAATCATGCGTTTAAGCACAGCCCTTGGTTAGAAAGCGAGAACATCTATTTTTGTTTTTATTGTTTTTGCTGATATAGGATATAGTCTGACCGCCATAAAATGGATCCCTTACTATTTAACCTTCTGATTTTCGGGTTGTTAGCTGCTTTCGCGAATATTCTCGGAGGGGCGATCTTATTCCCATCCAAGTTACACCGAAATTATAAACGGTTCTTAAAATACCTGCTTGCACTAGGCGCCGGCTTCATGCTCGCTGTGACGTTTTTTGAGATCCTGCCCAAAACCGTCTCGTTGTGGCAAGAAAGGGGGCTCCGGTCGGAAGAAAACCTGTACATGCCGATGTTCCTGTTCGTGGGAGGTTATCTACTGACCCAATTCTTCGAACACACTGTAGCTCCACATTTTCATCTGGGTGAGGAGCTTCACGCCGGTAAGGTGATCCCCATCTCGTCTGCCTATACCGCGGTGGCGGGGTTGGTGATGCATACCTTTTTTGATGGTGTCTCAATAGCCGCCGCGTCTCAGATAGATACAAAAGTTGGATTATTGGTCTTTATAGCGGTGTTTCTGCACAAGTTCCCCGAGGGGTTTACTATCGGTTCAATGGTCATGGCAGCGGGGAAGGATTTTCGCGAGGTGATGGTGGCTACCTCGCTAATTGGAGCCTCAACGCTGCTGGGTATCCTCTTCTTTTATCTAGTGGGAACGAACATGGGCTTTACGGTCGCGTACGCTCTACCGATTGCGGGCGGAGTCACTCTTTATGTTGCCGCCAGCGACCTTATCCCGGAAGTAAATCATCATGGGGGCAAAAGCCCGTTTGTTTCCCTATCCGTATTCGCGGGCGTTGCACTGTTCTTCGGAACGCAAAGTCTTCTACATCAGTTGATAGAACATTAGCTTAGACAAGTTTCCTGAAACATATTGGACGTGGTGTCGTACTGGTAAGTGGAGGCACTTTGGCATAATGCGAGAACCCTTATTGGCAGGCATACTCAGTTTACTGGTTCCAGGGCTGGGGCAGATATATAACGGAAGAATTATCATTGGAATAATTTGGCTTGTTGTGACCGGCTTTTCTTGGATCGGCTCGGCGGGAACACTTGGGTGGATCATTCACCTGATCTCCGCCTGGTGTGCTTACAGCCACGCTAAGGACCATCCAATTAGAAGCTAAAGGTTCTTCGTATGATCCTCCTCTTTTGCCCGACGTTAGTAACCGTCGGGCTTTTTTTCGTGTTTCGGTAATTAACCTCGATTGTGTAGTATGTGATTTGTCGTTTTATGGTTAAGGAAGGAATTCCGTTCATCGTTGTGCCTGCCGTCTTCGGGATTGCCATGGGGGTCATGCGGTTCTGGCCGGCAGCTGCGGCATTCGCAGTGCTCGCCGCTTTTATGCTTTATTTCTTTAGGGACCCGCGTCGATCGATCCCTTCTGGCGATGGGCTCATTCTTTCCGCGGCTGATGGACGTGTAACGCGTATTGAAAGTACCGGCGACAGCAAGCTTGTAAGCGTGTTTCTCTCGCCCCTTGACGTCCATATCAACCGGTCGCCGATCTCCGGAAAGGTTACACGTATCACGTATACAAAAGGCAAGAAACGGCCGGCCACGAGTAGTGCAGCCAGCATTGTGAACGAACGGAATGCCCTGGTAATCAAAGGGGAAAACGTGACTGTCACTTGTACCCAGATCGCTGGCATTCTGGCGCGCCGCATCGTTTGCTGGTCCAAAGAAGGTGAGCATCTGGAGCGGGGGCAGAAATTCGGGCTCATCAAGTTTGGATCACGTACGGACCTTCTAATGCCTGCTGAAGTCGAGATAGCCGTGAATGTCGGCGACCGCGTACGCGGTGGAGAGACGATCATCGCACGCCTAGCCTGATATGGCCGACGAAACAGACATAAGACCGCCGCATCGCGGCTTGAAGAAAGGGCTGTACGTCATACCAACGCTGTTCACGGCGGCTAATGTCGCGATGGGCTTTTTAGCGGTACTATCTTCTATTCGTGGATTTCAGGCAGCGGCTACAAATCCGGAACTGGCGGCAAGTTATTTTAATAGTGCTGGACTTGCGATCGGATTGGCCATCCTTTTTGATACCGTCGACGGGCGCATAGCCCGGGCCACCAGGACCGCTACGGAAATCGGTGTTCAATTTGATTCTTTGGCGGATGTTCTCACCTTCGGAATTGCCCCAACTGCATTGTTGTACGGGTGGGCAATTGCCCCGGCATTCCCAGAAAATAGCCCCGGTCACAATCTCGGCGTATTTTTACTTTTTGCCTATCTAATGTGCGGTGCCTTTCGCCTGGCGAGGTTCAATTTACAAGCGACCCGGCCCCGGGTACTGATCGAGGGCACGCCTAAGGTCGATAAGAAAGCATTTGTGGGACTTCCTATACCCCCTGCCGGCGGGCTGATCGCCGCGCTGGTTCATTTTGCTCCTGCACCATTTAACGCCTACGGCCAAACCACCGCTCAATTCTATGGATACTCTCTTATGGCTCTCGTAGCTGCCCTGTCTATACTTATGGTCAGCACGATCAGATACACAAGCATGAAGGCAGCCGGGAGCGGGCGGAAAAGCTTTTTTCTAGTTCTACTTATTGCGGCGATAGGGATGTGTATCTGGTTTTACTCCAGGTATGCCTTGTTTGCGATAGCGGCTGCTTACGTTTCCCACGGTCTCACTTGGTGGATGGCCCGTCTGCTGGCGTCCAAGTTCCGTTCGCTTTCACACCCCTCGATCGACACTTGAGACAGAGGCGCGGCGTCCTGGCGGTACCGGCCGTTTGTGATAGGAATAACGCCCGAGGCCGGACGCTTCTGAGTCATCGCTTTCCCCTGCTCTTCAACATCATCCGGACGGCCGCTGGCTATAAGGATCGACAGGAGCGTCAGAAACATTACCGAGACGGCAGTTATATGGAGCACAAAATCAAACATGCTGTGGATCAATATCGCGAAGCAGCCGATAAATGCACCGATCGCGGCACCGCGGCGAAACGGGTTTTGACCCCGGGCGGCCTTTAGGCCTTCGCGATAGAACCAAAACAGGAATAGGGCACCGATGACCGCGCCGACTATGCCAGCATCGGCCAATATCTGAAGGTACTCGTTGTGAGCTTGTTCGACCCGCTTCGAGCCGCTCTCCGTGTCGAACCGTGCGTATGCCTGAGGGTATGCACCGAGTCCTGCTCCCAATGGGAAATTGTGCTTTATCACTCTGACTGTATTATCCCAGATCAGAGCCCGGCTCGAGGTTCGATCATCCGAGCGTGCAGCATCCGAAAGCCTGGTTAACGACGTGTCGCCCCCTACAAAAACCGCTCCGCCCACGGCCGCGACGACCAAAGCTGCCGACAGCCCGGCCTTCAGCACGAAGTTTCTCCACCCTTTGGCATCGCTGGTAAGAATGACCAGAAGGATTAATTCTGCCGCCACGGCCACGAGCCCGCCCCGGGAGCCGCTTAGCAGCAGAGAGGCCCCCAGCAGGCCGATCGCTACAATGTACACCATTCTCCTGTCTCGAGGGACAGCGTTTGAAAACACCATACCGAGGGGCATGGCAATTACCATCTCGATGATCGCGGCAAAATCATGCTTATTAACAAAAGAACCAAACGGATTTCCACTGCGAGGAACATAGATACTATAGATCGCCCCCGGGCTCAGAACATTTTGCAAGATCGCGTAGAACGCATAAATAAATCCAAACACGGTGATCACCGTGACGATGCGCCTTAATCGTGCAGCACTGTCTAAACTGACCAGGGTGATTGCGAAGAATATACTAAGTACAAAAATGTGCAGGACCGTAGCGCGCGTCGCAAATGGGGCGAGCGAGATAGTCCTGTCTATATCTCCGATGACCGTATTATCCGGGATGGTACCAAAAGGGATTGTCTGCAGCAGGCCATAAACACCAAGCAGCAATAGCGGGATCTGCAAGGGCGAACTGCTGATCCTAACGGTACCGGCCGCCCAGCTCTCGCCGACCCACAAAAGCACAAGACAAACGATCGCCAGGTAAAACAGGGCAATCACAGGCTCGTGCACCGTGCCGTAGGCTGCCGTTACTCCGATGACAGTTACACAAATCAAGACAAAGGCTAATGTGTTTAGCCGGGACATAGATCGTGATCGATTTCGTTATCTTGTCTACTGTTTAGTTAGTTCAAAATCGTCGTACCACATGGTACCCACCAGGGGGCAATCTTCTCCACAATATGTCCGTATTGTTTGAAGGCCCACACCGGCACACCCATTAGATGTTCTAAAATCAACGGTCACTTCCTGCCAGTCATTTGTTCCCAATGGAAATGGTCGTGTCCTGGCAATCGGCGTGCCGTCATTAGCATTTATTAGCTCCAATAAAGGGCCGCCTGCGCTCCGCAGATCTTCTGTTCGGAGCCAAAATCGCAGACGATAGCTTGTGTTTGGCTCGATCACGACTGTCTGAAACACATTTGCAAAAGCAGGCTTTGAGTAGCTCTTAAATACCAGACGCAGACTTCTCTGCCCTTCCCGTTTCACACGGCTATCCTGCGCCGCTTCAAACCTGGAGTCATTTCGAGCAATATTCCATCCAAACGCCCCTCCCAGGGGGGATTCAAACGAACCATTGGTAACTGCACCACCCTTTGTGTCGATACCTTCGCCCGACTGCCGTAAAAAAGCGAGAGCTTGCGCGAAGTGGCGTTGTTCGAACAAGCCCTGCGCCATGGACGGAACCAAGAACGAGTACCGGTTTTTGCTCTCGACGTCGAGGCGGTTCCAATTCCGAAGAGCTTCTTCCGGTCTGCCGCGAGAAGCAAAAAAATATGCCAGATAGGCAATCGGCTCGGGCTCGTCTCCGGCAAGCCGCTCCATCTCTGCGGCGCCCCCATTGAAGTAGTCCCAACCGAGTGAGTAGACCTGATCCCGATATTCCGGATCCTTACTTGCGGCAGCTCGGAGGCTTTCTTCGGCCTCACTTATCCGGTTCTGACGGAGATAATAGTTGCCGAGGTGCCATCTGGCCACGGCATGGGCAGGAGCTAATTCAATAGCCCGCTTCAATTGCTCCTCTACTAGATCGGTTCGGCTGTTCTGTTCATAAGCGCGGGCGAGATCGATACGCCACCGGGGTTCATACGGAGAAGCCCTAACACTCTGCTCGTACAGTCGCAGCGATTCCTCAGCATCGACGACCATAGCTGCTTTTAACCATACCGCACGTGGACTATTTGGTGTCCAATCAAAAACGACCGAAGCAATCTCCGCAGCTTGCGGATCAGACGGGCGAGTTATATTCGCAAGCATTTCACTTAGCTGCCAGCGTATAGCAATACATGCGCCAAAAACGATCCCCGCCGCGATCACGACGACAATTACCCGACTGGATAAGGGTTTCAAATCGATCTGGACGATGTCGTGCATTTATAGGTTATCGATGATCAACTATTAAAGAACCGTGCTACCGTTTCCGCGACGTATCTCAGCTGATCGGTCTGCAGCTCGGGGTAAATCGGTAATGCGAGGGTTTCAAGTGCAGCCCGTTCAGCTTGAGGCATGTCGCCGGGTTTATATCCAAGATATCGAAAACACTCCTGCAAATGCAGGGGTACAGGATAATAGACATCGGTGCCGATGCCGTTGTCGGAAAGGTGAGTCCGGAGAGAGTCACGCCGTCCCGGAACACGGATCACGTATTGGTTGAAGATATGCTTAGTATTCGGCCGCTCAAACGGGATCCCGATTTCGTCCGCAAGGCCGAGATCGGTAAAGAGTTCATAATAGGTGCTTGCATTCGAACGGCGCCGCTCAGTCCATTCGTCCAGAAATAGAAGCTTGACTCGCAACACAGCGCCCTGGAATCCATCAAGACGCGAGTTTAGACCGACGTATTTGTGGTAATACTTCTCCTCAGACCCATGGACCCGCAGCGCCGATAGTTTTGTCGCGAGCCGTTCGTCACTAGTTGTAACAAATCCGCCGTCACCCATTCCGCCCAGATTTTTGGAGGGGTAGAAGCTGAAACACCCGATTGAACCCATGGACCCAGCGGCTGCTCCGTCTTCCGTAGCTCCGATCGCTTGAGCCGCATCTTCGACCAGAGGAATTCCGTGCTTTTTGCTGATAAGCCGCAAAGCTTTCATGTCCGCACATTGGCCATAAAGATGCACCGGCTCGATAGCCCTGGTGCGGATGGTGATCTTGCTCTCTACCTGAGTTACGTCAAGATTAAAGGTTTCTGGATCAATATCAACAAATACCGGCGTCGCTCCAAGACGCGTTATAGAGCTGACGGTGGCAAAAAAACTATAAGGCGTTGTGATGACCTCATCGCCCGGGCCGATATCGAGGGCCATGAACGCGAGCAGTATCGCGTCACTACCTGATGCACATCCGATCGCGTACTTTGAACCGCAATATGCTGCGAGTTCCCTTTCCAGTTCTGCGACTTCGGGTCCTAGAATGAAAGCATTCGTATCCAGAACTCGAGCCAAAGCGGCCTCGATTTGCGGGCGTAGATTAGCGTTTTGCTCGGAAAGGTCAAACAGAGGAACTTTCATTTGTGACTTGCAACGGGCAAACCGGCGCGGCCGTCGCCGGGGCTTTGCGCCTACTGAATGGTCCAATTGGTGATGTAACCGATTCTAGCAAAAGATCAACAATTTGCATTTGACGGCTTTCTTTTTTAGCCTTATCGGCATGACCGACGACAAAAAAGCGCGTGCGGCCGAGATCATTCGAAGATTACGAAAAGCCTATCCACATGCGCATTGTGCGCTAAATCACAGCAACGCATTCGAGCTGCTGATAGCTACCATTCTTTCAGCCCAATGTACCGACCAGAGGGTGAACATGGTCACGGGCGGTCTCTTCAGGAAGTATAGAGGTCCCGCCGACTACTTAGCGGTGCCCCAAGAGGAACTGCAGGTCGACATCCACTCTACGGGTTTTTTTCGCAACAAGGCACGCAATATTCAAGCGGCCTGCAAACGTATCATCGAAACTTTTGACGGTCAGGTACCGCAGACAATGGACGACCTGCTGACACTCGGCGGTGTGGCGCGCAAAACTGCCAATGTTGTACTTGGAAATGCTTTTGGAATCGCATCAGGTGTTGTTGTGGACACACACGTCGGTCGGGTATCCCAACGACTCGGCCTCACCGACAAAATGACGGCCGAAAAAATCGAATCGGATCTTCAGGCGTTGGTGCCGAGAAGACTTTGGATACTATTCCCTCACTTGATGATCTATCATGGTCGACAGATCTGTGTTGCGCGTAAGCCCAAATGCCCTGACTGCGTTCTTAATGCCATGTGTCCGAAAATCGGCGTCCTGGAGATGGCGACGGCCTCCCATAACTAACCAAGAAGAGGGTGCTTACGCACCCCTTCGATCATCACAAACTAAGCTCATGCTATCCACGTGGCTTTGGAGACGCCGCGGGAGTAGACGTAGGCGTCGGCGTCGCCGGTGGACGAGGCATGTCTGCAGGGCTAAATCGCGGCAGCATCTGGTCCCGCATCGCGAGCGTGTACACGGCGGCAGCAAAAATCACTGCAGACGTCTTTACATCGCTCTCAATAATCCGTTCATAAGTGTCGAGATTGGTATGCCAGGTTCCAGCAAAATACTCGATAGGATCCTGCTGGGCTCCGATTCCGGGGAGTCCAGCGGCGTTGAATGACGTGCTGTCAGTGCCGCCGAGATTTCGGCCGCGCGCCGCCTGCACGCCTGCGAAGCCAATATCACTAAACCGGGACAGAGCCTCCCGGAGAACGGTTGCGGCCTCAGGCGGCCCGAACACGCTAAGCCCTCTGGCTCTACCAGTTCCGCTATCAATATTAAAGTATCCGTTAAACTTGGCGTATTCGGGTGTCGGATTTTCGAATGTGCCGAAGTGCTTCTTCACGTAGGCTTGAGAACCCAGCAGTCCCTGTTCTTCCCCTCCCCAACAAGCGACCCGGATGGTCCGACGGGGCCTTACTCCGATCGCTTTGAGAATGCGGGCGGCCTCCATCATGCTGGCGCAGCCGACGGCGTTGTCCGTGGCGCCGGTCGCCGAGTGCCACGAATCGAGGTGTCCACCAAGCATTATGACCTCGTCTTTTTTATCTGAGCCCCAGATCTCGCCTACGACGTTAAAACTTGTCGTCCCAGCCGGCACTAGATGGCTTTTGAGATTGAACTCAAGCTTCACTGGGGTGCCATGTTGGAGCAAACGGTAGATCCGTCCGAAGTCTTCAGTCCTAAGGACGACGGTCGGAACGACTCTTTTGATGTCAAACGTAGCATTATTAAAAGCACGCACGGGGCCGCGATCAAGCTGCGATTCATTGATCCGGACCTTAACCTTATTCTCGAGAAGGAATTTGTCGAGCTGGTCTCTCAGTTGGACGCCAGTTAAAGCATTCGGGCGTGGTGTGACTCTCGTCGGACCGCCGCCGCCAGGCCCGCCGGGTCCCCCAGGGCAGTCAGCCGGTGTTTTCGTCGGATCCATACGGCACCTAATTACATCGTCAGCCAAGCGTTTTGCCGCTTGTGGCAGTGATTGATCTATAAAGGTGGGCTGCCCGACGAGAACGATCTTGCCCTTAACGGCATCCTGTACCTTGTTAAGGTAGACGGTTAGTTCCTCTAGCGTAGGGTTTTGCATGACTCGCGGGTTCTCAGCTGCGGGATATTGCGGGATCACAATACTCACGGCGTCGGCTTTGACCTTTCCCTTTGTCGACGGTGTCCACGCTAGGACCTCAAAAGTAAGCGTGTCGGCCACAGGCGAGAGCATGACGCCCGTATTGAAATCATTTACCCAGCCCGGATGGCCAAAGTCCCACGACTCGAGCGCCGCAAAGTCGAAACCCCAGCGTTTCATCTCATCTGCTGCCCATTGTGCGGCATTAACGTGGTTCGGTGAGCCCGTGAGACGCGGGCCATAAAGATCGGTGAAGAAGTGGAGCGTATTCATCACCTTCGAATTTTCCATGCCTTCCCGGCGGATGGATGCATAAATTTCCGGCTCCGGGCCGCTCTGAGATAGGACCGAGACCGGCAATACAAAAGACTGGAACAGCAGTACGACAACTCCGTACCGCAAAGTGAGGTTTTTCATAAGTGTTCACGCGCACAAACGCGGCATTTTTAAGGATTGTCCGTAAGAAGTTAGCGTCGGGCTTGTTAAAGTTTTGTTGATTATACATCGTCGCGGTCAGAAATGTTTCCAGCAATTCAAAACCTGCGCACCTGTACTAATAATCAGGAAAAAAATCCATCAATAGGTCTTTTATAGGTTCAGGACTGGAGGACTCGACATGCGGATATACTTACTATGCTTAGCGATTGTCGCGGTTGGTGCCGTAGGCTCGTCCGCACAAACTACGGCGGACGATTTTTTCAATCGAGCCGTTGACCGTCACAAGGAAGGCGACCCGCAAGGCGCAGTAGCTGACTATTCGAAAGCTATCGCGCTCTCGCCCAAAGACAAAGACGCTTATAACAATCGTGGTTCCGTACGTAAATCCATGGGGGACATGGAAGGTGCGATCGCCGATTTTACAAAAGCCATCGAGATCGATCCCACAGTTGCTACTCCCTATTTGAACCGTGGCGTAGTCAAAAAGCGTAAAGGCGATACCGCCGGAGCTATCGCTGACTATACAGCAGCCATCGAACGCGACCCCTCTAGTTCTCCGGCCCATTTTAATCGTGGCAACGCAAGGCGTGAGTTGGGCGATATCAAAGGAGCTATAGCGGATCTCTCAAAAGTAATAGAGATAAATCCGAGGCATGCGAGAGCGTTCTTAAGCCGGGGCAGGTCGTATTTTGATGCAAAGGAGTTTGACAAGGCGGTGGCCGATTATACGCGATCACTCGAACTGGACGGAACATCCGCAGAGGCAAATCAACATCGGGCGCTCGCGTATCGGGCATTAAAGCGGATGGCCGAGGCAGAGATCGATGAAAAGCGAGCGGCTAGGCTTAAATAACGAGCGTCGTTCCAAACAAAAAACGTGGACCCCATGTCCACGTTTGCATCAGTTGAGTCTTAAATCGTACCTACGGCGTGACGACGTCAACCCTTGTACGGGAAGCAAAACCCGCTGCGCTGCCATCTCTAAGGATTAACCTTGGAATAGCCATTTTCCCTTCCTGCCTCGTACACCTTCAGGAGAACTTCGTGTCTTTTCTCCTTCGGAAGCGCCTCCCAGACTCGTCCAGAACACCGTAAAACGTCTCACCGCCAGTGAGCGCGCTTTTGATATGCTCCCGATGAACGGTATGGTTTAGGTCGATCACCTTAACCGCTCGGTAGACGCATTCTCTACCATGAAAACGTGGAGTACACGTAAACACCAAGAGAGGCTAGAATGAGGAAAATACAAATTGCGAGGAATGTTTTATTGACAGATTTGGGACTCTGCGGCGGGTTCGCGATAAATGATGATCTGACAGCCTCGGTTGGCACCGCCTCTTCTAAGGGGCGTGGCTGAACCTCTAGTGAAGTAAGCTCGCTCAGCTCACTTGACGGCGACGCCACTGGTAGCGGCTCATCGTCTGTAGGAGGAGAGATTTTAGGTTCCTGTTGATGCTGTAATATTGCAGCGAGCGCGAGTGTATCGGCCGTTGCATTGGCTATTGAGTCGTCATACGACTCACCATACTTGGATCGTATGGCTTCGGCATCCATCATTTCTCTTTCTCTGGCGATCAGATCTACATACGCGTTGCCAACCCTGACATTGGCATCCACGGCACTTGCCGTAATGATGGGTGCGTAAAACCGCTCACCAGTACTTTCCTTGAACATTCGTAAGCGGCCGAAGTAATCGCTGGCGATCAGCTCATCAAAACGAGCCGCGTTCTCGGCCTCCGTCGCTAGGTCTTCAAAACTCAGGGCTGTGAGCAAAATGCTGGAATCGTCTTCGTCCGCGGAATATAGAGCAACACTGGACCATTCTTTGTACATGGCGTCGAGCTGAGCGATAATTTCATCCCAGGTTGAAAGGGTGCTCCGTCGATCGCCGTCGGTCCTCTTAGCGAAAACCCTTGTGATGACGAAATCAAATTTCGCCCGCACCGGCTCAGAATAGGGCAGATTACGATAGAATCGCGCTAAGGCTATTAAGGCCTGGCCAGACAACGGCGGCCGGGAGATGTCACAGTACTGCCGTAAGCTCGCCACGGGCACCGCACGGTCGCGAGCGGCGAGGGCCGAGCACCATGCTTCCATCTCCTGCATCAACCTGAATTCTGCCCGAGCACGAGCCTCTGAATTTTCCCCACTGGTGACTTTAAGAAACGCATGCAGTGCTTTCTTTGCCTCAAAGTCGTCAAACGAATTGGGCACTATCTTCATGTACTCCCGCTCTACGCCGGTGAGCACATGCTCAACCATCTGGAGATGCGCCATTTCGCTTACAGCTCGTTTATGATAGAAATGTATCTCATTCTCGCTAAGTGGTTGGGAACCGTTTCTCACGCGTGTTGCTTCAGACTCCTGGCGTTCCGATAGGGTAGCTTTTTCAGCACGGTGAGCAGTAACCGGCTCAGAGTCGGTTGGTTCGAAGGCGTGGCCGCTCCGATCCATGACCGTGTTTTCGAGAAGTTTTTCTGCCTTTAATTCAGTGATCAGGTCTTCAAAAACGTTCATATGTGACTCGGTCGTATCGAGGCTCAAAAATAGCAAAGTGGTTTATGGGTGCTATGGAAGAATTTGACGTATTTTGCCCGCTTCCGTGACCTCACCTTATAGATCACGCCTTCATCTGCGGCGCTCCTAGTAGTACTAACAACAATTCGACCAAAGAAAATCGGCTCTCACTTTTCTTCATATGTCATTTCCGCCGCTCACCGGTCAAAGTGACAGATTTTGACACCCTGTCTTTGACAAGATACGGCATTCTTTAGCACTTCTGAGCCTGATCACTGCTCTTTACCATTTGTTTCAGGCCTGTTTATGTGGTTCGCCACACTTCCAGTTTTTCGGAATGCAAGGTTTGTGCCATTTCGCTATTAACGATCATCCGAACCGGCTCCCAGAACTTTCTGTTGTTAACCCTATTTGTTTTCTGTAAGATTTTTACTAAGCTATACATTTTTTCACGACATGATGAATTCCGACGCCACGTCCTGGAGCGGCAACAATTGAGCGCAGTAATCGAGAAGAACATCGAAACGTATGGTATCGATAACTGGGGAGCGGACTACTTTGGCGTCAATCGCAAAGGAAATCTGATCGTCCGAGCGCCTGAAAACGAAAATCTTGTAGCTGACATCAAGGAGATCGTCGATGACCTTCGAAAGCGAGGCGTCAATACTCCGGTCCTCCTAAGATTTCCGCAGCTACTCTTTGGGCAGATCCGCAAGCTGCAGTCCGCATTTCGTAGAGCCATAAAGGAATTTGAATATACGGGGGCACATCTTTGCGTATTCCCGATGAAGGTGAATTCCAATCGCGCCGTAATTGAGGAGTATCTGCGCGAAGGAACAAGGTACAACTTTGGCCTAGAGGCCGGTTCGAAAGCCGAACTTTATGCAGCGCTCGGTCTCGAACAGTCGAGAGATAGTCTTCTTGTTCTGAATGGCTTCAAGGACCGTGACTTTGTTCAACTGGCCTTTGCCGGCGCAGCGGCAGGTAAGAATGTCGTCATCGTCATCGAGAAGCTAAGTGAGCTCGATCATACACTCGACATTGCAGAAAAGATCACACTCGACAACCCCGACACGCCGCTGCCAATGCTGGGCGTTCGCGTAAAGCTGTATTCGAAGGGATCAGGCAAGTGGGAAAAATCGGGCGGCGAAGCAGCCAAGTTCGGTCTCACAACTACGGAAATCTTAGAGGTGATCACTCGGCTCCAGGAGGCAGGACGAATAGACATGCTGCGACTTCTGCACTTTCACATCGGATCACAGCTAACGGATATTAAACGCATCAAAAACGCGATGAAGGAGGCGGCCCGAACGTACGCCAAGATCCAAAAGATGAAGATCCCTATCGACTATCTCGATGTCGGAGGTGGTATGGCTGTGGACTATGACGGATCACGCACGTCTTTCGAATCGTCGGCCAATTACAATGCTCAGGAATTCGCGAATGACGTGATTTACGTTATCAAGACCGTTTGCGACGACGAAAACGTACCGCATCCCACAATTATTCAGGAATCCGGGCGCTTCCTCTCTGCGTATCACGCGATACTCGTTACAAACGTTCAGGATGAGATAGAAACGGTCGTGGGTAGTCTGATTCCAATGAAAATGGATCCGGACGACCCACAAATAGTCAAAGAGCTGCATGATCTCCGGGAGACGATCAACGGCAAGAACTACCGGGAGTACTATCACGATGCACTAGAAAACCGTGACGAGCTTTTCACCATGTTCAATCTTGGGTTGATCTCACTTGAAGCAAAAGGCAAAGGCGAGGTCTTGTTCTGGGATATCTGCGAACGGGCTGATCAATTTGCGCAGCTTAAAAAATATGTCGCGGAAGAATTTGACGAACTTCGCCGCCTGATGTGCGCTAAATATCTCGCTAACTTCTCTGTTTTTCGGTCAATGCCTGACAATTGGGCGCTCGAGCAACTGTTTCCGATCCTACCAATACATAAACTCAACAAAAAGCCCGCGGAATATGCTACGCTATGCGATATAACCTGCGATTCCGATGGCATTGTAGATAAATTCGTCGATCTACACGACGTAAAACCCGTGTTGGAATTGCATAAGCTTGTCAAAAACGAGCCATATTACCTGGCAATGATTCTTGTGGGGGCCTATCAAGAGGTAATGGGAAACAACCATAATCTCTTCGGGGTTCCGCATGAAGCCCACGTATTTATAGGCGAGGATGGCTATATCATCAAAAAGGTGATCTATGGAGCCACTCTGGGAGAGGCGGTTTCGTCGGTGAGGTTCGACCCGGGTCAGCTACACGACACTTTTCGCCGGTCAGTACTCCAGCGGATCAAAGAGGGACGCTTATCAAACGCCGAGGGCAGCAAGGTTATAGAGTTCTATGAGGATCAGGTCGAAAGTTATACGTACCTCACACCGAACGGCAAATAGTATAAGTGGCGATTTACAGTTTTAAGGATTTGGAGAAATAAAGATGGTAGCTCAGAAGAAAACAAAGGCTTCAAAATTTTTGACGGTCCCTACAAGGCCCGTCCCTATCGATAGGGACCGGTCCGTGGCGGGGCTTCTCGAAAAAATGGAAGGAGCTGGTTTCGGAGCAAAACAACTAGCCGAGGCACATCGCATCTGGCTCGATATGCTCGACGACAATTCAACAATTTACCTTTGCGGTTCGGGCAACCTAATTACCTCCGGCATGAGGCGATTACTTGCCTATGTAATAAAAAACCGTTTCGTGGACGTGATAGTCATGTCAGGAACAGTTCTTTATCACGATATCCATGAGATCTTAGGACGCAATCATTACCAGGCTCATCCGACTATGAGCGACGACGAGTTGGACAACTCAGACGTTATGAGGGTCGGCGATATCATCGCAAGTCGTGAAGAGTATCAGGAGGCTGATGAATGGATCGGCAGCGTGATCAATCAATTGGAGTTGAGCCGCTCATATTCGGGCCGCGAGTTTCTGCATTTACTTGGTCGAGAGCTCTCTGAGATCGCTCACGAAGACGGAATTCTAACCTCTGCTTACAAATCCCGGATCCCCGTATTCTGTCCTGACCTGCCAGGTTCAGAGATGGCGATCGGTATTGCACGTGCAAAGTTCGAAAAGAAGATCCAGATAATGTTCGATACTACCCAAGATTCCATGGAGTTAATGGCGATTGCTCATCGCACGCGTCACTCGGGCATCATTACACTTGGCAGCATGGGTAGTCAGAACCTCGTTAATGTCGCAGAACTGGCATCTTATATCACTCGAACGACTCCGCGAGGGCACAAGTATGCTATCTCGATCGCTACGGACACAACACCTCTTGATTGTCGAACACCCTCATACGGTGGCAATCACACCTCGATTTTTGGCAAATTGCATCGCGGAGCGACCACTGCCTACGTACCTGCGGACCCCTCTATAGCGTTGCCGATGATTATCACTGCACTCTCACAAACCGCTGCCAAATTTATGAAAGGCCGCAAGCGCCCGACATTCAGCTTTTCTGGCCGAGAAATGAACATAGAGGTACCCTAAACAATATATTCCGAAGGATAATGGATAGTTGAAATGATTTGCCTCATTTCAACTATCCATTTTTGATTTATGTCTGAATCTGAAAGCTTACCAATGAATTTCGGTGGGATAGATGAACCGCAATTCTCCGATTTCGATTCTGCCCGGGTGCTAATACTCCCCGTTTCCTACGAAGGGACGGTTTCGTATGGCGCGGGAACTGGGGCCGGAGCAATGGCGATCGTGGACGCGTCAAGAAATATGGAGCTGTATGAGGAGGAAACAGATTCAGAGGTTTATAAGATTGGCATCCACACACTGCCGGAATTTACACCCCGTGAAACTCCTGATGAGATGATGTCCGATCTGTACACGTACGCCAAGAAAATGCTGGAGCAGGGTAAATTTTTATGCATGATCGGCGGTGAACACTCAATTTCCGCACCTATAATCAAGGCACACCAAGAAAAGTACGAAAATATGAGCGTATTACAAATCGATGCTCATGCGGACCTGCGCGATTCGTATGATGGTACGCCGCATTCCCACGCCTCGATCATGGCCCGAGTGGTGAAGGATCTACGTATTCCCTCGGTGCAGATCGGGATCCGCTCAATATCAAGTGACGAGGCCAGATCAATTCGTGAAGGATTGCCTACAAAGATTTTTTGGGCCCGAGATATTGTGGGCAAAACAGATTGGATCGACAGAGCCATAGATTGCCTTTCGGAGAACGTCTATCTAACGATAGATATTGACGGCCTGGACCCCAGTATAGTGCCGACAACTGGAACGCCTGAACCTGGCGGTTTAGGTTGGTATGAAACTTTAACTCTCATACAAAAGCTTACGGAACGTAAGAAGGTTATTGGCATGGACCTGGTGGAATATTCGTACTCCGAAAACTTTGACGCGCCCGCGTTTCTGTGTTCGAAACTGATTTACAAATCACTCGCCTATATATTCAACGATATTACACCCAAAATCTCGTCATAAGTTGTTGCGGTCTCACTTTTTTCGAACCGCCCCAACCAGATGTTCGTATGTGTTAGTTGTTTGATAGCGGATAGAGAACGGTTAATATTGAAAGAATATGGATAGAGTCTTGAGTAGGTGGATGAATATCAAATTTGGGCTTGTTATTGTGTTGGTTACTTCCCTGGCTTCTGTCGGTGCTTGCCGGTCGGGGCTAATTGGCGGTGAGGGGCCCACTACAAATCCGGTCGGACCCCCGGCTCCGATCGCGGTCGATGGCACACGAGCTTCGTATGCGGATGTTGTCCAAAAGGCGTCACCCGCCGTTGTCCGGATCGAGGCAGAGCATAAAGGCACACCACAGACTCAGGTGCCAGGTATGGACGATTTTTTCAGGCAGTTTCGTTTGCCCCAACAGAATCAGAGGCAACCGATCGAACGCGGAGTTGGGTCCGGTGTGGTTGTGGACGGTAGCGGAACCATCTTGACCAACTACCATGTTGTTGAGCAAGCGGACAAGATAACGGTCTTGATGAGCGACGATAAATCCTATGAGGCAAAAATTGTTGGATCCGACCAGCCCAGCGATCTGGCAGTGCTAAAGATAGACGCAGAAAACCTCCCGGCTCTCACGCTGGGTAATTCGGATGCCGTTCGTGTAGGTGACATTGTCCTCGCGATAGGTAATCCATTGGGCATCGGGCAAACGGTAACGGCCGGCATTATTTCAGCCAAGGGTAGGCGCACTGGTTTAAGCGATGGCCAGAGTTTTGAAGATTTCCTTCAGACTGATGCTCCTATCAATCGCGGTAATTCTGGCGGGGCCCTCGTTAATATCAACGGAGAGTTGATAGGCATAAATTCCCAGATTTTGTCGCCGGGCGGTGCCGCGGGCGGCAACATCGGGATTGCGTTTGCGATCCCTTCGAACATGGCTAAATCTGTCATGGATCAGTTGCTGAAAGACGGTCGAGTACGTCGAGGTATGCTCGGCGTCGGCATTCAAAATGTGACCGAGGAAACGGCCAAAGCATTTGGACTGAAAGACACGAGCGGCATTCTCGTAAGCAGTGTGCAGCCCGGCAGTGCGGCCGAAAAGGCTGGTCTCAAGCGCGGTGACGTGATAACGGCCATTAACGGGGAGAAGATAGAAGATAACAATGTACTTCGGAACAAGGTAGCCGGAACTTTGCCCGGTACCGAGATAAGGCTAACGGTTGTAAGAGACGGTGAAGAGCTACAATTGACCGCGACCCTGGATGAATTAAAGAACCGGGAACCTCAGTCGCAAAGGTCTGACAAGGGCGGCGGCAATGGAACAGATCCACAAAATGAAAACGGCCGGCTGGGTTTGAGCTTACAGCCCGTTACGCCGCAGACTGCACGTCAACTCGGCCTGGATTCTGACACTGGAGGCCTGATAGTGACGGATGTCGACGAAAATGGCCCGGCGGCGGAGGCAGGGATTGCACCGGGTGACGTGCTTCTCGAAGTAAATCGAAAAACCGTAAATTCCATTGCTGACGTTTCTGCGGCTTTAGAGGGCAAAGGCGACTCGCCTGTGCTTTTGTTGATCACTCGTCGCGGGCAAACCATCTATCTGACGGTCAAGCCACAGTAAAATGTAATTCGAATGGAAAGGACCGGGACGTGATGGAGTGGTCGTTTTGTTTTCGCAGCTTTAAATGCTAAAAGTGCCCTTATGTGGAGCAAAGCCTACCTCGGCACATTAGTCTTGGCGGTCGCCAAAATGGCGTTTTTCAGCTACTACTCGTGGAGCTGGTTGCAGAGCATTGGTATGCCCGCTGCCGCGGCAGCTGGTTATGAATATCATTCGAGGCTGGCATCGGTGACGCTGCCCATTGCCACAGTAGTTCTTTTAATGTTGGCAAACGGCGTGTTTTGGGAAACGGAACGGGCATGGGCGATCTGGAGTAGTTTTACTTTTTTCGCCACATTTATTGTCATCAGATATTTCTGGCTAGACCGGTCATTTATTGACTATAGCAACCAAAATGGCCTCACAGACCGACGGTATTCCTTTGCACCTATTTTAGCGGTGGTGTTACTGGCAATCGGGGGCATTGTCGCCTTCACAAACCAGTTTCTGTTGATACGCCTCCGCCAGAGGGCATACCAATCAACTCCAATCTCGGCAGAAAACTCGGACGAAAGCGAAAATGCTCCCGGGCCTTGATGGACCGGAAGCATATGTGGTCGGGACGGCGAGATTTGAACTCACGACCTCTCGCACCCCAAGCGAACGCGCTACCAGACTGCGCTACGTCCCGAAAAATCGAATTCTAAGATTAATTTTACCGCCGGAAATTGTCAAACTTCATGAAGGCCGGTTGCTTATTGTGTACGATTGGCGGAAAGCATTTCTCGGATTTCAAGCAGATGTGCAGCGACAGTCTTCAGGACGTCCTTTTGTTCTGATGAATAAGTCTGCGAATCATTGGTTTCGCTCACGACGTCGCGAGGCGGGTCGGAGGCCCCAAAACCGGTGTCAAATAACGTCGGGGCTTTAATTCGAGAACTTGAGGCCTGGGTCTGTGACCGGTCGGATGATTTGCTTTTCGAGCCGTCCCGCTGCTCGGTCTGCAGCTTTTTTTTCGCCCCGGCAATCGTAAACATCTCGTTATAAAGCAGCTGCTTGATCCGTAGCGCTATTTCAACGTCACGGCGACGGTAACTTCGCTGCCCAGACTTGTTCTTCTGAGGCGACAGCGTCGGAAATTCGGTTTCCCAATACCGCAGCACATGAGCCTGGACACCCACCAGCTCGCACACTTCACCAATTTTAAAATAAATTTTCTCAGGTATTACTACAGGTTCCTGTGCCATTTGCTTGATGCGTTGTGTTAAAGTTTGATGTAAAATTCGCCGCCGTTATTCTATGTATTTAATAGAGTTGTGTCAACGCTTCCCTGCATGATAAGCGAGTTCGAGTTTGTACGAAACATCAAAAGGAAACACGACCTCCGTCGCGTCGGTGACGATTGTGCGGTGCTGCCGAAAGACGGCGAGGTCGATCTTGTTGTCACAGCCGATCTCCTGGTAGAGGACATTGATTTCCGGCTGGCATGGACCACACCAGAAATGCTTGGCCACAAGGCTCTTGCTGTGTCGCTCTCCGATGTCGCGGCCATGGGCGCCGTGCCAAAATGGGCGATGATTTCCATCGGTGTTCCAACGGACCTTTGGGAAACTGATTTCTTATGCGGATTTTATGCGGGTTGGCATGCTCTCTCAAGCCAGTTCGGCGTCGAGTTGATTGGAGGTGACACATCCCGGTCCCCTGACCGCTTGGTGATTGATTCGGTGGCGGCGGGTGAAGTGTCTTCCGGAAAAGCACTCGTGCGATCCGGGGCTGTTTCGGGCGACCTGGTCGTCGTGACGGGAACCTTGGGCGGCTCCGCTGGCGGACTACAGCTCCTTGAGGCGGGTGGACAATATGGTACGGAGGCCGCGTTGTGGGAACAGAATCTGCTTCTTACCCATCTTAAACCGTCACCTCAAATTGCCTTGGCTATGTCGTTGCAACGAAATGGGATGGTGCGATCAATGATTGACATTAGTGATGGCTTATTATCCGATCTTGAACACATTTGTAGCTCAAGCAGTGTCGGCGCAAGGATCGTAGCGGAGCAGATACCGATTCATCCGGATCTTGCTAAAGTAATAGGCTCAGAAGAAGATCGATTGGAACTTGCTATAAATGGCGGCGAAGACTATCAACTGCTCTTTACCGTATCGATAGAAGACTTCGATCGACTTTTATCTACCTCTGATGAAAGAATTTTTACCGTTATCGGCGAAGTTACCGGAAAGGTTGGTATTGTTGAGCTCGTTCGAAGTGGAAAAGCATCTGTCGTTGAGTCAAAAGGCTACAGACACTTTTAACAAAAATACTCCCAATCATAAAGGTCTAAACCCACTTTAGGTGGAGAAGCGCCACGTAATCGGTGATTTTTGTCCGTCTAATTCTTTATTAGTTTCATCTAAGCATAAGAACATGCCGCATAACAAACTCAACATAAGTGGGGCTTCGGCCGACGTTTTCTCGTGGGTAACTCATGAGATGTCAGCCGATGAGCACAACATGCTTCGTAAGGTCTCACGCCTGCCGTGCCTTTACAAGCATGTCGCTCTGATGCCGGACGCACATCTCGGGATCGGATCCATGGTTGGTTCGGTCATAGCTACGAAGGACGCCGTCATTCCGGCAACGGTCGGTGTCGATATCGGCTGCGGAATGATGGCGGTTAAGACGCCGTTCAAAAGCTCGATACTCGATGGAAAAATGGCCGTGTTCCGACACGAGATAGAGCGGGCGATACCGGTCGGATTTAATGAAAATCGCGACCCGCTCGGCGAGTCCAACGAATGGGAAGGCTGGGCCAAATTCGGCCAGCTGCACCGCAGCGTCCAGGACCGAAAGTCCAAGGCGATGAAACAGCTCGGCACGCTTGGCGGTGGAAATCACTTTATCGAGGTTTGTCTCGATACCGCGGACGACGTCTGGCTGATGCTGCACTCGGGCTCGCGAAACATCGGGAACGAGGTTGCGACGCGCCACATCGCAACGGCTAAGACGCTTCACGATCTCAACACGCTTCCCGATCCGGCGTTGGCGTACTTCGTACAGGGAACAGATGAGTTCAAGGCGTACTGGCACGACCTCGACTGGGCCCAGCGATACGCGATGAAGAACCGAGAGATCATGATGAAGCGACTGCTGCGATCATTCAACCGGATGTTCAACAACCAGCAGGAGTGGAATCCTGAGATCACCGTCAACTGTCATCACAACTACGTCGCGATCGAGGAGCACTTCGGTGATAAGGTCTACGTCACCCGAAAGGGTGCGATCAACGCCGACGCGGGGCGCTACGGGATTATTCCCGGTTCTATGGGAGCGAAATCGTTCATCATCCGAGGACTGGGCAATCCACACGCTTTCAACTCGTGTTCGCACGATGCCGGCCGAAAGATGTCGCGGACCGCGGCGAAGAAGGCGTTCACGCAGGAGGACCTGAAAGCTCAGACAAGCGGCGTCGAATGTCGAAAAGACCGGGGCGTAGTCGATGAGATTCCCGGCGCTTACAAAGACATCGAAGAAGTAATGCGGGCACAAAACGACCTGGTCGAGGTCGTAGCAGAGTTAAAGCAAGTTATCTGCGTTAAAGGATAGATGTACGCTGAAAGAGCACTCTGATAACGATATTCAAACCCAAGTGTCCATTCGACCAAGTCAGGCGCATTGTTCGAAGGCGGAACAGCCTACAACGACTGTGCACAGTCAGGAAGGGCTATATCGACGGGTGGCGGAACGTCGCTGAAGATGTAGTCGACCAGCGTGTCATGGCACCAACATATTGTGCTTGCGAAAATAAGCCTTTGATATTACATTACCAGTTAGAATTTTGAGGAGGAGAGTCTTTTGCTTACAGGCCGCGTTCTGCTTCTAAACTTTTCATACGAACCTTTGGGCACGGTAGGCGTGGCTCGGGCCGTGTGTCTGTGGTTTCGCGGAGCCGTGTTTGTTGAGGAGAACGACGGCGATAATGTACTGCACTCCCCTTCGACCATTTTTCCCGTGCCATCCGTCATTCGCTTGCGACACTATATTCACGTACGGCGGAACAACCGCGAGACCACGATGAAACGGGCAAGGATCTACATTCGTGATAGGTATCGCTGCCAATACTGCGGGGAACACAAGCATGCAAAAGACCTGACGCTTGATCATATCTTCCCGCGAGCGCAGGGCGGCGAGAGCACACCTCACAACCTGGTTTCAGCATGCGTCAAATGTAATCAGCGCAAGGGCAATCGAACTCCGGAACAGGCCCGCATGCCGCTGCTTACGTCCCAGAAACTGCTTCGCCTGGGCCTGGATCATGTGCTTTTGTGTCACTATGCAGAGAATCGGCCCGAGTGGCGAAAGTATCTGTTCATGGATGAAATGGAAGAGGTGGTTAGAATCGACGCAGCAGCTTAATTTAGCGGTTGATCCATGAAAGAATTGCGGCTGGTGGATACACCCGGCCGCATTTTCTTTTTCCGCAAAGCATTTCACTGAAGTCCCCCGTGGGGTACCGTCAAGGCTCGTTGTTTTTACGATTTGTAGATTAGATACGACGATGAACGAGAGATTCACAAATGAGGCTGACATTCATGCGCTTCTCCGATCTTTTGAAAAAGCAAGCATTTCGCGGGACGGCTGGAAACACGCTGAACATCTTGTCGTGGCCTTGTGTTATGTCACTCAACACGATCTAGAAGCCGCAACCGCAAAAATGCGAGCCGGGATTTTACATCTCCTGGAGTTTGGCTTTCAAGTGGATCTCGGTAAAGAAATGCCATATCACGAAACTATTACAGCTTTTTGGATGCGCGCAGTCGCACAATTCAACGACCGAAACAACGGCACGTCATTGCTCGATAAGGCAAACACATTGGTCAAAGCATTCGAT
>JBHENG010000027.1:7303-31722 GCA_046262195.1 Pyrinomonadaceae bacterium | reverse complement strand
TATAGCGACTGTCTCAGGAGCCCGCGATAATCGGTACAAGCTGCCGCACATCTACCAGGGTCCGCGGGAGGTCCGCTTTGGTTTCCGATTACTCTTCTAAGGAATTGTGATCATTTTGTAGCCCGCCTGGTTTCGGCCAGGCGGCTTTTTTTATTTCGAGTCGCGGGTATTAGCCGCTAGCCGTGCTAGACGGCCGGCGGCCCGCGCAGAGCTTGGAGCGCATATCTTACTGGAGGGATCGCCCGCCGTCAGGACCCGATTTGCCGCGACCGGGCCGTTTGACGACATAACGAGATAATACTGCTTCAGGATATCGAATATGACCGCCGAGCGCACAGTTTCGTAGGAATCTGGAAAAAAATGCGCTAGTATTCATATCGACTAAATCTAAACAGTACCGATATTCATCAGGCTTATTTTTACTATCTTGTCTCTGGGAGGAACGAAGATGATCCACGCTCGTTTTGTAAATATTCTCGTTGTGACGGTGTTTTTGCTTTCCTTGTCGCTCCTGGCGGATGCTCAAGGCGGTACATCGCGTCTGAGCGGCGTCGTTACGGATGCGGTCGGTGCTGTAATCGAAGGTGCAAAAGTTACTGCTACGAATGAAGCAACCGGTGTATCAATGACCCAGGTTACGACGTCCGGCGGACTTTATACGTTCGCATCGATCTTTCCCGGCCGTTACACAATCACTGTGGAGCAAACGGGATTTAAGAAGAACATTCGGACCGGCAACGTAGTCGAGGTTAATACACCGATGAATGTGGAAATCGTTCTGGAGGCGGGTAACGTCACGGAGGTCGTGACGGTGCAGGCGGAAGGAATTGGGGTCCAGTCGAACACGGCCACAATAGGTAACGTGGTTGATCAAAGGACGCTCGAAACCTTGCCGTTGAACGGCAGAAATCCGCTCACGTTGGTTCTTCTCGAACCGGGCGTGGTCCAGCGCTCAGCCGGCGCCGCCGGTTCCGGTGTTCATATAAATGGCTCTCGCGACCGTGCCTATAACGTAACTATCGACGGCATTGAGGCCAATGAGTCCTCGGTACCGAACCCGGTTAGTAATTTGTACCGCATCAATCCGGACAACGTACAGGAGTTTAAAGTAACGACCAACAACGCCACCGCCGAGGAAGGACGCAACAGCGGCGCCTCGATCTCCATCGCGACTCGCGCGGGTGCAAATCAGTATCACGGAACGGGTTTTTTCTACCTGCGCAACGAGGCGTTGAATTCCAACGAGTTCTTTGCGAATGCTCAAAATACTCCTAAGCCATTGATCAGGCTCGGTCAGTTCGGATTTGAGGCAAGCGGTCCGATAAGGAAGAACAAGACATTTTTTTTCGGTGGCTATCAGTACAACCACATCGATTTTACACAGCCGATCGATCAGACTTTTGGCATTCCGATCGTATACACGGCATCAGCAAAGGCCGGACTGTTTCGCTATTTCGTACCCGATCCGGCGAACCCGCTGGTAATTGCGGGACAGACGATCACGCGGAACAGCCCCCTGCTGGTTGATAGCTCAGGCAATCTCGTTGCCGGAATTGCCGCATGCGCGACACTGACTTCTTTGCGGTGCATCCGGACGTACGACGTTAGAACGCCGAGCAATAACCCGAACAATCTCGGAAACCGTGTCATCGACTCGGTTGTTGCAGGGATCATTAACCCAATGCCTTTGCCGAATAATTTCACTAATGGTGATGGGCTAAATACCGCGGCGTTTCTCTGGAACCCTCCCACCGCCGTCCGTGGTCCGGCATACTCCGCGCGTGTCGATCACAATTTCAATGAAAACAACAGCATGTTTGTACGTTACCTTTTTTCGGACTACAACACGCTGAAAGGCGATCCGTTGAACGGCCGGCCTCAGGTATATCCAAGTGGCCCGCCATTGGGTGAGGTTTTCCGACGGACCTCCAACCTTGCGATCAGTTACAGGCGTGTGATTTCCACGCGAGTTGTAAACGAGTTCACAGCCGGCTATGGGCGCTTTGGATTTTTGTTCACGCAGGGCGAGGCAAATCCCAAATGGCCCGATGTGCCTCCGTTTGATTTTCCGAGTATCAGCGAGGCCTACATCAGCACGCCACGTACGGCGCGTTGGGTAACGACGCCGCAATTGCTGGATAACTTGAGCATCGTTCACGGGTCGCACGTATTTCGTATGGGTATGAACCTGCGGTTCTATCGGCACGTGGATCAGCGCGGACAGCCCGGCGGCATCAACGTGACGCCGTCGATCACCTTCTCGCAGACGAACCGAGATCCGTTTACGACTGCGGGCGGGGCATTTACTGCCGCTCCGGGGATCAATACCTCGGACGATCTGGTTACGTTGGGCAACCTGATCAATACGTTCTACGGTTTGCCTGCCAGATTCTCACAGACCTTCATTTCGAACCTGGGCGATGACGTTTTCCTGCCGTTTAAGACTGGCGACAACATCACGCTTTTTGCCGAGAAGCACAACCTGGATCAGTACAACTTCTATTTTCAGGATGAATGGAAGTTCAGGTCGAATGTCACGGTGAACTATGGGGCGCGCTGGGAGATCAACCCGCCGGCGAATACTTCGCCTCACGCTAATGTGTTCGTTCCTGCGAGTCCAATTAAGGGGACGCCATTGCCGGCGACGCCAGTTGTCAATGCGCCAGGTGCGGTGACCTTTGTACCCGCCAAACACTGGTACGAGGGTAAGTTTAATGGAGCGATCGGTCCGCGTCTTGGCGTCGCCTGGAGCCCGGACTTTAAGTCTGGCTTTTTGCACTCACTCACGGGTGGCTCCGGCAAGAGCGCGTTACGCATTGGGTATGGAATAGCTTTTGACACGATTTCCTCATTTCAGGTTACTGCCGCCGCCGGAAGGATCCCGGGACTCATTCAGTCATGCACCACAACATTCCCGTTTACTTCGATCACCGCCGGCTGTCTGAATTCGCCGACAATTAACAGTACCGTATCGGGTGGGTTTCCGACGCAATTGCCGGCGCCAACCCTTCGCCCGTCTACTTTCTTCACGCCGCCTCAGCAGTTAAGGTCTAATGCACCGCCAGTCACCGTATTTGCCCCGCAGATGCAGCTCCCCACTGTGCATCAATGGAACCTCAGCTTCCAGCGCGAATTGCCCGGGGGTATAGTGATGGAGGCCGCGTATATTGGCCGTCACGGAACGCATCTTTTTATGGCCTACGATGCGAACCAGGTTAACGTCGATCCTCTGGTTCCATCGTTTATCACGATGCAGCAAAATCGCGCCAATGGCTGCACGGCCACTGGCACGGGTTGTCCCGCGGGTGTTACGGGCGTGACACCGCCCCTTTTAAATACTCTTCAAACTCAAGGGGGCATGACTTCGGCCGCGGCGACGACATTTCTGAACTCTTCGACCACGATCACCGACCTTAACCGCAATAGCGTCGGCAATTTTGCGGTAAGAATTGAGAACACTACGTTGGGCCTTAAACTGAGGTCTAACCAGCAGTTCGCGGTGATCACTTACATTGATAACAGCGGTGATTCGAATTACCATGCGGCGCAATTCACTCTTCGAAAGCGATTCGACCGGGGATTTGGTCTCGGGCTCGCCTACACCTTCGGTAAATCGATCGACAACCAGTCCGTCGACCCCGTGGGGGCGGCATCGGGTGGCGGACTCTCCAGCACAAATTCGCGGACGCCGACAGATATTCGGAATTTTCGCGAAGAGCGCGCGCGGTCCGATTTCGATCGAACGCACGTCTTGCAGGGGTCGACGGTTTGGGAAGTTCCCCTCGGCGAGGGTAAAAGATTCCTGGGCTCAGCACCTGGTTTCATAAATCACATCGTCGGTGGATGGAGCATCAACAGCATCTTTACTGTGATGAGTGGTGAACCGTTCGCCGTTCGCAGTGGCACTTTCACATACAACGGCAGCCACGAATCCCGCGCGGGGGTGCAGCATTACGTAAAACCGGAGTTGCAGTATCTACAGGGGCAGACTTTCGCCGGACCCGTGCTCTTTCTGCCAGTCGGCTTGAACCCGGTGACCGGTAATCCATACACCTGCGGGACGAAGCCGGATGAGATCTTTTGCCTGCCGGCGCCCGGTACCAATGGAGCGGGACGCAACATATTCACGGCCCCTGGCTACTGGAATCTGGATATCGGTTTGTTGAAGACGTTCCGGCTGACCGAGCGATTCAAACTACAGTTCCGGACCGAAATGTTCAACGCTCTGAATCACGCAAACTTTGACAATCCGCGTGATGCGTCGTCTGGGTCGCCCAGCATTCGCTCTAGTCTGTTTGCGCAAACCTGCTGTGCGGCCGTTGCCCCCCCGTCTACACAGACGGTCGTGCAAACCGGCGAATCTGGTCGAGTGATCCAATTCGCTTTGAAGCTTGCTTGGTGAACTGAGTTTTAGATCAGCGTTACTGTCTGTGTTAGGTGCGGATCCGCGACCAGTCCGGTGAATCGGCACGCGCGATCCAGTTTGCGTTAAAGCTTAAGCGGTGACTTGGGCATGATTTAACTAAAAGCCGCGGCGTCCAATGACCGCGGCTTTTATTATTGTCGTTTGTGGGCCGTTCCGGCGAGGCGGGCAAGTTCGGCGGAGCGGGGGAGGGCTTGGATGGCGCGAACGACACGGGGGTCGTTTTCGATGAGCAGCCTGTGTGCCGTGTTGACGTCGTGTGCGGCGAGAGCGAGGTTATGCCGCATGCGGAGCCGGATAAAGCCGGTCTCGGACCGCAGCGTGTGCAGATCGACTTTTCCGTTCGCGTTCCTCAATGCAAAGGTCTCAAACGCCGACACGAGGTCGTCGGAAACAAACACGTCGGTCGGAGCGATCCTCTTTTGCAAGCTGGTCCATGATAACGGATGGCCTGTTGCAACGACAGGCCGCTCGGCGACAACTTCACGAGCAAAGAAGAAGAGCGAGTCGAGAAGGGACGCCTGAACGATGGTGATATCTTTGGATGGGACTATCTCGTCGGGCAGAATGCCGTCTCCGCCAAGCAGGCGTCTATTAGTGGGCGTTCTTGCCTCAAAATAGGGTCTGTCGATCGCTGCTGAAACCGAGCGATTTGCAAAATAATCATAAAGATCGACTTTTGAATAATCCCTCTGAATGGAACGGCCCGCAGGGGTGAGGTATCGGGCGGTCGTTAATGTCAGGCCGCTGCTGCCGGGCAGATCGATCACGCTCTGGACGAGCCCCTTGCCAAAGGTCTTTTCACCCGCTATCAGAGCTCGATCGTTGTCCTGAAAGGCACCGGCAACTATCTCTGCCGCCGAGGCAGTATCTGCATCAACTAAGAGCACCAACGGCATCGTCTCAGGCCGTAGACTGCTTGAGCGGTATACCCGATTATCGGCTCCGCTCCGGCCCCGCTGAGTTAGGATGAGGGTCCCGGAAGGTAAAAATGTTTCGGCGACCTTTACGGCTTGTTCAACAATGCCTCCGCGATTGCCCCGGAGGTCCACCACCAGGGAATTCATTCCCAGTTGTTTTAGATTGAGTAGGGCGGTTCGGAATTCTGCCGATGTGGAATATGTGAAACCCTCGGTCAACGCGATATACCCCACACCGGGTTTGAGCAAGTGGGCATACGGGACTGACGGATGTTTTAACTCCGCGCGACGGACCTGGATCTGTTCTATTTGTCTTGTCCCGGCTCGCTCTACAGTAAGGGAAAGCATCGTTCCGGCCGGACCTCTGATCTTATCGCGAACCTCCTCCGAATCTCGGTTCGCCATTTTCTCCGAATCTACGGCAATGATCCTATCCCCGAAATGAAGCCGCCCCCGTTCCGCGGGCGATCCGGGTACTACAGAGAGAACGTACGTCTCGGTTGTCGAGCCGGACCGGAAATTGGTAATTGTTGCACCGATCCCAGCGTATGAGCTTTGCTGCTCATCAAGCAGGTCCTTCCACTCTAAAGGATTGTAGAAATGCGAATGCGGATCGAGCGAGCGAAGCATTCCATTCACCGCGGCCGAACTTAATGAACTGGTTTCGATTCGACGCCCGTCTACGTGAAATCGGTTAATAATGTGCTCAGCTTCACGCATTTCTGCGAGTATCCGCGAGCGCATAACCGACGAGGAACTCGCACCGGCAGAACCGCCTGACGCTGAAAAGGTGATGCCGTGACCAATTACAAATGGGTCAGCAGCTACATTCCCCAATGATTTCATTTGGGATGATCCGGAGGACGCGAATACAGCCATCAGTGTCAACGCGGACACATACTTCAATATTGAAGCCATAGATTTAGGCAAACTGGTACGTTCAACTACGTTAGTGACTCTCGCAGCTGCATCGAAAAAAAGATCGGCGGCGGTGGCGGCACCCATCAGCCACCGATCATAGTTTTGTTTGATTACCTATATGCCTAACCCGCCTATAATTCCATATAAACCCGCTACTTGTTGAATCTGACAAGCAGATATGAAACATTTTGCATTTTCCGAATCAAAATGTTTTGATGAATATTGATCCAGAAAAATGGCCGTTTTCGACGTCAATCTAAATGACTCGGAAAGCGAGCAAGGATGTGTTTCTGGCCCCGGAGTCTATGTCACACGCGTTCAAGCTTCCGCCTCTTGAAATAGAGCAATATACATTAGCCAATTGTCTCCGGGTTGTTCTAAACAAGGACGACGTCATACCGATCGTTTCCTTAGCGGTTTATTACAATGTCGGCTCGCGGAACGAGCGCGAAGGGCGCACCGGCTTTGCTCACCTTTTTGAACACATGATGTTCCAGGGGTCGGAGAATGTACCCAAGGCGGGACATTTTCAGTTCATCATGAAAGCCGGCGGTACAATGAACGGCACGACCTCGAGCGAGCGAACTAACTACTACGAAACGCTTCCGGCCGATCAGCTGCCTCTGGCCCTCTGGCTTGAATCAGATCGAATGCGATCCTTAGCTGTAACTCAGGAGAATCTTGATAATCAGCGGGAAGCAGTAAAAGAAGAGAAACGGCTGCGCTATGACAACCAGCCGTACGGACCGATCTTTGATCTCATCAATGAGATGATCTACCAGAACTTCTCAAACGCCCATTCGACTATAGGTTCAATGGAACACCTAGACGATGCGACGGTGGAGGATGTACGCGAGTTTTTCCGCATTTATTATGCACCCAACAACGCGGTGCTGGTTCTGTCAGGCTCATTTGACACCGATGTCGCCAAAGAACTGATCGAAACGTATTTTGGTGATATCCCATCACAGCCGATGGCTCCGGAAACAGACGTTACGGAACCCGAAACTGTTGCAGCTAAGTACAAAGAGTGGGAAGACAAACTTGCCCCGTTTCCTGCATTTTTGATGGGTTGGAAGGTGCCGCCGCGCCGCACGCCGGAGTTTAATGCTCTTTATCTCGCTGGCAAGATCCTCTATGAGGGGGAAAGCTCGCGTCTTTATCAGAAGCTGGTTAAGGGCGAGGAATCAGTTATCCAGCTCTTTGGGTTCACGGATGAGCGCAGGGGTCCGTCAAGCATATTTATCGGCGCGATACCGAAACCTGAAAAGGACCTAAGCCGCATTCGTGAAACCATTATGAATGAGATTCACGACCTTGCTGCTCATGGGCCTTCGTCGGAAGAGATGGAAAAGATCGAGAACCAACTGATCAATGATGCAGTGCGGACCAGGCAGTCATCTATGTCCCGGGCTCAACAGATCGCTGAATATGCTCTTTATGACGGCGACGCGACGTTGATCAATTCCGAGCTTTACGAGCTGCTTGCCGTTACCCCCGAACAGATCAGAAGGGCAGTGGGCGTTTATTTGAATACTGACAATCGTGCACTTTTAGACATCGTTCCCGCAGGTAAGGGATAGTTGATATGACATCAGAGCTTCGCAAATTTCCGCCACCGCCCTTAGAACCGGTAAGCTTTGCAATTACGCGGCCTATAGAGACAAATCTCGCAAATGGACTCAGGGTCATCGTTTTTGAAGATGAACGGCTGCCGCTTGTGAGCTATCGGCTTGCTTTCAACATTGGTGATATCAATGATCCACCCGATAACACCGGATTGACTTCGGCTGTAGCGGCTATGTTGACCGAGGGGACCCAGACCTACACGAGTCGGGAATTGGCTGAAAGGATCGAGCGCTTCGGTGCAGGGGTCTCGGCAAATACTTCTGATGATTTCACCATCATCGCGGGATCAGCTTTATCGCTTTACCGTTCAGAAATACTTGGGCTGCTTGCTGAGACAGTTCTTAGACCGACATTCCCGGAGCACGAGTTGGATCTCTACCGGCGAAATACGATCGAGAACCTTAAGTTCCAGCGCTCTCAGCCGGGATTCCTTGCCAACGAGCAGGCGGCTAGGTTGATCTACGGAACGCACCCGTATTCGAAAGTAGCCCCTGCGGCATCGGATATTGAAAAGCTTGATCGCCAGATCCTTGAGGATCATCATCGCGCGGCCTTTAGACCTAATAATGCCACTTTGATCGTAGTCGGGGACGTAGAGCGAGATGAACTGATCGATAATCTGAACGAGTTATTTGCCGACTGGGAGGCTGGTGATGCTATCGATTCGCAGTTCGAGTCCCCACGATCGCGAACCGCCCGGAGCTTAACGATAGTTGACCGGCCCGGCTCAGCCCAATCGAATATCGTATTGACGAACCTCGCCGTCAACCGTACCCACCCAGATTACTTTCCGCTGATCGTGATGAATCAGGTCCTCGGAGCTGGAGCCTCATCGCGTGTGTTCATGAATCTTCGGGAAGAGAAGGGCTACACGTACGGAGCGTATACACGCGTCGAAACCAAAAAACTCGCCGGTGATTTCGAAGCGACTGCCGAGGTTCGAACACCGGTCACGGGTGACTCTCTAAAGGAGTTTTTTTATGAGACCAACCGAATACGAGACGAAAAGGTGGAACCTGATGAGCTCGCTGACGCAAAGAAGTTTCTAACCGGGGTGTTTCCGCTAAGGGCCGAAACTCAGGAAGGGCTGACGAATCTGATCGTTAACCAGTATCTCTATGGTCTACCCGGCGATTATCTCCAGACCTATCGCGACAGGGTAGAGGCGATCACGGCGGAGGACGTGCAGCGGGTGGCCCAGGAACATATACGACCGGATGAAATGGCTATAGTGATCGTGGGCGATGCGCGGGACATACTGCCGCAAGTAAGGAATTACACTGAATTGGTCGAGGTTTTCGATACCGAGGGTAACATGCAAAGCGAAGATAAGTATTCAACAAACGGTGAAATGGCGAACGTAGCGGGCAAATGGCGGCTCAACATCGATTTCCAGGGTCAAAAACTCCCAGTATCGCTATCGCTCGAACAACACGAGGATGTGGTCACCGGCACGCTGGAAACTATGCTCGGGAACGGAAGTATCGAGAATGGTAAAGTGTCCGGTGACCGGCTAACCGCAACAGCGTTGACAAAGATGCAGGGGCAGTCGATGGAATTTGCCATTTCAGGAAGCGCTGATGGCGATTCTTTGTCGGGGACCATTTCCGCGCCGATTGTGCCTCAGCCAGTGCCATTCACGGGCACCAGGCAGTTGTAAAGCGGGAAATGATAATTTTGCGATCCGCGGCTAAGGCAGCGTAATCAATATTTCACACAAAAAAAGGCGGCTATCTTTTGATGCCGCCTTACATCCACACATATTCGGCAGATTACCCCACCCGGCGCATTGGTACCTGACCGTTTCTCTGGAGCTCCTGTAAATGTTCGATCAGATCTGACGCCCCTCGTTTCGATAGCTCGAGGATGCCGCATCCCATCGTTTTAGAACATATCTGATCAGTGTCCAAATTTGACTCCCGCGAAAGCGCCCTTATCATCCCGATCTGCTTTGGCGTTATCATGTCCCCGATATTCTTTGCCATCACATCATAGTTTGCTGAAGCGGGCGCCGCCGCCGGATTTTCTTCCTGTTCGATCGTGTCAAACTCACGCTTGTACAGCTCGCGGGCGATCCCAAACTTTACGGCGGCCCGTTTCAGTGCGTCATGTTCTGCTTTCTTGATGCCTGTTTCCGTGTTTGCTTTACCCGTCCCGATCCCTTCGCGTGTAACGCCGTCGATCGTGATCGCAACGGTTACCGTAATGATATCGCCGATCGGGCGAATAGCCTTTACCATGTGTGCCCAATTTGGCGCCGTTTCGTCCAGGATGTCAGCGACCGTATGCCACTCGACATATTCCACCATGTGGACGTTCCCGTCGCGGTCACGGCGACCAGCTCGCTGGCGAACCAGATTTGGATCGACCGTTTTTCGAAGCTCGCGTAGTGTCGTGGAAAAATCAAGGACATTATTGGTGGACAATTCATCGTTCTCGATGATTTCCGGTGTATCTATTTCGTTGATTTCTTTGACGTTTGTGCTTTTCATTTTTTCTCCTTTGTGATTTTAAGATCGCTGCGGCGTCGGTATTCATTCGGCTGTCTAGACCGGTTTCCCTACGCAAGAGCGACTTCTGTTCGCCCTGTACCAGACTCGCACAAGACTCAGGTTGTTATTTATACAGTTCGGATACGCTATCGAACCGTTGCAGTCATGCAACACTGTACCAGAACAATTTATTTGTTGCAAGGGCGAAACAAAGTGTTGCAATCAAAAAAATGATGTGTTATGTTTTATCAGTGAAATGAATTCTCACTTTGGCACTTAGTCATCTTTGGAGGAAAACTAAAATTATGGCATTCAAAAACGAAAGTCTGATCAGCACGGTTGAACTCGGTCGTGCAATAAAAAGGCGGCGGGAGGAACTAAAGCTCAGCCTGCGCGATGTGGCCGATGTTACAGAGGTTTCCGCTTCAACTCTGTCGCGTATAGAGAACGGAACGGGCCGCCCGGACGCCGACAATATTGCACGTTTGACCCAGTGGCTGGATATGCCGGTAGATCGGCTTATGAAAAAGCATTCACCTCAAGACGTCGAGCCGGTCATCTACTACCCGCACGAGCCTACGCCTGAGATCGTTGAAGCTCATCTGAGGGCCGATAAGAAGCTAACTCCCGAAACGGCCAACGCTCTGTCAGAGCTTTTCCGTGTGGCTTATCAGCAGTTCAGCGGTACGTCCCGAAAAAAATGAGATCAAGAGATCTCTTCAGCTGAAGGCAATGAAAACAGGGAAAAGATATGACCGATATGTTTAAAGGGATCAGAGGACACGACACAATGATTGTGTTGTTTTTCCTGGAGCTTGAATTGGGGAGGGGCATGAACGTGTTATCGGTTGACGGTCTGCTGGTAGCCTTCACGGGAATAATGATCCTTGTTCTTCCATATTTTTTACCAGGCGGATATGAAAATCCTTTTTTTGGAAGCTGGCTCTTGACGAGGGTAGGGGTCGCAGCTGTCGGCGGAGTGCTGGGGCTTTTTTACGGCCTCGGCATTGGGACGGTATTGCCTGAATCGTTCAAATTTGTTCCGATGACGCTCCTGATACTCACCGGGATGGTGAGCTGTTATATCCAGTTTTATTTTTTGTTAAAACTCCGTCTGGTGAAATAGGCAAAAGGCACCAGGTGAGAGATAAAAAATACGGTATAGTTCGGGAACTATACCGTATTTGTTTACTTCGTCACCGCGCTGAAGAAATAGCTAATTCGCCGTCACAACAGCCGGTTCGCAAACGAGGGCGTGTATCGCCGCGACTTGATTAACCAGCTCTAGATACTGTGCCGGCGTCAGAGCCTGAGCCCCGTCACATAGCGCCTCTTCCGGACAGGGATGGACCTCGATTATAAGACCATCTGATCCGACAGCTACGCCTGCGCGCGCCAAGGGGGTGACCATATAATTGTGGCCCGTTCCATGAGACGGATCGACAATGACAGGGAGGTGAGTCAAACGATGCACAGCGGGGATGATCGAAAGATCGATGGTATTCCGGGCATGGTTCGAAAAGGTGCGGATGCCTCTTTCGCACAAGATCACATCGTAGTTGCCTTCGGCCATGACATATTCGGCCGCTAGCAGCAACTCGTCCAGCGTTGCGGAAAGTCCTCGCTTTAACAGGACAGGTTTCCGGGTCTGCCCGACATATTTCAAGAGCGAGAAATTCTGCATATTTCGCGCCCCTATCTGAATACAATCGCCATACTTTTCGACGGCATCGACGCCTCGTTCGTCCATTGCCTCGGTGACGATGTTCAGATCGAACTGCTCGCGGACCTCGGCCAGCATTTTGAGTCCCGGTTCGCCTAGGCCCTGAAAGGCGTAAGGTGATGTACGCGGTTTAAACGCTCCCCCACGGAAGAAGCGTGCGCCGCTTTTGGCCACCACCTCTGCGGTTAAAAAAACCTGTGCTCGGTCTTCGAGTGCACAGGGGCCGGCAATGATCGCGAGTTCGTCACCGCCGATGGCGGCGTTTCCCACCTTGACCACAGATTTTTCAGGTCGAAGGTCCCTGGAAATGAGTTTGTACGGCTTGGTTACGCGGATGGCCTCGGCGACGCCTTGGAGGTTTTCGAAATGAGCCGGATCGATTGCACCATTGTTGCCGGTAACCCCGATCGCGGTGCGGTTCTCGCCCGGCAGCGGATGTCCGCGGAACCCGAGAGCCTCAATAACATGAAGTACCTTTTCTACATCGGATGGTGAAGCATCCGATTTCATTACTATCAACATATGTAAGTCATTCCTACGGAAACAAAACTTTAACTTTAATTTTCGACCTTCGCTTTTGCAAACTGCGGCAACAGGCCCAAAACGAATGTGTTCACCCTCTCAACAGCGCCTTCAGGATCTTTCGCCTTGGCGATCTCTGAAACGATCGCCGAGCCCACGACCGCTGCGTCCGCATATTGCCATACTTCCTGGATCTGGGCCGCGGTCGAGATGCCAAAACCGACGGCCACGGGGAGTTTTGTGAACTGCTTGACACGCCGAACAAGGGCCTCTGCCGTCGTGCTGGATTCATCCCGGGCGCCCGTGACACCGGCTAGCGAAACGGCATAAATAAACCCTTTCGCGTGTTCACAGATGGACCGGAGACGGGCCTGCGATGTCGTGGGGGCCACAAGTGAGATCAGATCGATATCGGCTTCAGCGAGTAAACGAGAGATCTCGTCTGCTTCATGCTCTATCACGTCAGTCAATAGCACACCGTCTGCACCGGCCCGGGACGCGGCATCGCGAAATGGAGTGAGACCGAATCGCAGGACGGGATTGAAATAAGTAAATAAGACGATGGGAACCTCGGTGGACCGCCTCGCGGCGGCGATAAGCTCTAAAACATCCGGAAGAGTCGTACCTCTTTCCAGAGATCTCTGTGAAGAAAGCTGGATGGTGGGCCCATCGGCCATCGGATCGCTGAACGGCACGCCGACCTCGATCACATCCGCGCCGAGATCTGCCAACTTCACAATGATCGAGAGGGAAGTGTCCAGGTCAGGGTCGCCTGCCGTTATAAATGGAATGAATGCTTTTTTTCCACTCCTGGCATTCTCCCAAAAATGGTCCGTAATGCGGCTCATATGTTTTCCTTTGTCAGAAGAGACCGAACAGTATGGACGTCCTTATCACCGCGTCCAGAGACGTTTACAACCATGACAGCACCACGCGGCAGCTCGGGCGCAAGTTTTATAGCGTGAGCCACAGCATGGGACGATTCCAGAGCCGGAATGATGCCTTCTGTTACCGCGAGGGTCTGAAATGCTTCCAACGCATCGTCGTCGGACGCCGATACATACTCGACCCGGTGCTCGTCATGCAAATACGCGTGTTCCGGACCGATGGAGGCGTAATCGAGTCCCGCTGAGACTGAATGCGTTCGCGCTATCTGGCCGTATTCATCCTGAAGCAGGTAACTCTTTGTCCCTTGCAGAACCCCGACATCGCCGCCCGCCATAAACCTTGCAGCATGATCACCGAGGCTCTCACCGCGGCCCCCGGCCTCAACACCGATCATTCGTACGTCGTCCGAAAGAAACGGATGGAAGAGGCCAATAGAATTAGAGCCGCCGCCGACACAAGCTATGAGGAGATCTGGCAGCCGACCTTCCTTCGAAACGATCTGCTCGCGGACCTCGTCGCCGATGCACCTTTGAAAGTCCCGCACCATCATTGGATACGGGTGCGGTCCGAGTGCCGATCCCAACAAATAATATGTCGATTCGACGTTTGTTACCCAATCTCGCAGGGCCTCGTTTATGGCGTCTTTGAGTGTGCGTGAGCCGGTCTCAACACCACGGACCTCGCCACCGAGAAGACGCATGCGAAATACATTCAGTTCCTGTCGCCGCATGTCCTCCATCCCCATATACACGACACAGTCGAGGCCAAACAACGCACATACGGTCGCGGTGGCCACTCCATGCTGTCCGGCACCCGTTTCCGCGATTATCCTTTTTTTGCCCATGCGGCGGGCAAGCAGTATCTGGCCGATACAGTTATTGATCTTGTGAGCGCCCGTATGGTTCAAATCTTCGCGCTTAAGGTAGATCCTTGCCCCGCCGAGTTTTTCAGTTAGGCGTTTTGCGAAATACAAAGGCGTGGGTCGTCCTGAATAGTTGTGCAGCAGGTCATCCAGCTCGGCTCGGAATCCCTGGTCACCGCGGGCGGCCAAGTAGGCTGCTGTCAGCTCGTCAAGGGGAGCGACAAGCGTCTCGGGAACAAATCGTCCGCCATATTGACCCCAGTAACCGCGTTCATCGGGCTCGTAGTTCATAAAGCTTCTCTCACCGCTTTTACAAATTCTCTTACTTTGGCCAGGTCCTTCTTCCCGGGTCGCGTTTCAAGCCTGCTGCACGCGTCGACCGCGTAAGGCCGCACAAGTTCAATAGCCTCAACAACATTGTTTGATGCGAGCCCGCCGGCTAAATATAAACTTTCGATGTTGTCTCGGACCTGTCTGGCGATAGTCCAGTCAGTCTGAATGCCGGTTCCACCCTGCTCGGTAGAGGAATACGCGTCAAGAAGCACAGAGCAGTCCTTATAGCCTGCAATTTCATCAATGTTGAATCCCGCGCCCACGCGAAATGCTTTGATCACACGAAGTCCAGTCTCAGCTTTGACATCTACAGCAAACTCCGGAGTCTCGTCGCCGTGAAGCTGAATGGCCGTAAGGCCTGCAATCCTCGTGTTCGCCAAAACGGTTGACAAGCTGGCGTTTACAAAAACTCCGACCTTCATGACTGTTTCCGGAATTTGAGCCGTTATCAAGCCTGCCTCCTCGGGAGAGATGCACCGCGAGCTTTTTTCATGGAAATTGAATCCCAGAGCGTCGGTTCCCATCTCCACAGACGCCCGCGCGTCCTCCATATTGGTGATACCGCAGATCTTGATGACGGTGCTGTTGCCTGGAACGATCATACTTAAACCCATCTTGCCAGCACGTACTCAGCATCCCCGCTTCTCATGAGCGTTTCGCCAACCAGAAAACCGTCAAAACCAAGTGCCCGCAATTCGTCAATTTGCGCCCGGCTGGTGATGCCGCTTTCCGCGATTATGAGTGCATTAGCGGGTCGGCTTCCGATCAACTGACGTGATACGTCGAGCGAAACGGCGAAAGATCGCAGATCGCGGTTGTTGACGCCTATAATAAACGCGCCGCAGGCGACGGCGGCGGTGAGTTCCTTGGCATCGTGAACCTCAACCACAACATCGAGACCGAGCTCATTTCTGGCAATCCTATGGAAATCGTTCAACTCATTTTCTGTCAGAACGGCAACGATAAGGAGTATGGCATCGGCGCCCGCGGCGGCAGATTCATAGATCTGAAATTCGTCAATTATGAAGTCCTTTCGAAGGATTGGCAGATCAACGGCATTCCCAGCGGCGATCAGATCATTCAGCGTACCGTTGAAAAACTGCTCCTCAGTCAAAACCGAAATTGCGGCTGCTCCGCCTCTGCTATAGCTTTGTGCCAGCGTTACGATATCGATTTCCGCATTTATGATCCCCTTTGATGGCGATGCACGTTTGATCTCAGCAATAATATTGGTGCGATCAGGACGGGACAGAGCCTGGTGCAGACTTTTTCCAGCACCGTGGGAACGAACTTCACGCGCCCGAAGCTTAACATCTTCGCCGTCGACCGCTTTTTTTCGATCAACGCTCACGCGTTTTGCAGAAACTATCCTGTCGAGGAAAGTGTCGCTCATCTGCTAGTCTCCGATGCCAGCCGCATCATCTTTTCACGGGCTGCCCCGCTTCGAACACTTTCCTTCGCCATTCGATAGGCATCGGGCAGCGTCGATGAACATCCGCCGACATAAAGGGCCGCAGCAGAGTTGATCAGAACAAGGTCCTCGGCGCCCGTTTCCGCTGCCTCGTTGTTGAGGATTTGTGTGATCAAGCGGGCGCTCGACTCGGCTGCGCACCCGACAGGTAGGTCGCCGTTGCCGACCTCGACCCCGAAATCCCGGGCATTAACCTCGAAGGTATCGACCCCGTTCTCTGATACTTCGAACACACGTGTCTGTCCCTCCAACGCGATCTCATCCAGTCCGATCGCGGCATTTACTACCCAGGATCTCTTTGTGCCTAGTCGCGCCAGAACCCTCGCTGTTTTTTGAAGCATGTTTTGATTCGATACGCCGATCACCTGGTGAGGCGCCATCGCCGGATTACACAGCGGACCTAGATTATTGAAGATCGTGGGCTTCTTTACTGCCCGCCGAGCCGCGGCAAGAACTGGTGACAGAGAGTGATATCGGGGAGCGAACATAAAGCAAAGTCCGAACTCGTAAAAACACCTTTCAGCCGTCGAAATATCTACATCCACATCTATTCCCAACATCGACAGGACATCCGCACTGCCCGAGCTGCTCGTCGCGGCGCGGTTCCCGTGTTTCGCAACCGGTAAACCAGCTCCCGCAATGACAAAGGCAGCCGTTGTGGATACATTGAACGTCTTTGCACCGCTGCCGCCCGTCCCAACAGGATCAACAAATGCCGGGGCGTTCAGAGCGATCTTCTTCATGCGCTTTCGCATGATCGTCGCAAATGAAAAAAGCTCATCCTCGGTGACGCCTTTATCATTCCACGCACTCAGCACATCAGCCAGCAGATTCTGGTTAGATTCCCCGATCAGTTTCTGGAAAAGCGCCTCGGCGTCGGACGAAGCAACATCACGTCCGTTTTCAAATTCATTCAAGTAATGACGCAGAACGCTCGTCGACATTAAAGGGCCTCCGCCTCCGCGATCTCAAGTGCCTTTATGAGCACCCTCGCCTTGTTGACTGTTTCCTCGAACTCTGACGCCGGGACTGAGTCCGCCACGATACCGGCACCGGCCTGTATACGTGCGACGCCGTTTTCGATCACCAAAGTGCGTATAGCGATACATGTGTCCATATTTCCTGAATAATCGAAATAGCCTACTGCACCAGCATATATATTTCTGGGCGTCGGCTCGAGGTTGCGGATGATCTCTATGGCCTTAACCTTTGGAGCTCCCGAAACCGTGCCGGCAGGGAAGCATGCCGCAAGCACATCAAACCGGTCGGAGCCGGGGCGCAGTTTCGCTGAAAGTGAGCTCACAAGGTGCTGAACATGGGAATACTTTTCTACAGCCATTAGCGTGTCGACGGTCACCGTTCCAAACTCCGCCACCCGGCCGAGATCGTTTCTTCCAAGGTCGACCAGCATAAGATGTTCGGCGACCTCCTTCTTATCGCGCCGCATCTCGTCAGCCAACGCGTCATCTTCCTGAGTGGTTTTTCCCCTCGGACGCGTTCCCGCGATCGGCCGGTACTCAAGCCCGCCGTTCTCGCACCGGACCAGCATCTCAGGTGACGCTCCGACGACTGCGCGCTCCCTGGACCGTATCAAAAACATATACGGCGACGGGTTAAGTGACCGTAATGCACGATAGATCGCTACGGGCGGCGCGTTTGTCCGTTTGGTGAAACACTGGGACAGCACAACCTGATAGCACTCCCCGGCCCGTATCAGGTCCTTGATATCGTCAACGGCCTTTTCGAAACTCTGTCGTTCCCAATTAGACGTAACATCCGGACTACCGCCGGAACTGTCACATCGTGGAATGGTCAACTCGCCTGTTTCTAGTATTGTTTTTATCTTGTTATTTCGACCGACGGCGTCGTTGTAGAGTTCTGCCAACCCTGACTCGTCTTCGGCCTCATCTGTAAAAACGAGTGAAATGATCTTGATCACCTGTTTCGCATGATCAAACGCCACGACCGATCGGAAAAACATGAAACAAGCGTCAGGCGTCGAGTCCTTTGTGTCGATTCCGCGCCGAAGCGACGGCTCGAACATCTCGACACAGTCAAAACCCAGGTAGCCAATGGCCCCACCGACGAACGAAGGGAGTTCGGGGTCTGATGCCGCGCTTAGGTCGGCGAAATGTTGTCGCAAATATTCGATAATGTTCGTTTCATGAACGTCGACGTTACCTTGCCGCGTGACCTCAGCACGTTTATTACGCTTTGAAACGACGAAGTCAGCGTTGGCCCCGATGAACGAGTATCGTGCAAGGCTTGTCCCGCCCTCTACGGATTCCAGCAAAAATGAATTTTCCGAACCTGACGACAGCTTCAGGTAGACGCTCAACGGCGTCAGCAGATCGGCTGGCATGGTCTCAACAACCGGCACCACATTGCCGCTTTTCGCTTTTGCAAGAAAACTCGATAAATCCGTCATAAAATGAAAAACGCCGCCCGAACTAAAATTCGAGCGGCGCCTTGTGAAATAGAAATCTAATCTAGCTGGACGAACGTGCCATCCTAGAATCGAAACCCATCGGGCGCCGTAAAACGCACCAACCCTCGTTGAGTCGCGCTCTTGCTGACTGCCCAAATTTCGTTCCTGCTAAATTCATTACTGTTTTTGTATCAAAGATGCCAGACCGATGTCAACTACTACATCTTTTCCGGGACCTCGATACCAAGAGTGTCGAGAGCCGAGGTCAATGCCCGTCTGGCGATATCCGCAACGACAACCAGAACGGCGCGTGTGGTGTCATCAGGCTCCGCGATGATGCGGTGATTGTGATAGAAGAGATTGAATGCTTTCGCCAGGTTAAACGTATATTTTGCAAGGACCCCAGGCTCATTTGCTGTCGCCGCCTGGTTAACGGTTTCCTCCAGCCGCGAGGCGAGCAGCGTAAGAGCCCAGATCTCATCGCCCGTTTCGTTTGATAAAACGGTCCGAATATCATCGTTGTTGATCAATCTTTCGCGGCATAGCTCCGGACTATCAGCGTCTGACAATTTTCGGAAGATCGAATTTGCCCGAACCGCTGAGTACTGGCAAAAGCATCCCGTTTCGCCTTCGAACGAGAGCGCCTCCTTGAAATCAAAAGCGATGACTGTGTTTCGCGTAAATTTGAGCAGAAAATAGCGTAGAGCACCTATAGCAATCTGGTGCGCGATGACCTTTTTCTCCGCGTCATCCGCGTCGGGATGCCGAACCTGCACCTCAGCTAGGGCATTTACTTCCAAACGATCGATCAGATCGTCGGCCTTGACCCCGAGTCCTTTACGACCGCTCATTTCGATGAAAGGCCGTTTCCGATCCCCTTCGGCCAATTTGAAGCCAAGTTCCTCCGCAGCGGCAGGCGACAGGGCGACCATTTCATATGACAGATGAATGCTGGAGCGCTCGCCATTCTCCGGCGAGATCGCAGCGACGCCCTTGCGAACGATATCCTGCGGATAAGACTGTCGAGAGTCGATAACGTTGTAGATGGTCTCACCGCCGCCAAAAGCGGGAGCCGCCTCCGCCGTGGCCGCATCTGTGGTGGTGATCCAGACATTCTGTCCACTCCTGTACCTGTGAAAATGACGGTAATTGAAATCAAGCCCCAGGATGCCCAGTTTCCACATCTGGTACGCGATGTCTTTACCAGTGTAAGTAACGGTGCCGTTAGACCGGACGAGGATCTTATCCGTCTCGTGCTCGTCGTTTCCGGCATGCTCTTCAAAGGGCATCACCCAGCAGCCGGCATGTTTTCCCTCGGTCTCGAAATGGATCACTCCTCGTTCGTTCATTTGCTCGAAGGCTTTGTCCCAGAAATGGAGATGTAAAATCTCTGACTCGCGCGGAAGCAGATCGTATCTGATGGAGATCCGTTCCATGGTGGTCAGAATGCATTGGACATTGCGCGTCGCTACATAGTCAGCAAGTTCGGCGGTTGGATTCCCACCGGCTTCGATCAGGTGGAGCATCTCCATGCGTCTGGACCGCAGCTCCTGATTGGTTTGGTACTCAAGCCCCACCTTTGTATAAAGGTCCCAGCAGTAGTAATCGAATGTTCTACCGTCGGCAGTAAGCTCTGCATCAAGCGCCCTTATCGCCTCGAGATCTTTACCTTCCAGATGCACAAAGCCAACGACTACGTCTGCAACCTGCACGCCGGTATTGTCGATATAATTCTGTACTTCAACACGTTTGCCGGTGGCCTTTAAGATCCGCTGGAACGTATCGCCTAATACCGAATTTCGAACATGGCCAATGTGAGCAGCCTTATTGGGATTGACCGACGTATGCTCGACACAGACTTTTGGCCCGGTCGAATTCGTTGCGCCCGTTGCGAGGTTTGGCAACGGGTCGGCCGCCGCGTTATCGATCAGAAAGCTTCCGCGGTTGAGAAAGACATTCAGATACCCAAGACCCGCAATTTCAACCCTGTCGACAAATGAGAGGCTCTCTAATCTGGGCTTTAAAGTCAGCGCTATCTCGCGTGGATTTTGTTTATCGCCGGTCAATTGCTTTATTGATTTAGCGAGTTCAAAAGCAATGGGGAAAGCGAGGTCGCCGAGTTCGGTTTTTGGCGGACGTTCGCTCGCGATCGTTCCGAGGTCGATCCCAAATGTAGTTTGGGCTGTTTCCCGGATCGACTGGCGAAGTTGTTTTTCAAGTTCCGTAAGGGTCATTAGAGATCTGTTATCGGCGGGGAAACAAACAGTAATTATAGACGTTCGACCGAGGCTTTACAAAATTTCCACGTCACCGGCCTTTGCGCCCAAGCTTTCGGATTGACTCCAAAAACGTTAAACTCAAAGACTTGGCATCAAACAACTTAATGGCACAAGCCGGCAATGCAAAGATAGATATGGAGATGATCGCGGAGGGCGTTCGGCTGATGCTGCGCGGTATGGGTGAGGACCTCGGACGCGATGGATTGAAGAAAACTCCGGAACGCGTTGCCGAGTTTTATGCGGAGCTAACCGAGGGCATGTGGATCGACGCGCGCGATCACATCGTTCCTTTACCGGGCGACTCCCATGATGAGATGGTGATCGTCAAGGACATCTCGATAGCGTCGGTCTGTGAACACCATTTGGCGCCCTTCACCGGCAAGTGTCATATTGCGTATATACCAAAAGGGGGCCGCATCATCGGGCTTTCAAAGCTCGCACGAATCGCTGAGGTCTTTGCTCGCCGGCTGCAGGTGCAGGAGCGCCTCACACAGGAGATCGCCGACACGCTCTATGAAAAGCTTCAGCCGATCGGCGTCATGGTTGTCATCGAAGCCGAACATACCTGCATGACGTTGAGAGGGGTAAAAAAGCCCGGCTCGATCACTATCACGTCAGCCGTACTGGGTGGATTTAGAAAAGATCCTCGTACGCGAGCCGAGGCGATGGCCTTGATCAAGGGATAGTCTTATGAAACGCATAACGGCCTTTTTCTTAATTATTGCATTTGCGAGCACTTCGATATTTGCTCAAGATCTGACCGCGAGCTTCGACGCCGACAAGATGCGCCAACGCGTAATTCGTTTGTCAGCCGACGATTTCGAGGGCCGCGGGCCCGGAAACGCGGGCGGCCGTCGTGCCGCGCAGTATATCGCCGACCAGATGAAGGCGAGCGGCGTCAGACCGGCAAATCGCGGGAGCTATCTTCAAAACGTAAAGCTGGTGGGCGTCAAAGCCGACCCGAAGACGACTTTGCAGATCGGGAACGAATCGTTCAGGTTCGGCGATGACTTTGTCGCCACGACGAGCGCCCAAAAGGCGAAAACTTCGGTCGGTGCCGATCTTGTTTTTGTCGGTTACGGCATAGACGCGCCGAATTACAAGTGGAACGATTACAAAGGCCCGGCTGCCGACTATCGCGGCAAGGTCCTTATGATGATGGTCAATGATCCGCCGGCGACGGACGCCGAGCCGGACCTTTTCGGGGCCAAAGCGCTGACCTATTACGGGCGTTGGACGTATAAATACGAAGAAGCTGCCCGTCGGGGGGCTGTTGGCGTTATTTTGATCCACACGACCGAGTCCGCGAGCTACGGCTGGAACGTCGTCCGTGCCTCTAACGGCAGCTGGCGTTACGAGATCGCTCGCACACGGGCCGACCGGACGCCGTTCCTTACGATGAAGTCATGGGTCACCAATGAGGCGGCCAACCGCATTCTCAAATCCGCCCGGCTCGATATCGACGACCTTCGCAAAAAGGCGCAGAGCCGCGACTTCACACCCGTAAAGACCGGCCTCCGCGTGCGGCTCGATCTTAACAGCGAGATGATGAACTTCAACTCGCCAAATGTCGTCGGCATGGTAGAGGGCAGCGATCCGCGGCTAAAGCGCGAATTTATTGTTTATACCGCGCATTGGGACCATCTGGGCATCGGGGAACCTGACGCGTCGGGAGACCGCATCTATAACGGTGCCTTTGATAATGCTTCGGGTGTGGCCGCTGTCCTTGGCATAGCGGACGTACTGACAAAAATGCCGGCGCGTCAGAGGCCGAAGCGCTCGGCGTTGTTCCTGTTTACGACCGCCGAAGAGCAGGGGCTGCTGGGCGCCGAGTACTATTCGCTGAACCCGCTTGTTTCGCTCTCAAGAACCGCAGCCAATATCAACATCGACAGCGCGAATTTCGTCGGAAAGGTCTCCTCATTCAGCCCCCTCGGCGCCGAACGTTCGACACTGTGGCCCCTCGTCGAGCAGGCTGCGCTGGCGAGAGGTTACAAGCTGCTCCCCGACCTGCGGCCGGAACAGGGGATCTTCTACCGCTCCGACCATTTTCCGCTGGCCAAGGTCGGGATTCCCGCCATACATTTGAAATTCGGTGAGGATTTTGACTCAGCCACTAGCCAAGAGGCAAGAGCATTCTTCAAGGACTACAACGCCAAGTTCTACCACCAGCCGTCGGATGAAGTGAAGGATTGGTGGAGCTATGAGGCCATGGTGCAGGAAGCCGAATTTGCGCTCGGCATCGGGATACTGACCGCAAACGCACCGGCTATGCCGCGATATAAAAACACCGACGAGTTCTCGTCCGCAGACAAACGGCGTTTTGCCCGATGAGCGAAACCTTTTACATCACCACCCCCATCTACTACGCCAACAGTCTGCCCCATCTCGGGCACCTGTATACAACTATCGTAGGGGACACTATCCAACGCTATAAGAGGCAGCGAGGGTTGGACGTATATTTTCTAACCGGCACAGATGAACACGGTTTGAACATTCAGCGTGCCGCTGAAACGAATGGCCGAACGCCCAAAGAGCAGGCTGACTATATTTCCGGTGAGCTCAAGAGAATGTTCCACGACTTTGAGCTCGACACGGAGCATGGCGGCTACGACGTGTTTATGCGCACGACGGAGCCTTTTCATTATGAGGCGGTGCAAAATCTGTGGCGCACGATAGCAGAAAGCAAAACGCCGTTGGGAAATGCTCCGATTTACAAGGGCTATTATGACGGGTGGTTTTGCGCTCCATGTGCTGAGTTCAAGACCGAGGGGCAATACGTAATGCTCGACGGTTCGGATATCCCGAATTGCCCGATACATGAAAAGCCGCTCGATAAAGTCTCTGAGGAAAGCTATTTTTTCAAGTTATCGGATTACAAGGATTTCCTGGTCGAAGTGATCGAGGGTACCGAGGATCTGGTCCGTCCCAACGCGCGTCGAAACGAGATCCTCTCTTTCATCCGCGGCGGGCTGCAGGATCTGTCTATCAGCCGTCTGAAAAGCTCTGTATCGTGGGGGGTACCCGTACCGGACGACGATGACCACGTTATGTACGTCTGGCTCGATGCGCTGTCAAACTACATCACCGCACTCGGTTACGGTAATGCCGAAAGGGCCGACGTCGGATTTGAAAAGTACTGGCAAACGGTTGTTCATATTGTCGGAAAGGACATCCTTCGATTTCACACCGTATATTGGTTCTCCTTTCTTCATGCCGCTGGACTCGCGTTGCCGACTATTGTATACGCTCACGGAATGCTGCTAGATGCCGAGGGCCGTAAGATGGGAAAGACGATGGGGAACGTCATCAAGGTGGACGTTCTACATCGACATTTCCAGACAGATGCCGTGAGATATTTTCTTCTTCGCGACATGGTCTTTGGACAAGATGGAAGGTTCGGGTATGAGAACCTGATAGACCGGACCAATGCCGATCTCGCGAGCGGGCTCGGCAACCTGGCGAGCCGCACCTTCTCGATGATCTCAAAATATCGCAGCGGCGCCATACCGGAGGGAAAAATAAGGG